>JAOZOF010000350.1 GCA_029933425.1 Marinilabiliaceae bacterium
GAGACGCTTAAGAAGGCATATCCTATGATGAAAAAGTACGTGGATTATCTTCATGGAAAAGCAAAAAATAACATTCTTGATTATGGTTTAGGTGATTGGTTCGACCTTGGCCCGAAACGACCCGGAGTGGCTCAGCTTACACCGGTATCGCTTACCGCGACTGCAATTTATTTTTACGACATAGCCATTATGTCAAATGTGGCAGAACTTCTTGGTAAAAAGGATGATAGGAAATATTACTTAAAGTTGGTAGAAGAAGTTAAACGATCGTTCCTGAATAAATTTTTTGATGAGAAGACGGGAGTCTGTTCTACCGGAAGTCAAACCGCTTATGCAATGCCTCTGTTTGTAGGGTTGATACCCGAAGAATCAAGGGAGAAAGTGCTAAATAATCTTATTGATTCAATAAAGAAGAATGATTATGCCCTTACTTCAGGAGATATTGGATACCGATTCCTGGTAAGTGTTTTAAGTCAGAATGGGAAGTCTGATATCCTGTATAAAATGAATGACCGCACCGACAGGCCCGGATACGGGTATCAGATCGAAAAAGGTGCTACAGCGCTTACTGAAAGCTGGGCAGCACTGCCTTCTGTTTCGAATGACCACATGATGTTGGGGCATCTTATGGAGTGGTTTTATTCAGGTCTTGCAGGAATAAAGCAGGAAAAAAACTCTGTGGCATTCAAAAAGATAATTATAGCACCGGAGCCTGTTGGAAATATCAGACAGGTGAAATGTTTTTACAGATCGGCAAGCGGTATCATAATCTCGAATTGGCATGTAGAGGATGAAGCTTTCGTAATGCAGCTAACAATCCCGGAAAATACTGTTGCTACGGTAGTCATACCTGAAAGTGTAGACTTTAAAAAATGCAAAGTTTTCAATAAACTTTTGGGTAAGAAAGAGAAGCCCAAAATAAAAGACCGGTCTTTCCGGTTGGATCCGGGAGAATACAGGATTGACGTTATCAAAAAGAAATGAAAAATACCCCGGAAAATTCGGGGTTAATAAAGTTATGCAGAGTCATTCAGGTATTACATCTTTGTAAAGTTTGTATCGTTCAAATATCTCTCTCACATATTTATAAGGTTCGAATCCCCGTACATAACCGAATCTGACAAGAGGATCGTTGTAGTATTTTGGTTTTGACAAAAGGCGAAGATAGATCTCTACATTTTCGTCCCAAACCAAGAGGTTCTTTCCGTATTTTTTTGTAAGTCGTTGGGCATCCAGAACATGATTATGTCCGCAGTTGTACGATGCCAAAGTGAATTTGATACGCTGTGTCGTGTCCGGGATCTCAGGCCATTGATCAAATAAATGCTTGAGATATTTCAGTCCTCCTCTGATATTTTGCTCAGGGTCTTTAGGATTCTTAATGCCCATTGCTTTTGCCGTAGACGGCATCAACTGCATAAGACCGCAGGCCCCGGTCCATGATTTGGAGTTCTTATCGAACCTTGACTCCTGAAAAATTATTGAGCACACAAGCCGCCAATCCCAGCCTATCTGCGCTGAATATTTTTTTATGGTCTTATCGTACGGACTTATTCTGCCGGTCTCCTTGCTGAAATATTTGCTTTTCTTCAGGTTCTTGTAATTGTTGTTATTCTTGAAGTATTTATTGTAAATGACGTAGTAATCATCTGTTTTTCTCATTTTAAGTATCCAATCGTTGAGCGCCGTAAGAAGCAGGGGGGAGTCTTTTCTCACGGCCCATGCCAGACGTTGCGATAAACTTACGGGTACGCTGATGTCGATATTCTGGTAATAACTGCTTAATATTGATGCAATATTATAATCTGAAATAGTGTATTTAATTTTCCCTTTCGAAACCTGTTCAATGATCTCTTCAGTATCCATGTCTCCGGGTAATATCTTAATGTATATCGTATCTCCTATTTCATCCATCAGGTTCAGCAGTCTTTCATAATACGAGCTGTTTCTGCGGACCCATACGGTATCATCTATCAGGTCAAGGGCATCGCTTTTCAGAGCACGTTCTATTTCATGCAGTTTCATTTTACGCCAGTTGTCAGGTTTTTTCTGAACAAGGACCTGATGGGTTTTTGTATGATATTTTGTAAAGTTTATTAACCTTCGCCTGCTTTCGGTTATGGTAAGGCCGTAGGCTATCATATCGCCTTCGCCTCGTATCAGCATGTTAATGAGATCGTCAATATCACGTGCTACAATTATCTGAAGTTTTAGTTTCATATGGTCGGCAAAACGAGTAAGAAGTTCATAATCGTAACCCATGGGCTTGCCGCGATAGATAAAGTAACTGGTAGAACTGTAAAGTGTAATAGCCCTTAAAACTCCTTCTTTTTCAATTTCAGGAAGATCCCGGTCGACAGCCGGAGTCTGGATGGTATCTTTATCATTAAGCTTTTTAGGATCGTTCTTTTTTGCAGATGGATTGCAGCTAAGGATAAAAAGGGAAATAGCAATCAACAGAAGTCTGTTCATATATCAATAATTATAATTTCTACCAAATCATTTATAGAGTATAACGATAAGCAAAAAAGTTTGTTTCAAATATCTCTATAATTCAAATAAAAACAAAAAGTATACAAATTGCCGTAATAACAGTAAATCCTATCATTACCGGTTTACGTATTGCTTTGCTGCCCAGGAAAATTACATATCCCAGTTTCATCAGATTGTTACTGCTAATGGCAATAAGAGTTGCATCTGCTATTGCGTTAAGAGCAACTTTATAGGTTCCCGAGAACAATGAAACCAAAAACGGGTCAATATCAGTTACTCCGACAATAAGAGAAAGGAAATCAAGCCCGTGAGTTCCAAATTTATTTAAAACATATTTTGTGACGACGGAGAAAAATACGAACAAAAAAGCAAACAACAGTGCTGTATTGAATTCGAGCGGATTCTTAGAAGTATTTTTTTGTATCTCTGTAACTTCTCCTTTTTTACAACTTTTATAAATTATTCCTGCTGTTAGAAAAGATGCTATCATCAAAGCCAGAAAAGGTATGATGAGCGACAGTGCCAGAGAAGAGTTGAATATCAGCATAATTATGAATATGCGAATGAACATCATGCCGGTTGCAAGAATGATGGAAGCAGATATTTGATTGACAGCAACGTTATTTTCTTTACTTTTTCGTGCAAGAACTACCGATGTGGCAGTACTGCTGTACATTCCTCCCAGAATACCTGTGATAAGGATGCCGTTTTTTGGGAAAACAAATTTTTTAATAATATAACTAAGATATGATATGCCTGAAACTACCACTATTGCAAGCCAGAATTTAAAAGGGGAAACGGGGACGTAACTGCTGAACTCAGTATCCGGCAAAAGTGGAAGTATGATACCTGAAATGACAAGGAATTTTGCTACTGTGATGAATTCATTGTCATCAAATTTACCGCTCAATATCTTAAATTGTTCCTTTAGTTGAGTGAGTATAA
>JAOZOF010000351.1:0-1104 GCA_029933425.1 Marinilabiliaceae bacterium
CCTTTGAACCACCTGTCACTCATGTATCCTGCCAGGATTGTACCCGGTATTCCTGCCCATTCGTATGCGAAATAAGCCCAGCCCGATTCTTCAAACGAAAATCCTTTAGCTTCGGAGAGATATGTGGGTGCCCAATCGAGAACACCGTATCTGACAAGATAGACGAAAGCGTTTGCAACAGCAATGTACCAAAGCATCTTGTTTCTGAAAACATACTTTACAAATATCTCTTTAGCACCGAGTCTTTTTTCGCTTGCCTCTTCCGGATCAGGCGGATAGTCATTTCTGTACTCTTCGATCTTAGGTAATCCTACAGCATTGGGACGATCTCTGACGGTAAAATAAATGAAAAATGCTATCACAACAGCTATCATGCCGGGGAAGTAGAAGGTTGCATGCCAATCGTTGAAGATGCTTAATCCGAGTATTGCAAGGGGGCCTATTAGTCCGCCTCCAACATTATGAGCAACATTCCAGAACGACATTTTGGTCCCGCGTTCGGTTATCGAAAACCAATGGACCATCACTCTACCACTAGGCGGCCAGCCCATTCCCTGAAACCATCCGTTCAACAACAACATGCCGAACATGATAGTAATGGAAGAGGTTGCAACAGGGAATGTTCCCATAATTATCATGGTTATTCCTGTGAGTAACAAGCCAAGCGACATGAATTTCCTGGCATCACTTCTGTCGGAAATGTTTCCCATCAAAAATTTGCTCAGCCCGTAAGCTATGGAAACTCCGGACAGAGCAAATCCAAGTTCTGTTTTTGTGAAACCTTCTTCCACAAGATATGGCATGGCCAGTGAGAAGTTCTTACGAACCAGATAATATCCCGCATATCCTATGAATATTCCGGTAAAAACCTGCAGCCGGTAGCTTTTATACGCTGAGTCAATTTTATCTTTTTGAATTATTTCTTTGTTTTCAGGCTGTTTCAAGAACTTCAACATTATTTTCTTTTTTAATTAGGTAGTTGTTTGCTATTGAATTGAAAATTTCGATCTGATCCGTTTCCCATTTTTTATCCTTAAAAAGCTCATGAGCCATTAATGATGCTACTTGTGGTGCTATTTTTATGCTCTCTTCGGCATCGAGGAA
>JAOZOF010000351.1:1204-3435 GCA_029933425.1 Marinilabiliaceae bacterium
AATCCGCCTGTTGTTATCAGTTTATTAACCACTTCTTCTCCCATCTGACGGTATGTGGTCCACTTGCCGCCTATTATTGTAACAAGCCCCGATTTTGAAATAATTATTTTATGACTTCTGGATACCTCCTTTGTTTTGCCATTTGCTCCTTTCGATGAGGCAGCAAGTGGTCTAAGGCCTGCAAAAACACTTTTAATATCTTTCCTTGTTGGTTTGCGTGTCAGGTACTGACCTGCAGTTTCAAGAATGAAATCTATCTCTTCATCGGTTGCTTCAGGCTCTATCAGCGATCGCTCTTTTGGTATATCTGTTGTTCCTACAACTACCTTGTTGTGCCAAGGCACTGCGAACAGTACCCTTCCGTCGGGAGTTTTAGGTATCATGATGGCATGGTCCGATTTCAGAAATTCCCTGTCGAGAACTATATGTACACCCTGACTTGCCATTACAACATCCTTCATGTCCGGATCGTCTTTCTGTAAAATTCCGTTCACGAATACCCCTGTAGCGTTCAAAACAGCCTTTGCTCTGATGGTATATTCTTTTCCGGTTTCGAAGTCTTTCGATATTACTCCCGTTATCCTGCCTTCTTTCTTTGTGATCCCTGTAACTTTCATATAGTTCAAAGGAACTCCGCCTTTTTCAATGATGGTTTGTACAAGGTTTATCCCGAGTCTCGAGTCGTCGAACTGTCCGTCGTGATACAAAACGCCTCCTTTAAGATTGGTTTTGTTAAGTACAGGTATGCTCTTAAGCGTTTTTTTTGCTGAATAAGGAACCGATCTTCCAAAGCTCAGTTTGCCTGCAAGCATGTCGTAAAGTGTCAGCCCTATTGTGTAATATGGCTTGAACCACCAGTTGTATGAGGGGATAAGGAACTTTTGATTGCGAACGAGATGAGGAGCATTCTTTAAAAGCAATCCTCTTTCTTTCAAAGCTTCGAGAACAAGAGATATATTTCCCTGTGCGAGGTATCTTACTCCTCCGTGTACGAGTTTTGTGCTTCTGCTCGATGTGCCTATTGTAAAATCGTATTGTTCCAACAGCAATGTTTTATATCCTCTTGTTGCTGCATCCAATGCTGCTCCCAGGCCTGAAGCACCACCTCCGATTATTATAATATCCCAGATGTCACGGGTTTCCAGGGATTTCATTAAGTTTCTTCTTGAGATCTCGGGTTTCATGATGTTTCTTTTATGTTCTTGTGTATTTCGGGTAGGTTTCGAAAAGACTAAAACAAAACTAGAAAATAATCAAACAAAACCAAAGAGAAAGTTAAAATAAATGAAAAGATAATTAATAAATAACAACTTTGAATTCTTGTATCGGTAGTGTATCATTTTTTAGATACTTCTAATACTGGTTACGTGTAAGGTTTACCGATTGTATTCAATGACTTCCGGGCATTTTGGAGGTTTGTGGATTAGTTTTGTGAAGTATTGATTCTTTTTATTAATTTTGTTTTTATCTGCTTTCGAATGAAAATAAATATTGTTATGGACAGACATGAGCGAATACTTCAGATATTAAAGGATAAAAAGAAGGTAAAGGTCCAATATCTCAGTGAAGTGTTAAATACGTCAACCGTTACCATACGAAAAGATCTGAAACTTCTTGAGGCTAAAAAACTTCTTTTCAGAGTGCATGGGGGAGCCTCACTTGAGCAGCCTTTTGTTAACGATAAACATATCAACGAGAAAGAGTTTATTCATGCAAAAGAGAAAGATGCGATTGGGAGGGAGGCAGCAAGGATTATCTCAGAAGATCAGTTCATTATCATCGCTTCTGGTACTACGGTCCTTGCTTTGGCCCGGCACATAAATCCGCATAACAAGATCACCATTGTTACTTCGGCCCTTAATGTGGCACTCGAATTGCTTAAAAAGGAAAATGTGGAAATATTACAACTCGGAGGCTACATACGGGATACTTCGTATTCGGTGATAGGTCATTATTCGGAGTTGATACTTAAGGAGATCGCTTGCAGCAAATTGTTCCTGAGTGTTGACGGCCTTGATCTTGAATATGGTTTATCAACTTCAAACGGACTAGAGGCTCATCTTAACCAGCAGATGATAGAGGCGTCTAAAGAAGTTGTGGTGTTGCTTGACTCTTCAAAGTTCGGGAAAAAAAGCTTTGGTCGTATCTGCGGTCTTGAATATGTTGACAGGATAATTACCGATGCAAATATTCCTCAGGATATATACAAAAAACTTGTTGATATGGGAATT
>JAOZOF010000352.1 GCA_029933425.1 Marinilabiliaceae bacterium
AAAAATGCAGTTAATCCAACGACTACAATAATTATTACCCACCTTAATTTTACTATTGCTTGTGCTATTCTATTCATACTTTAAAAATTAATTAATTTATACTATTATTGTTTTATAGTCAGTTTTATTTAAAAAAAATATTATTTACTTAAACCCTTTATTAAAATCAGTAACAAATCATCAAAATACGGATGTAGTTCATCGTATTTATCCTGGAGAAAGAATGGGATCTCTAACCCTTTCAGAACCATGATAAATACATCAAGTATGACATCCATATTCGCATTTTGTTTTTTGAAAATATTTTCTTCTATCCCTTGCTCAATAATTTTCTTTATTTGTGCTTTTTCCCAGTCATCAAGTTCTTTCCTTAAATCGTCTATAAAATCAAAATGTTCAAAGAAGTCGGCTTTTAATGTTTCGTGATAATTTGATGCATTGTGCAGTATTTCCATTCTTTTAATTAAATACTGTTTGATTTTTTCATTTGCTTTAAGATCTTTATCGTTAACAATTATTGATAGATTTAATTTAAGATTGTCAATTTCTTTTGCTACAACTTCTTTAAATAACTCTTCTTTACTGGCAAAATGATAATATAAAGAGCCTTTTGCTTTTCTTGCGATTTTAGCAATTTCGTCCATAGAAGTTTTATGGAAACCAAAACGGCTAAACAATTTGTTTGCAACTATTAGTATTTTCTCTCTTGTATCTTCAATTGCCATTTTTTTACCTTATACTATTCGACTATAATCGTGTTTGAGTGCAAAAGAAGTAATTTTTTTTAAAATGACAAAAAAATTTGTAGATTATCCAAAATTCCGCAATAGAAAAATATAGATGTTTTTCCTTGCGGATCGGTTAAGGATTTCAACGTTTTTGGTGTTTCACCAAAAACGTGAGAGTTCTAAACCGGGATTAACCCCAACGTACGCAACGGTTTAGCTCTTTCGGACTTCCGGATGCGTAATTTTGGATAAAAACAAACATATGAAAAAAGAGGTTTCGATCTATCATTTAAGACAAAGTGATTTTATGTTGAAAAAAATATTCACAACGACAATCCTCAGGATAACCCTGGGTTTTTCGGTATTGTTCCTGGGGGCAGGATGTGATCAGCGCCCGGATGATCTGTCCGGGAAACGGGAAGGCCTTGCTGCATACAATGTTATCTGGGACTCTCCAGGCAAAGACTATAACGGATCGATGCCCGTTGGAAACGGGGATATCGGTCTGAATGTATGGGTGGAAGAGAACGGTGACATCTGTTTTTATATTGGCAAAACCGACTCCTGGGGCGACAACGGACGTTTGCTGAAAGTGGGTGAAGTCAGGGTGAAGTGTACGCCTGCCATTGTTTTTCCCGGGGCCGGATTTAAACAGGAGCTGGATCTGAAAACAGGGACCATCCGGATCAGTTCTGCAGGGAAAGTAGGAGGCAAAGATGTTGATCTTGATCTTCAGTTGTGGGTGGATGCCAATCATCCGGTCATTCATCTGACATATGAATGTTCTGTTCCGCTAAGTATGACGGCAAACATTGAGTTGTGGCGTACTGAACCGTATTCATTACCCAGACTGGAATCAAGCGATCTGCTGGAAGACCGTTCCAAACCGGGAAGTCTGCATGAACCCGTGATCGTTGAACCGGACCATTTGATCCAGACAACGAAGAATTACATCGGTTGGTATCACTACAATAAGAAATCAGAGGGGTTTGATCTGAATGCGAAAGTGCAGGGATTAGCGGATTTTCTTACAAACGATCCCCTTCTTCATCGAACGTTCGGTGCGATCATTACCGGGCCGGATGCCCAAAGACTGAGTGACAGAAGTCTTAAAACAGCCCCCAAAGGATCAGGGAGACTGAACATATATGTATTGACCCGGCATCCTTCCCGGCCCGGCGAGTGGCAGAAAGATATTGAACAGGTTGCTGCTGATATTGAAAGCATACCTTTTAACGACCGCAAAAAAGCACATATAAAGTGGTGGTCAGACTTCTGGGGCAGGAGCTGGATATATGCTACATCTGCCGGCGGTGCAGCAAACCCGGAGAAGGATGATGCCTTTATTGTTTCCCGGGCATATACCCTCCAGCGGTTTATGGATGCCTGTGCAGGGCGTGGTCGCTATCCTGTCAAATTTAACGGTTCCATTTTTACCGTTCCGATAGAGGGTACTCCCGGCGATGCCGATTACCGGAGATGGGGCCCCGGCTATTGGTGGCAGAACACGAGATTGCCCTACCTGAGCATGTGTGCATCCGGAGACTATGACCTGATGCAACCTCTGTTTAAAATGTATGCCGGTGAGATTTACCCGTTGTGCAAAAAACGCACAAGAAAATATTTCGGGTTCGAAGGAGCCTACTTCCCGGAGTGTATGTATTTCTGGGGCTCTGTTTTTACAGCTGTTTATGGCTGGACCCCTTATGAAGAGCGGGAAGACCCTTTGCAGGAGAGCCGCTGGCATAAATGGGAATGGATCTCCGGTCTTGAGCTGGTGCATATGATGCTGGATTACTATGACTATACCCTCGACAAAGAATTCTTTCGGGATAAGATCCTGCCGGTAGCGAATGATGTATTGCGTTTCTTTGATAATTATTACAAAATAGACAGCAGCGGACGACTGGTTATGCATCCGTCCCAGGCGCTGGAGACCTGGTGGGACTGTACAAACCCGATGCCCGAAATAGCAGGATTGCACAGTATCCTGAAACGGCTGGCTGCCTTGCCGGAAAACCTGACGACCGGGTCGGAGAGAGATTTCTGGAACGGACTGATCAGCAAGCTCCCCGAACTTCCGCTGAGGGAAACTCCTTCGGGGGTAGCCCTGGCCCCTGCGGAACGGTTTGAGGATAAGCAAAATGTTGAAAATCCCGAATTGTACGCAGTATTTCCTTTCCGGCTGATCGGAGTGGGTAACCCGAATATTGAATGGGGGAAAAATGCTTTGGAACATCGTTGGGATAAAGGACATTTTGGCTGGCGGCAGGATGATATCTTTATGGCTTATCTGGGATTGACAGAACAGGCAAAAAATGGGTTGGTCAGCCGTGCAAAGAACTATGATAAGACAAAACGTTTCCCCGCGTTTTGGGGGCCGAATTACGACTGGACACCCGATCAGGACCACGGAGGGGTCTTGATGAAAGCATTCCAGTCCATGTTATTGCAGGCAGATCCTTATTCAAAAAAGATCTACCTGGCACCAGCCTGGCCGAAAGAGTGGGATGTTGATTTTAAGCTTCATGCCCCGTATAATACGATCATTGAAGGGACAATCAAGAGCGGAAAAGTCGAAGCTTTAAAAGTGACCCCTTCTTCGCGGAAAGGAGATGTAATTATTGGCTATTAAGCCTAAAATCTTTATTCGATATTCTTTATTCGATATTCGGCATTCCTCCGGGGGATTAC
>JAOZOF010000076.1:0-5037 GCA_029933425.1 Marinilabiliaceae bacterium
TGATGAGGACAGGCCACAACAGGATAAAGCTCATTAAGATCAATTTCAATGACCTTCTCATAAACAGCATCCTCATCAGCCCACACACCTTCAATCTTCTCTCCTATCCATTTTTCCAGAACATCATCGGGCGGGAATACGGCATTCTTGGCACCCATCTCCGACGCAAGGTTTGCTATGGTCATCCTGTCAGATACCGACAAGGTTTTCACACCGTCACCGTGATACTCGATTGAACGATAGTCAGCACCCGAAGAGCCAAGCATTCCGATGATGTAAAGAGCCACATCCTTGGCATATACACCCTCGGGCAGTTTTCCGTGAAGTACTATCTTTATGGTTTCCGGAACACGGAACCAGGTCTCTCCTTTCCGCCACAAACCGGCCGCTTCAGTACGGTCGATACCTGCGGCAAAAGCATTGAATGCCCCGGCCGTACAGGTATGGCTGTCGCTGCCAACGATGAGCATACCGGGCTTGGCGTGATACGACATCACCTGATGACAAATGCCACTGCCTACATCGTGAAAACGTTTAACACCCTGCGCATTCACAAAACGGCGTATCTGCATGTAGTCGTTTGCCAGTTTGCTATTGGTTGGAGGTGCGTTATGGTCGAGCACAACAAGAAGCTGCGACGGGTCGGCAATTTCTTCGCCTCCCATTTTGCGGAATATTTTTTCAATGCTCGATGTGTTGTCGTGCGACAACACTATGTCGGGCTTTTTGAAAACAATGCTGCCAACAGGTGCATCGAATATTTTTTCTGCGAATGTTTTTCCTGACATGGGTTTATGTTTTTGTTTTGTCATGAATTTTGCAATGCTACGTGGCAAAATTCCCGCCAAAACCAGTTCTTCATTTCTTTGATTACCCGGGGCTGACGCCCCAGGCTAATAATATTTCGCTCCTACGGAGCTGTTTTTGTCTGTCAATTCAACCCAAAATTCTCACTGAAGAGAATTAAAGGGAATCGTTCTTCTCCTTCTTTCCCTGCAGAGGGAAATCGGGAGGGAGCTTTTTTCTATGCCAACAGCAAATCCCCCTTCTGATATATTTTCATCTGAACATCGGAGAAGGGTTTTATGCTGATCTGCTTACCGTTTTTCAGATTTGTAACTGTTCCTTTCATCAAATCAATACGAATAGCATCCCTGTTTTCCAGTTCAAGCGGCGAAATGTCATCATAGGTCAGTACTGGGAAACCGGCATTGATGGCATTACGCTCATAAATTGCTCCGAACGACTTTGCAAGAATTGCCTGATTACCCAGTGCCTTAAAGCAATCAACCGCCTGTTGGCGCGAACTGCCTGCCCCGAAATTCTTACCCGTAATGATAATATCACCCGGCTCTGACTTCTTCGCATAATCCTCCCAACCCTTCAGGTTGCCGAAAGCATACTGCCCCATCTCGTTGATGTCGGTTATGGCCAGATGCCTATTGTGAAATATCATATCAGTATCGATGTTGTCCTCATCGATTATCCAGACCTTGCCTTCAAGAATTACCGGCTTGTCACCATGCTTTTCTACCTCTCTTTTTGCACTCTCCTCATCGTGATGCGACGGTTTGAATACGGCCGGCTCTTCAGGAAGATCATCAGGTGTAGTGATAAATCCTGCAATAGCTGACGCAGCGGCAACCGCCGGCGATACCAGAAATACATCCCCCTTACCCTGCTTACCTGGGAAATTCCTGTTTCCCGTACTTACCGTTATCTCACCCGGGCCATTCTGACCTATCTGTCCTGCTGCACAACCGGCACATCCTGCATTACCAAGCAATACTCCTGCCTCCTTGAATATTTTTATCAAACCTTCATCAAGACAGCGATTCCAAATCTCATCTGTTGTGGGTACGATCTTGAAAACAACTCCGGGAGCAACTTTGCGTCCTTTAACTATATCTGCAACTATTCGTAGATCTTCCATCCTGCCGTCGGTACAACTGCCGACAAATGATGAATCTATCTTTGTTCCTTTTACTTTTGTGATAGGTGCAACATCGTGTGGCTTACCGGGCATTGATACTGCCGTGAAGAACTCTCCGGCATCAAGTGTGAATTCCTTTTCGTAAACGGCATCCTCATCGGCATACACAGGAGTGAACTCTCCGTCATGATGCTGTCTGCAATATTCAAGAACACTTTCTGACGGAGGAATCAGGATCGAAATAGCCCCCATTTCAGTAGCCATTGAAGATATTGTGATTCGTTCGTCAAGCGAAAGGTCTTCAACAACATTGCCATACAGCTCAACCGCGTATCCTAGCAGACTGTTTGCACCGAACCGATGCAGCATATTCAACACAATGTCTTTTGCCATAATGTTCGGAGCCCTGTTCCCGACAATGTTTATCTTAACCGTCGGCGGTACTTTGAACCAGACTGAACCTTTTGCCCAGGCAGCGGCAATGTCCCGGTCGCCCATACCCTGACCAAGTGCACCAATTGCACCAACGATGTTGGCGTGAGAATCGGTTGATACGAGGGTTGAACCCGGCACTGCCAGTCCTTTGTCGATAGCAAGGTGAGTTCCGATACCTGAATTGATATCATAAACAGTTATCTCATGGTCGCGGGCAAACTGACGACAGTACTGCTGATTAGCAGCATACTTCTGATCTGATCCGGTAGGGTTCGTATCGAAGGTGAAAAACGTCTTTTTCGGATCGGCTACCTTCAGGGAGTATGCCCTGATATTTTTCACTACATTAGGTCCGCCAAAGTCGCGTGCTATACGTACATCGATCTCCATATCAATGATATCACCGGGAGTGACATTGTCTTTTCCGGAGTGGGCTGCTATTATTTTTTCGATTATGGTCATAAAGTAAATTGTTAAAGTGTTCTATGGTTAATGTTTTGTCAGGAATTTTGCGATGCTTCGCAGCAAAATTTTCGCCAAAACCGATTCCTTCATTTTTGTTTCCCGGGGTTGCACCCCGGGTTAGAATATATCACCCTTACAGGGCTCTTTTTCGTCGTATCTCTGTCATTATTTACCAATTTTTCACTCCTACGAAGCTTCATCATCCTCCCCTTTTAGGGTGCTCCAATCTGCTTTTAAAAGGCAGGAATGTCATGAAATCGGCGTGATGTACGATGTAGGCTTCGGTGGTGCGTTTTACCATATCACCTTCACCAGCGTGAGTTGCAATGATGTGGCACACCTCAGGAGGTACTCCGCACTCCTCGGCAAGAGAAACGCCGGAAAAAGGATGACGCAGGTATTTACCGTACATGCCCTGAAACGATTTACCTTTATCATCAAGTTCGTATTCAAGAAGCTTGCCCACATCGGCAAGGATAGCACCGGCGATAAGGACATCCATATTCACAGGAAGCTCATCTTTAAAAAACTCTTTTACTTTCAGTCCGCTTTCACGGGCAATATGAACCACTGCACGTTTATGACTCATAAAAGAGACTTTCAGGTCTGGACCTGCAAGAAGTGTGAACGGAATGGTGTTCAGGTCATCCGGGGTAAGGACACTGCGTTCAAGTGCCAGCTCCCAGGTTTTTGCTGTTTTATACCTAAGGTTTTCATCCTCTATCCAGAGGAGTTCAGGCCAAAGATCAAGTATTTGTTGTTTTATCTCCATAGTTGTCGGGTTGTGTTTTGTCTGGAATTTTGCAATGCTTCGTGGCAAAATTCCTGCCTGCAGCAGGCAGGCCCGCCAAAACCGATTTCTTATCTTTTGTGCTTCCCGGGGTTTGCACCCCGGCTTAGAATATGTCGCCCTTACAGGGCTTCTTCTTGTTATATTTCGCTCCTACGGAGCGGTTTATGACGCCATTTGAGGCTACTCATTTTTTCTCTTATTTCTCTGTATCTCTTTGTTAATCACCTATAACTTTTCAATTATTGCATCGGTCATTTGGATTGTAGAGGCGGCGCCTTTTTCAACAACATCAGGACGACCGGGCATCTTCATCATATCGTATGTTCTTACCTTGCCTTCTTCTATCACGGCAGCTATTGCATTTCTTATCTTTTTAGCCATGTCATTTTCACCAAGATAATCAAGCATCATGCAGGCCGATTCTATCATTGCTATGGGATTGACTATCGGCGTTTTGTATTCTGCATATTTTGGGGCTGAACCGTGAGTCGGCTCAAACACTGCCACTCCGCTTTCACTCATCTGAGCACTACATGCAAATCCCAATCCGCCAATCAGTCCTGCAAAACCATCAGAAATGATATCACCAAACATATTTCCGGCCACGATAACACCGTAGTTATCCGGATTCTTGGTAAGCCACATCATCTGAGCATCTATGTTTGTATTCCACAATTCAATCTCCGGGTAATCATCTTTCTGCATCTGACGGGCCATCTTGTACATCATTCCTGATGTTTCACGGATTACGTTCGGTTTTTCGCATACCGTAACCGACTTGTATTTATACTTGCGGGCATGATCAAAAGCTGCACGTAAGATCCTTTCGGTAGCCTTCTTGGTGAAAATCCGTGTGGATACTGACAGTTCTTCTTTCGGCACTTTACCGAAATTCTTCACGAACTGCGGATGTGTCATCAATGCCTCATAAACAATATCGGGAGGATTGCTCCACTCAACACCTCCGTAAAGACCTTCCGTATTCTGACGGAACACCGCAACATCAACAAGCGGTTCAACAATCTCTCCGTCAGGGCTGCGCTGGATGAAATTAAGCGGATTGCCTTTGTATGTCTTACACGGGCGCAGGCAAATGTCCATATTGAAATGTTGCCTCAAAGCTACAATGGGACTTTTATAAATATATCCTTTATCTTTCAGCCCGGGATTCAACTCCCTTGCCGCCTCATCTTTCGGTTTTGAAGTAATGGCTCCGAAAAGACCGATCTTATGTTTTTCAAGCAGGTCGATGGTACGTTGAGGAAGAGGGTTTCCTTCCTTACACCAAAATTCCCAACCAATATCTCCTTCAACATAATCGGCTTCAAAACCGGCTGCTTCCAATACGCGAAGTGCCTCGCTCAAAACTATTTGTCCGATGCCGTCACCGGGTAGTGTTACTATGGTTCGT
>JAOZOF010000076.1:5137-8550 GCA_029933425.1 Marinilabiliaceae bacterium
TTAACTTGTCTCACTACGTCAATCACGGTGCCGTCCACCCATTTGATAGCGGCTATTATTTTATCAGCAAACTCCGGTTTCTTTGGTTTGCCGCAAATTGCTTCGGCTTCCTCTTTAAGCTCTTCAATTGTTTTTAAAGGCAAACCACTATCCTTAGCTTTATCCAACAGGTCAGTTCTTCGGGGATTTATGGCAATACCTCGTTCGGTTACAATTACATCGATAAGCTCGCCAGGACCGCAAAGGGTTGTAACCCCATCACGGATAACAGGAACCCGGTCGCGAAACAATGGCAGAGGCAAAATCACCGTTTTTGAGAAGAGGCAATTCTGCCAACCGCCAATTCCATGCAGCATATAACCATCAGAATGCGTAACCACATTGGCATTGAAATTCACATCTACCTCGGTAGCCCCGAGTATCACCACATCAACAAGCTGAGCAAAATTTCCTTTACCGTGATAGTTATAGCTTGTAAAAGGGCTTGTCCATACATGATTGGGATTTTCGGCCATTGAACGTACGCCGTCGAGGTCGAATGTCTGGCCGTCAAGGATGTAATCAACCAAGCCCTCTTCGAGCATTTTTACCAGGTACTTGTTACTGCCACCCCGGGCAAACCGTGCCTTGATACCCTTCTCGCGCATGATCTTCGCAAAATAGTCAGATACAGCGAGTGATGTTCCTCCGGCACCTGTCTGAAAACTGAAACCGTCACGAATAATACCTGTAACCTCGCAGAACTTAGCCGTCATTTCGGCGATCAGCAAACGATCGGGACTTTTAGTAATACGGGTAGTACCGGAAATTATCTTTTCAGGAATGCCTATTTTATCAACTTTTACAGTGTAATCAACATAGTTACCCTGTATCTGCCATGGTACACAAGGAAACTCAACAAGATTATCGGTAACAACTATAACTTTATCGGCATACTGTGAATCGGCAAGTGCAAAGCCAAGTAGTCCGCTGGCACTGTCACCGTAAAGTCCGTTTGCATTTCCAAAAGGATCGGCACAAGCTGCGCCGATAATTGCAATGTCAATCTTAACCTCTCCGTCCTGAACAGCCTGGTAGCGGCCGCCGTGAGAACGCAAAACCGCCATTTTGCTCATTTTTCCTTCGGAAGTAAAACGGCCAAGCGGACCATTCATCGAACCTTCAATGTGAGAAATCGTCCCGTCTTCAAGATACTGAATAAGATGTTCATGACACGGAAATGATGCAGAAGGGAACCAACGAAGACTTTTCACGCCAAGCTCTTTGGCAATATCGAACACCTGGTTCATTATCAGGTCGCCATTGCGGAAATGGTGATGTGATGATATGGTCATTCCATCTTTCAGTCCTGCCTTTACCAGCGCCTCCTTCAATGACGGAACAAGCTTGTTCCCATCGGCAGGATAGTCTGCCATTGAAGGTATTTTCGGGGCATGCTTGCGACCCTGAGGACGGTATTTCCCGACTCCCTGAAAGGGAATGGCCTTTTCACCGTTTATCTCATCAGGAACGTACCGGCCAGCTGCATTTTTTACAAGTTTCATTTTTACGTCGTTTGTGTGTTCTGTCATTCCCGGGGTTTCACCCCACCTGCCTGACGTCAGGCAGGTGTTAAAATATGTCGCCCTTACAGGACTCTTTCTCTAGCTAGACCTCTGCATCTCCGTGTCTCTGTGTTCTTCTTGCAATCTCAATTATTTTACGGGCACGGTTTACAACCGGGGCATCAATCATCTTTGTTCCGAGCGCTACCACACCGAGACCTTTTGCTTTTGCCTCTTCAAATGCATCAACTATTTTTTGTGCCTTTTCTATTTCCTTTTCCGTTGGTGAGAATACTTCATTCACTACCTTTACCTGGGCAGGATGAATACATCCCATTCCTTCGAATCCTAATGCTTTAGAGTTTAGAGCATTCCTGCGCAACGCCTCTTTATCTTCAATCTCCGAGAATACTGAATCGATTGGCTGCATCCCTGCTGCCCGTGCTGCATTTATAACAGCACTGCGGGCATAAAAGCTCTCTGTTCCCTCATCGGTACGCTGTGCACCAATACTTGCCGTGTAATCTTCAAGACCAATGGCAACGGCAACCACATTCTCTGATGCAGAAGCAATGTCATATGCATTCACAACTCCCAGAGCACTTTCAATAATAGGCATCAACCATATATGATCGCCTCCGGTCAGCTCCTTTATCTTTCCATCAACTGCTTTAACATCGTCAGCTGTTTCACACTTAGGGATAAGTATCAACTGAGCTCCGTGGCCCGCAATCATTTCAAGATCATCCAGGCCTGCAGGGAGCTGATTGATACGAACCATTCGCTCAGTTCCGTAGAAATTCACACTGCGCAAAGCATTACGAACAAGTACACGTGCTTCGGATTTTTTAACGGGAGCAACAGCATCCTCAAGGTCGAGGATTATTCCATGCGCACCGTAAATACCTGCATTAAGCATCAGTTTTGGAGAATTTCCGGGAATGTAAAGTCGTGAAAATCGGGTAGCATCTTTCGGCTTAAGCTTACCCTCAGAATTAACCAAAGGAAATAAATAACCGGCATCTACATCTTTCAGCTGTCTTACAGCAGCCTCCAACCGGGCTGCAATTACCCAATCAAGAGCTCCTTTGTCTTCTATCTCAATCACGGCATTTTCTATTGCAACAGAATTGAGAACATCCTTTGTAAGGCTTATAATATCATCGCCAAACATGGATGCAACTTTACTGTTGAGCCGTATGTCAAGGCCTCTAGAGCTTTTCAGCTCGATGGAAACCCAACAATCGGAACGGATGTTATCACCTTTATTACCGGCTGTTGCTTTCATTTTTTCATAGTTTGGTTGTTTTGTCAGGAGTTTAGCGATGCTGCGCGGCAAAATCCCTGCCTGCTGCAGGCAGGCCCGGCAAAACAATTTTTCTTCTTTTTATCCTCCAGGGGCGTTGCCCAGGTTTGAATATATCGTCCGCCCTTACAGGGCTATTTCTTTACAACATTCTATTTGCTTTCAGACTGAAAGTACACTCATAAAAACAAACGCAATTTATATTGCATTTTTCATTTTCACAAAAGTTTTTGTGTTTTTTTTAACATTAATTACCTTTTTTGTGATATTTATCATATAATTATCACGCCTTACTTTCAATTTTATTCAAGAGGATTTTGCGCCTTGCTAAAGTATATCGTACCTATGGGACTACTTAAAGTAAGTAAACTATCGAAAGATTATTGAATAATAAAAAGGTATTGGACTTTTTACTTTGGCGTGATCACATATTTAGAAAACAGATAATTATTGTGATATTCAAATAAAGTATCCCCTTTTATTTCAAGTTTAGTTCCACGAAAATACCTGTCGTAAATGAATAATCTGTCATTACCCCTTTCTATCCGGTACAACAATTCAGA
>JAOZOF010000076.1:8650-12930 GCA_029933425.1 Marinilabiliaceae bacterium
GTAAAAGGAGTCTTCCTCTTTATTGTATCATTTAAAAACTGTTGTTTGTAAACCCCTTTATTCTTCTTAGGTCTGGTAAACAGTTCAACCTCGAAATATTTATTCTCAACATTAAAAAGTTCATCTATCCTTATCCCAAGATTGTCATTCAGGTCAAAGAAAAGATCGTTTCCAAGCTCAAAACCGAATGGATGGTAAATAACATCCACAGTTTCCTTTGTGCTGTCAAGGGTACTTACCTCATCATTTTTCTGTCTTAGAATATCGATCCTGATCCTGTTCACATCAACATCGGGTTTTAGCGTAAAAGGTTCAAAAGATTCTTTTTTAAGATTCTCAATCTCATTAACATCGAGAGTTGCACAGGAATGAATTAACAAAGCAGCCAAAAGAATAAAAACTGTTTTTTTCATATCAGCAGATTTTATATAAAAAACGAATTTTCATTGTTCTGATACAAATTTTAAAATATTACTGAACATAATTAACAACAGTTATGTTATTTTTAATGAAGGCAGGGATTATGCAAGCTATGTGAAATATTATCGTTCTATTCTACTGATAATTTCACACAATAAGGCATTTAATATTTTGACAAGAATCTTTTTTGTATATTTAAATAGCAATACATCTTATGAGATACTCAAAAAAACATAATAAAATCCTCATCAGGATACTCCTGTCACTTATTGCATTATATTTTGTCATTGATATTTTCGGCGGCTATGCCCTCGAATCAATTGTGAAAAAACGCCTTAATTCTTACGTAAACAATGAGCCTGACAGACTTTATGACATCACGTACCGAACGATAAATATCTCAATAGCAGACAGAGCCGTCAGACTGGGCAAGATAAGGGTAGCACCTAGACAAAATGCGATCGACAGCATTAAAAGCAACAAGATATCGATGCTCACATATATTGAAGCAGATACTTTTTATTTCGACGGTTTGAGTTTCGTAAAACTAATATTGTTCAATGAACTTAAGCTTAACAATATTGTGAGTAATAATCCTATTGTAAAGATATATTTTAATCCCAAAGCAAAAATTCCTCCAAAAAAAAGCGGAGTTACAGTAAACATTATCAGTGAAAGATTACATCACGGTTACATCAATCATTTCAAGATAAATAACGGCAATTTCTATGTTTACAAAGTGCCGTCAAAAGACAGTCTATATTTCAAACTTAACTCTTCAACCCTTACTATTGAACAAATAGATATCTCTCCTGAAGCAAATGAGCAGATAGACAAAGTTAAGTTCAAAACATTTCATTTTTCGTCAGGGCATCTTTACGGCGGATTTGTCGACCGTTACCTGATCCGGGCCGATAGCATAATTCTTGATCGGGACACTAGAACGCTAAGCATTGATGATTTTTCTTTTAAACCCAGGAACTTCGTGATGACGAATAAAAAAGTACAGTTTGCTCACGATGTTTCTTCGATAGAAATCGGCGATATCTTAGTTAAAGGGATAAGTTTCAAAGGAAATGGGAAATTTTACGGATACTATGCCTCTGCGATCGATATCAACAAACTTGATTTTTCGCTTTCAACAGATAAACGCCTTCCTAAAAACATGAACAGAAAGCCCCTTATCGGCGAATTGATCAAAAAGGTTTCTATACCATTTGCTGTCGACAGTGTGAATATCAGTAAAAGCCGCATATTTTACAACGAGATCGTCAGTGCTGATAAAGAGCCGTTGAAAGTTCTATTCACCGATGTTGATCTCGATATCATCAATGTATCGAATTCCCCGGAGATGATAAAGCTAAATCCCGACCTTAAAATATCAGGCAGTACAAAATTCCTTGATGCCGGCAAACTCGATTTATCCGTAAAAGTACCCCTCGCCGAAAAAGAGGACAAGATGATCGTTTCAGGACATCTTGCCCCGATGCCGATTGAACCCATCAACAGAATGTTGGAAGGGCCGCTAAGCGTAAGGTTTGTTACAGGTAAAATAAATAGTATTGATATGGATTTCATTGCTGATACAGCACACTCAAAAGGCAAGATTCTGTTTGATTACAACGATCTTGTGATTCAAATATTCAAGGATAAAGAGACTGCGAACAAAGGTGTGAAAGAAAAGCACAAATGGTTCATCAATGCTATTGCCAACGGTATTATTAAAACGAACAATAACAAAAACAGCGATAAGTTCGTTACAGGCATCATCGATTATGATCGTCCCAAGGATATTGCAATTCCGGGGTATCTGTTCAGAAGTATCAAATCGGGATTGATCTCAACATTCAAACCCGGAACCAGAAGAAAAGCTGTTAAAGAGGTGAATCAGGAAATAAGAACTGAAAAAAAGAGCGAAAGAACTAACAATAAAAAGAAAAATAAGATAACCAAAAATAAGAAATAATATCCGGCAGCGACCTTAAAAACACTGTAAAAACATCAATTATTTTACTACCTTTATTGAATACCAAGACTAAATTAATTACTGACATACAAAATTTTCATACAATAGAATAAACAAATAAACATAAAGCCATGAAAACAGACATTGAAATAGCTCACTCGGTAAAACCACTACACATTAAAGAAATTGCAGAAAAACTGAATTTAAAAGCAGAAGAACTGGAATTTCACGGTAACAACAAGGCTAAAATACCATTATCGAAAATTTCTGAAGATAAGATCAGTGAGGCAAATCTGATACTGGTAACAGCGATTACTCCCACTCCTGCCGGTGAAGGTAAGACTACTACCTCTATAGGGCTGGCTGACGGACTGAACAAAATAGGAAGACAGGCAACTGTAGTGCTTCGTGAACCCTCGCTCGGGCCCGTATTCGGCATCAAAGGCGGAGCAGCCGGAGGAGGTTACTCACAGGTTATACCTATGGAAGATATCAACCTGCATTTCACAGGCGACTTTTCTGCGATTGAAAAGGCAAATAACCTTTTATCGGCACTTATCGACAACAACGTTCAAAGCAAGAGCCGCAACCTGCGAATCGACCCAAGAACAGTTCTTTGGAAGCGTGCCATCGATATGAACGACCGTTCTCTGCGCAAAATTGTGGCAGCATTAGGAGGAAAAACAGGAGGTATACCGCAGGAAACAGGTTTCAATATCACGGCAGCATCTGAGGTTATGGCTATACTTTGTCTGAGCAAAGACCTGAATGACCTGAAAAAGCGTCTCGGCAACATTTACGTTGGAGATACTTTTGACAACAAACCGGTTTTTGCCCGTGACCTGAATGCAGAGGGTGCAATGACCATCCTTCTAAAAGATGCCATTAAGCCAAATCTTGTGCAGACTCTTGAAGGCAACCCTGCGATAATACACGGAGGTCCTTTTGCCAACATTGCTCAGGGTACCAATTCGCTTATTGCAACAAAAATGGGCATGTCATATTCGGAATATGTGGTTACCGAAGCAGGTTTCGGTGCTGATTTGGGAGCTGAGAAGTTTTTCAACATCAAATGCCGTGAAGGAAACATATCTCCCAAAGCAGTTGTGCTTGTAGCAACGATACGTGCATTGAAATATCACGGCGACAAGCCGATTAAAGAACTTGGTTCTCCGGATGTGGATGCCGTAAAAAAAGGCGTTGTGAATCTTGAAAAACACATCGACACCCTTCAAAGTTTCGGACTTCCTATTGTAGTTGCCCTTAACCGCTTTGCCGCAGATACTGACGATGAGATAAAAATTGTTCAGGAAACATGTGATAAACACAGAGTGCGATTTGAAGTGTCGGAAGGATTTACCAAAGGAAGTGAAGGAACTGCTGAACTTGCCCGTAAGGTTGCAGAAGCAGCTGCAGAATGCAACACAATATTCCGTCCGACTTATGATCTGAAAGATGAGATAAGGACCAAGATACAGAAGATTAGCAGTACAGTTTACGGAGCCAAATATGTGATATTCTCGAACAAAGCCAAGAAGCAGCTGCAAAAGATCCACGATATGGGATTCTGCAATATGCCTGTATGTATGGCCAAAACACAGAAATCCCTCTCTGATGATGAGAAGCTCCTTGGCCGTCCCGAGAACTTCGACATCAACATCCGTGAGTTTGAGATTGCCGCCGGAGCAGGTTTCATTATCCCGATAGCAGGAAATATCCTCCGCATGCCGGGACTGCCTGCAGTACCCGCCGCCGAAAATATGGATATTGACAATGACGGAGTAATCAGGGGGTTGAGCTAACAAGTAGCCCCTCCCCGACCCTTCCGTCAGCTGACGGAGAGGGAGACAAATACAAAAACGAAATGAAAAGACAACATCCGAACTCCTCCCCC
>JAOZOF010000353.1 GCA_029933425.1 Marinilabiliaceae bacterium
AGGCCCCATTAATGCAATTGCATAGGTCTTTGTTATGTGCCCCGCTATAATTATTATCAGATTGTATGAGCCAAAAGCAAAGGCCAGCGCCCCCGCAATGCTCAGCCACGGATCAATCTTGAAACTCAGCAAAAGCACGTAAAAACCCAACAGGTACATGAACAGTATTGCGATTGTTGTGTATGGTAATCCTAATCTTGTGAAGTTATTCAAATACCAGAAAATATTTTTAGATGCATCACCTTTTATCTGATAGGCAGGCATACCGCTGAACATGGAATTTGTCCACATCGAGACATCCCCTGTCTTTTTTTCGTAATCGATCAACTCTTTGGCCATCCCTTGCGCATGGATATTATCCATCTGGGGAAGTTGTTTTCCTTTAAGTACAGGTGCGAAATAGGCAGTACTTAAGATCAGGAATATAATTATCGCAGAAACGTAGGGTATACTTCGCTTGAGTTTATCAGTCATTTTAGTGAGCTTTAAGATTTTGTGTGAAAATACTAATGTATTTGTAAAAAGAAAAATTTTCAAGAAAGCAAAGCTTTAAAAATAGCTGGATACAGTTTTTTCAGAGAAAAATCAGAGCCTAATTAATTCCGGGATGAGTTAAGAAGTAATTATCTGGTTTGTTAGGAAATAGGTTCTTTGGTGTTTATATTTGTCAGAGTTGCTGGAAAAATAACTTTTAGTTTTTATCTTGTTATTTATTGATTATTCCATCATAGGATTTTTGCACTGTCTTTAAAATGTAGTTATACTTAATGTTGTATTTAACTTCTCAAAAGATGTAAAAGGGGGCCTCTATTGACAACAATGTTGAAAACACAAAGTATTTGTTTATCAAAAGAAGAGGGAGAGTTATAACAGATAAAGATCATGAAAATATTATAAACATGTACAAAAAACTTAAATACTTCCTGTCTGGATTTTTGTTCACAACAGTTCTTTTTGCACAGGAGTCAACGGTAAAGGTCAATCATCAGGGCAAGGATTTTACCATGCTAAAACATACCTGGAAAGCACAATGGATAACTCACCCTTCTGAATCCACTCTCGATTTCGGAGTGTTCGTTTTTCGTAAGCACTTTGATCTGCCTGCCGTGCCTGATTCTTTTAAGGTGTACGTTTCTGCCGATAACCGTTACCGTCTGTATGTGAACGGCACTTATGTTTCTCAAGGACCGGCTTCAGGAGATATCAACAACTACAGATACGAAACACTTGATATTGCACCGCAGCTGAAAGCCGGGAAGAATGTTATAGCTGTCGAGGTGGTGAACTTCGGAGAGTACCGGAAAGCTTCACAGCAAACATTTCAAACGGCATTTATCCTTCAAGGTGACAAGAGCTGTCCTGTTGAGATCAATACCGGAGGTACTCCCTGGGTAGTGGCAAAGAACTATGGATACGAACAGATACCTTTCGTCAGCGATTCTTTAAGGGGATATTATGCTGCCGGACCATGTGAGCATATTATCGGCGACAAATTTTTATGGGGTTGGGAAGAGCCGGAATTCGATGAATCAGGCTTTCTGAAACCGAAGGCCGCAACTGTTGAGTTTGCGGTAGGACGTGGATTTTTGTATGGCAGTACCTGGTTTCTTGTTCCCCGTGTTATTCCTCCTATGGAAGAGACTAAACAGCGTTTTGCGTCTGTTGCCCGAACCGAAGGGATAAAGATAGATGATTCCTTCATTAAAGGAACAGGACCTCTGATCATTCCTGCCAATGCAAAGGCAACTATCCTGCTTGATCATGGCCACCATACCATAGGACAGCCTGAGATGTTATTCAGCAAGGGGAAAGATAGCCGGATAAAAATAACCTATGCAGAAGCTCTTTACGACAAAGATTGGGGAAAAGGGAATCGGAACGATATTAAGGGTAAACACATAATGGGTTACTACGATATTGTGGAACCTGACGGAGGAGAGAATCGTATGTTCAAACCATTGGCACAACGTACTTACCGGTTCGTTCAGCTTGACATTAAAACAGGTGATCAGCCGCTTGAGATAGATGATTATTACGGTGTGTATGTTGCATATCCTTTCAAAGAAAAAGCATATTTCAGGTCAGATGATGATACCCTGTCGATGATATGGGACGCCTCCTGGCTGACACTGCGCAATTCAGCAGTTGAGAGTTTCATCGACCCTTATTACGAGCAGTTACAGTATATCGGTGACTCCCGTATTGAGGCACTTGTTGCAATTTCAGTGTCGGGTGACGATAAACTTATGCGGAAGGCGATCGATCTGTTCGACAAGTCTCGCCTACCGATGGGACTGACACAAAGCCGCTATCCCTCTTACATCGTTCAGATAATACCTACTTACTCTCTTTTGTGGGTAGATATGATCTATGACTATCACATGTACCGCAATGATGATGCATTTCTGAAGAAATATGTAACAGGCATGAAAGCTGTGCTTGATTGGTGGGAACGGAAAATAGGTGATAAAGGGATGCCGACAGGAATGGAGTGGTGGAACTTTACCGATTGGGCTAAAGGCTTTCCGAACGGGATACCTCCGGGAGCCGATGATGGCTATTCCGCCGCTGTAGCTTTGCAATACGTTTATGCCCTTCAAAATGCATCGTCAATGTTCTACGAGTGGGGCATGAAAAAGGATGCAAATAGGTATGCGGAACAGGCAAGGTCGGTGAAGGAGGCAACAATGAAGTATTGCTACAACAAGGAGAAAGAAATGATTGCCGAAACCCCGAAGCAGGAACTGTATTCTCAGCACACAAATATTTTTGCAATATTAACAGATGCTGTTCCTGTCGATGATAAGAAAGCTTTGATGGAGAAGATACTTTCTGACAAATCGCTGATACAGACAACCATCTATTTCAATCTTTATCTTTTCGAGGCACTTGAAAAAGCAGGGTTGGGAGAGCTCTACACAGAGCTTCTTGATAACTGGAAAAACCAGTTGAAGATGGGTTTGACAACTTTTGCAGAGACGGATGTTGAACCACGTTCGGAGTGTCATGCATGGAGTGCAAGTCCTGACTATCATCTCTTAAAGATCGTTGCCGGTATCAGGCCCGATGCTTCTAATTTCGAAAAGGTATTGGTTTCACCGAATCTTTCTACTCTTAACAGAATTGATGCGGCAATGCCACATCCTGAAGGAATGGTAAAGGTGAGTCTTGAAAAAAGAAAAAATAGATTAATGGGAACAGTGATTCTACCTGAAGGGATACAGGGGAGATTTGTCTGGAAAGGAAATGAGTTTGAGCTTAAGCCCGGTGAAAATATGATAAATGTAAAAGCCAAGTAGCTATGAGAGAAATTATGAAGGGGCTGGAGTATTTAAAATGCTTTACAGTAGTTACAGCTTTTTAGTTATCCATCCGATAACTTTTTTTGCAACCTCTTCACGGTTTGTTTCATTGTGAAG
>JAOZOF010000354.1 GCA_029933425.1 Marinilabiliaceae bacterium
GACTTATAAAAAATCATTCAAAAGAAACACTTGCCGTATATTTTTTATATATTTGTACGTAGACTCTAAAATAAAAAGATATGGAAACTAAACTAACATTACGACTTAATGATCGAGTAATAGAACGTGCAAAAAAGTATGCAAAGAAACAGAGAACAAGTCTGTCAAAAATGATAGAATCGTATTTAGACAGTTTGACAAAAGATGAAAGCACAGAACAGGAGACTGAGATCACACCTCTTATTAAAAGCCTGAGTGGAGTAATTGACCTTCCGGATGATTTCGATTACAAAAAAGAATACAGGGATTATATAACAGAGAAATATAAATGAAAAAGTTATTCATAGATACCAATATTGTCATCGACCTGTTATCACGCAGAAAACCATTCTATAGTGAATCTGCAGCACTTTTCACTTTGGCTGACCGGAATAAAATAGAAATAAGTATTTCTTCACTAACCATAGCCAATACAAGCTATGTGCTGTTAAGGCAGCTTAACCCTAAAAAGGTAAAAGAAATATTAAGAAAATTAAGACTGGTTGTAACGGTTCTACCTCTTGATGACAAAATAATCGGATTAGCACTGAATGATGAGACATTTAAAGATTTTGAAGACGGATTGCAATATTTCACAGCTTTAGAAAATGAGCAGGAAATAATTATCACAAGAAATCTTAAAGATTTTAAAATGGCTCAGATCCCTGTAATGACAGCCAAACAATTTCTTGAATTAATGAAAGGGAACAAGGAATAATTGTTCGATTACATACCTGATAACCTAAGCAGAAAATCCCGGCAGGCGGGGCAATCCTCAGCTTAGGATCCATCGGCTGACGGACTACCACTGAACTACAATTTCAGATTTTGACGATTCGTTGACCTGCGGACGAACGAATGTCTTTGGCTTTTTACTTTAAGCTTTTACTACATATAAAAATATTACGGTACAATGCACCTAAGCGGCAGAGCCGTGGCAATATTTGTAGAAATTGCAATTAAATACATCAAAGGTACGTTGTACCGTGATATCAATTCGAATTTATTTAAAAAACAAATCCCCGGATTATTCAGTTATCACCCCTATCTCAGCTACTGAAGCCCACTTTTCGTTGTTGATGTCCGACAACGTAACAAACTTAAAATAGCGTGCCGGATAGGTCCTTCCAAACATGACCTCCTGCTTAATGGGGTTATTTTTGATGTTGCTGAACTCGCCTTTCACAGGCACTTTAATCCAGTTACGACCGTCCTTACTTACGTAGAACCTGTACCGTGAAACCGTTCCGCCTTTATTACTGCTAATTCTCGGTGTGTAGGTAAAACCTTTTATTTTCAGCACCTCTCCCATATCCACTACAATGTAATGCGGATGACCTTTTACATCACCGCTCCACGGGGTATGCCACATCGAGCGCACATCGCCGTCCACCGCGTTAGCGGCAGGGTATGCCTCCGACTCAGTATCAAACGCCACTACTTTCCACTTTTCAGGACAGATGTCAAACTTCTCAACTATCACGGCACTTGAGTCTTTCATGTCGTTCACATAAGCCCTCGCCTTCACAACTCCTTTGCCCGGCATTTTAAACACCTGACTGTATGTGGCAGAGTTTCTGTCAGGATCGGTACCGTCAGTGGTGTACTTTATCACAGACTCCGAATGAGCACCCGGCACGCCAATAGAAACTTCCCCCTGTTTGTTTCTCGTAATAGTCGGATCATTCAGGATATCGGCCCTTTCAAACAGTCCGAAACGTGATATCAAAGCTCCGTCACGGGCCACGAGGATGGTAAGCCTGACTCTGTCAGTTGTCACCCTGTCAAACCTCAGCAGCCGCTTGTACCCGATAGTTGTACCCGATATTATCTCCTTCCACTGCCCGTCAAACATTGCTTCTACTTTGAACTTTTCGACACGCTGTCCTTTACGTATCTCCTCCTGAAGCATTACCACATTAAACCGTTTCTTCCCGTCGAGCCGGAACTCAACTGATGAGGGCAGCTCTTTAACATGCCAATAGGTATCCTTATCTACGTCGATCATCTTTCGTGCCGCACGTTCAGACGGCTTTGCCCCTTTTGTCAGGTCTGTTCTGAATGTATTGCGTATGTAATCGCCAAACTCTTTCAATCGTTTAGCATCTGTTTCGTGGATAAGTCCCCGCTTGTCAGGCGGCACATTCAATAGCAGTACCGAATTCCGCCCTACAGAGCTGAAGTAGATATCAACAAGCTTTTCAAGCGATTTCACATGTGTATCCTGGTTTTTGTGGTAAAACCATCCGGGACGTATCGAAACATCGACCTCAGCCGGATACCAGAACAGATGATCGGCTTTTTCAATGACCTTTCTGCTACCGAGGTCCTTACTTGTTGCTCTTAATTTGAGTTCTTTATTTATCTCCGTCTTCTCACTGCGGCCTCCGGGATGAAGGGCAACAACACTCCATTCCGTTTCTCTTGCATAACCTGACTCTGTTCCAACCCAGCGAATATCCTCACCCACAATGGCAACAACTGCTTCCGGCTGTAGTTTGTTTATCAGATCGTAATATGCATCCCAGTTGTAAATCTGCTTCTTGCCATTAGGCCCCTCGCCGTTCGCCCCATCGAACCAAACCTCATCAACCTTTCCGTAGTTGGTAAGCAGTTCCGTCAACTGCTCCATGAAATACTTGTCGTAAGCCGGTGAATCGCCGTAACATACGGTATTTCTGTCCCACGGAGAAAGATAAATACCGAACTTCATTCCATACTTCTCGCAGGCATCTTTAACCTCCCTCACCACATCGCCCTTTCCGTTCTTCCAGGAAGAGGAGGCAACAGAGTGTTTTGTGGTTTTCGTGGGCCACAGACAAAACCCGTCGTGATGCTTACAGGTGAGAATGACCAGTTTCATCCCTGCATCTTTCAGTGTCTTCACCCACTGTTCCGCATCAAGGTCTACCGGATTGAATATCTCCGGCAATTCATCGCCATGTCCCCACTCCATATCGGTAAAGGTATTCACCGTGAAATGCACAAAAGCGGTCATCTCAAGCTCCTGCCAGTCGTACTGTTTTTGCGAAGGTACAACGTGAGCTGCTATCTTCACCTTTTCGGCAAGCGGCAGGTTCTTGTCGAATGATACTTTCTGAACGTAGTATTTTTCGTTATCGGTGTTGCATGACACAACAGTTATTAGAAAAAGCAGGTAGATGAGATGTTTCATTTTGATCTGATTTTTATTCTTTTTGAAAGTTAATGATTTTAAACGGAAAGGTAAATCGATAGGAAGTTTTGTTTTACTTATACAAATGGATAATATAACGGTGCTCTGCACCTTCTTAGATAACCTACTTCTACTGGTCACCTCACCCCCTTCAAAAAACATTAATGATAAAAAAGATGACGTTCTTCCCCTT
>JAOZOF010000355.1 GCA_029933425.1 Marinilabiliaceae bacterium
CTGGCCGATTCTGATGACAGATCATTCGTTGTATTTGCCTTTTCCGCATTCGATTCTAAGGTGGCAATGAGCTCTTCGACCGATGAGGATATCTCTTCCGTTGTGCTTGCCTGTTCGGTAGCGCCTTCAGATATCTGTTGTGATGCCGATGCCAGTTGCCGGCTTGTGTATGAAAGATGTTCCGAATTCTTCTGTACCTTTTGTACTATTCCGTTCAGTTTAACGGTCATTTTATTCAGTGAACGGGCAAGCTGTCCGATCTCATCTTTACGTTTAACGTATTTATCTTCCACGTAAACAGAGATATCCAGATCTGATATCCTGTCAAGAATTGTGCTGATGGTCTTTAGCAACTGTATCTCTTTTCGCAGGAATGTAAGCGCCAGAATGATAACGGTTATTCGTACCGGAATGCCTAATGCAGCAGGAAGTCCGAAATATTGTATGGTTGATGTAGCAATGGTGGATAATATCACGGTCGTGATAATGATGTATCCTATTTTTGCCAGCAACGATCGTTTGAAGATCAATCGTATCGTAATCAAGAATAATGGATAAATTATCAGAACCGATCTGGCATAAAACATTAAAATATCCTGCATGATCTTATTTTAAATCTTTCATGACTCTACGTTTCATTTTTGTAATTGTTTCGGAATTTCAGAAATATTAACGAATAAATTCGTTAAACATAATATTTATTTAATTCTTTAGTTTGCAGTGGATTGTGAGGATGAGTTCCGGAGAAGGAATAAAGAAAATAAAAGAATGCGGGCATTGCCGGTGTATGGATCTCAGTTTGTATTCGGAACTTATTTACACTTTCAATATTCAAAATTGATTGGGAAAAATCGTACATTTGAATATTACATTAAAAAACATTGAATTATGGCATCAAGAAGGAACTTTATTAAAGTAGCCGGTTTGGCATCTGTAGGTGCTTTTGCATCTTCTTCGTGTAAAGATAGTGCCGGTGCCTCGAAAAAGTCAAAGGGTGAACCGGTAAAGCCCATTGTAATTTCTACGTGGAAAAACGGCATAAATGCGAATAAGAAGGCATGGGAAATATTAAGTAAGAAGGGCAGGGCTTTGGATGCGGTAGAGCAGGGAGTAATGGTCGTTGAGGCTAACCCCGACGATATGAGTGTCGGATACGGCGGCCGTCCTGACAGGGATGGTTTTGTAACCCTTGATGCTAGTATTATGGACGAAAAAGGTAATGCCGGTTCTGTGTGTTTTTTGCAGGACATAATGCATCCGATATCTGTTGCGCGAAAGGTGATGGAGGAAACACCTCATGTGATGCTTGCAGGAGAAGGGGCATTGCAGTTTGCCCTTGAAATGGGATTTCCGAAAAAGGATCTGCTTACCGAAAAGGCAAAAAAAGAGTGGGAGGAGTGGACGAAGACATCTAAGTATGAGCCTGTGATAAACATTGAGAATCACGATACGATAGGTATGCTCGCTATTGATTCGGACGGAAATATTTCAGGATCGTGTACCACAAGCGGTCTGGCATACAAGATGCATGGCAGGGTAGGGGATTCGCCGATCATCGGAGCAGGAATGTATTGCGATAATGAAGTTGGCGGAGCTGTTGCCACAGGCATGGGGGAGCTTGTTATGAAAACCCTTGGTTCTTTCCTTGTTGTGGAGTTGATGCGTCAGGGCAAGACTCCGCAGGAGGCTGTTGAAGAAGCGATACTGCGCATTGTGAAAAAGATACCTGATTACAAGAAATTCCAGATCGGCTACCTTGCCCTTGATAAGGACGGCAATGTAGGTGCTTACAGTCTGCATAAAGGATTCAATTATGCAAAGTATGCCGAAAATAAGAGTGCATTGATAGATGCAGATTATTACCTGAAAGGAAAAGGGTAGTGGTTAGTTGTTAGTGGTTAGTGGAGGAGAGTAGATATTTTAATTAAATACATTTAACGAATAAACAGTATATGCCGGTAGAAACAGTAAACTGGGGAATAATAGGTTGCGGGAATGTGACCGAGAAAAAAAGCGGGCCCGCCTTCAGTAAAGTAGCGAACAGCAGACTTGTATCCGTTATGCGGCGCAGTGAGGATGCAGTCAGGGATTATGCTAAAAGGCATAATGTACCGAAATGGACAACAGATGCTTCAGAGCTGATCAATGATAAAGATGTGAATGCCGTGTACATTGCTACTCCTCCGGCATTTCATGCTCAGTATGCCATTGAGGCCATGAAAGCAGGTAAACCGGTTTACGTTGAAAAGCCTATGGCAACATCATACCGGGAGTGCCTTGAAATGAACAGGGTGAGTGAGGAAACAGGAGTGCCTCTGTTTGTTGCATACTATCGTCGAACCTTACCCGGATTCCTGAAGGCTAAGGAGATAGTGGAGTCAGGTACACTGGGAAAAGTGTTGTTCGTAAACATACAGTTAATGAGGCCTGCCACAGAAGATGAAAAAAGTAATGAGGCATGGAGGGTAAATCCTGAACTGGCAGGTGGCGGGATATTTTATGATCTTGCATCACATCAGTTAGATTATCTGGACTTTCTGTTCGGTCCTGTTAAAGAGGTATCGGGAAAGGCATTTAATAAAGCAGGATTGTACGAAGCTGAAGATACCGTTGTTGCATCATTAATACATAAGAACGGCGTGGTATGTAACGGTGTGTGGTGCTTTGTGACTTCTGAGGATACAAAAAAGGATGTTGTTGAGATAACGGGGACAGAAGGACGGCTGGAATTTTCATCTTTCGGACATACACCTCTGATACTTCATAAAAACGGAAAACAGGAAAAGATAACATATGAAGTTCCTGAAAATATACAGTTTTATTTGATAAAACAGATCGTGGAAGAATTGACAGGAGGGGAAAAATGTGTAAGTACAGGAAAGACTGCTGCAAGGACAAGTAAGGTTATGGAAGTGATCGTTTCAGATTATTATTAATAAAAAAAGCCCCGCTCTGAAGGAATGATCAATGAACGGGGCAAGGGGAAAACAACCTGTTTGGAAAGTTTACACTAAATTACTGCATATATTTATATTAATCTTAAATTGGTTTCCTTAAAGTGATGAATGATTTATATTTTTACACCAAATTACCTAAATCGGGGACGAAGGGCAGAAAATTTAGTGTAAAATTTTAATATAATTAGTGAAATATCAATGAATTGCCGTGATTTTTGTGGGGCTTGCTGCATTGCACCGTCGATTTCGGCGAGAATTCCGGGCATGGAGAATGGAAAACCGGCCGGTGTCAGATGTATTCATCTGACTGAAGATTACAAATGTGACATCTTTGATTCGCCTGAAAGACCGGATGTGTGTGCCGGGTTTATGCCCGAGCCTGATTTTTGTGGTTCATCGCGTGAAGAAGCAATGAAAATATTGACCGAACTGGAGAAGTAATAA
>JAOZOF010000356.1 GCA_029933425.1 Marinilabiliaceae bacterium
TGGGATTTCATAATCAATGATTTTGAGTATGCTATTGAAAAGCTTGACTGGAAACCGCGCAACAATCAGGGAGGAAGAGTTACCAAAGGAATGGCCAAAGCTTATGTTGCAAAAGTTTACATGTACAAAAAAGAGTGGGAAAAAGCAAAAACCCATCTGCAGGATATCGTAAACAGCGGTGAATATCAACTGGAACCGGTTTTTGGTGCAATCCATTCAGAAAGTTACCGTTGGGGTAAGGAGAGCGTTTGGGAAGTTGCACACCCTGATTTTGAAGACATGTTCTGGGGTGCCAACAACACATACGATGCTGTTTGGTGGCCGGTATGGAACATGAAGTGGGGATCACTGTTCATCTCTCACGAATGGATACATTCATTTGAAACAGGCGACAAGCGTCTGAGATATTCAGCTTTTACTTACAAAGAGAAAAACCCGTACACCGGTCAGGCAGCACCTTTCGACAAAGGGAAGCCTTATGCTCAGGGCGGGTCTGTACCTAACAACTATTGCTTGAAGTTCTGGAAGCGCAAGCAGGGATCTAACAAAAAGGTATTTTATTCAATGTCTGCCATACTTATGCGCTACGCAGAAGTACTGCTTAACCTTTCAGAATGTAAATTCGAGACAGGCGGTGACGGATGGGACGAGATCAATCAGATCCGTAACAGAGCCTGGGGTAACCTTGAGGTAGGTGTTACCACTGAACAATTGCCCGAACAGTATCCTGACAGTATTCCAAGATTGGAAACGCCGGTTACTGTACCCGATGCTCAGGCATTCTACACTCAGTACAAAGCCGATAAAGGATACACTTCTCCGGTATGGGAAGTGGCCCTTATTCAGGAGCGTCGACACGAATTCAACTCTGAATACTCATTATATTACGACTTAACCCGCATGGGAGTTGCAAAAGAGTTTCTTGACATTGAATATCCTATCGGCGGAAGAACTGATCTGCCACCTGAACTGGGACTCGGTACAAACCGTCAGGCTCAGTATGACGATCATTTTGCTCTGTTCCCGATACCTTATGACGAGATCATAACTAACGACGGAATTTCACAGGACGATCAGAATCCCGGATATTAATATTTTCATAACTCTATAGTAACAAGCCTGTGGATCAGCTTTACTATCCACAGGCTTTATTTCTTTGTTATCATCTGTCTTACACGTTAACCAATCCGAAACCAACCCTTTAAAATTCCACAGCCATGTTGAAAAACCGTTCTTTTAAATTCATACAGAGCTCCAGCTCTCGTCTCTTTCTTTTGCTTTTAACATTACTTCTTACGAACATTGACTTAAAGGCCTACAATAATTTCAAAGTATCGGTTTACTGTACAAGAGCCGATGTTGAGCAACTAAGCAATAAAGAATACTTTAAGAAACATATAGCCATTCTTCAGAAGACACTACATATCGATAAGGTTTATCTCGAAGTTCACCGGCAAACATCAAATGACCTTAAAACAATGTTAAAAGTGAAGAAGTACTTTGAAGATGAGGGGATAAAAACAGCAGCCGGAATAACCGCCACCAAACCAAGAGGTGAAGGAAAATATTTTAAAGTACTTTGCTATTCTAACAAGGAGGATGTAGACATGCTTATAAATGCCGTAAGAATAGCCGCTAAAGGATTCAAAGAATGTATCTTTGATGATTTTTTCTTTACATCATGCAGATGCGACAAGAGCATTGAAGCAAAAGGCGATATGACATGGACTGAATTCCGCCTGAAAAAGATGACTGAGATATCTGAACTTTTAGTTTCGGAAGCAAAAAAGGTCAACCCTGACATAAAAATGGTCATCAAATATCCAAACTGGTATGCACATTACCAGAACACCGGGTACAACCTTGCAACACAACCTGAAATATTCGACGGCATTTACACCGGTACCGAAACCCGCGACCGTATCTACACCCACCAAAACCTGCAGCCGTATCAGAGTTACAGCATAATGCGATACCTCGACAATGCAGCTCCCGGAAAAAACGGCGGCGGATGGGCCGACCCTCTTGCTTGCAGCACTCTTAACCGCTATACCCAACAGTTCATTCTCACACTGTTTTCAGGTACAAAAGAGGTTACTCTCTTCAACTGGTCATCTCTGTTCAAAGAGCTGCCTGACGGAAACATCATCAGCATTTACGGGTCTGCTGCCGCAAATGCATTTAAAATGTTCGACTCTTTTGCAGGTCATTTAGGCAATCCCGTTGGCCTCAAATATTACAGGCCGGTAAACTCTTCCGGCGACAGCTATCTTGCTTCATACCTCGGCATGTCAGGCATTCCCGTTGAACCCACGCCCGTATTCCCGAAAGAAACAAGTACTGTTTTCATCCCGCAAAGTGCGGCGGCAGATCCTGAGATACTGACAAAACTAAAACATCTGTTGAACGAGGGAGGAACGGTCATACTGTCAAGCAATTTTATAGAGGCAATGAAGGGCAAAGGCATTGAAGACCTGATCAGCGCTCAGGTAAAAGGCAGTGTTGAGATATCACATACTTCAACTCTTCGTTTCAGCAGCACAGCAGAGCTAAAAAACAAGATTACAATCCCAAAAATCGAGAATCCTACAAATGATACCTGGTCCGAGATCGTAGGGATAACACCCTCCGGAAATTCATATCCGTTGCTCAGCTACTCATCCTATTCAAAAGGGCATGTTTACCTGCTGACGATCCCTGATAACTTTTCCGACCTTTACAACTTACCGGCAGAAGCTCTTTACAACATAAAGAAAAACACACTTGATGCAGATGTTCTTCTTGAAGCTGAACCAGAGGTAAGCATGTTCACATACGACAACAACACATTGATCATTCAGTCATTTATCGATCATACCGAGCCTGTAACGCTACATTTCAAGGATGGTGTAGAGTTAACTAACATGATCACGGGAGATTCTTACAAGCCTTCATGTTCTACTGATCCGAAGGCCTTTAAACTCTCGTTGAGAGCAAACCAATATGTAGTTTTGAAATTCAATCGAATAAAATGAGAATTTTTTTTGTAGTAATCTTAGTCACTGCTTTGTTAACAGGGATAAACCTGTCGGCACAGCAGAAAAGTATTTACAGGATAAACGAACTTGGATATTACGATGTCCCGGGATTGAATGTCATGGCGTTTCAGGATTTTTATCCCGACGGACATCAAGGCGGAATAACAGTTATTCAAAATGGCATCCGGGTTTTGTCTAACGGGGATGTGAGGCTTGAACCTGCACCCGGACAGTGGTCACCCATACCTAAAAAGCTGAAAAGGGTTGTGGATACTTTGAACAATGAGATCATTACTACACTCTGTTTCCCCGACTCATCGAGGGATAAAAAAGGGTTCAACCCGATAAACTATCCTGATCTCGATTTTGTTTACCACAT
>JAOZOF010000357.1 GCA_029933425.1 Marinilabiliaceae bacterium
GAATGAGGTTGCGGTTGTGGAAAAAGCCTTTGCTTTGGGGTACATCACTCCACGTGTTCCTGAAAAAAGAACAGGCAAAAAAGTTGCTATAATTGGTTCGGGGCCTGCCGGCTTGTCTGTTGCCGATCTGCTGAACCAGGCAGGGCATTCAGTTACGGTATTCGAGAAGGACGAGGCATGCGGTGGATTGCTAAGATTTGGTATTCCTGACTTCAAGCTGAATAAACGGGTTATCGACCGTCGCTTAAAAATATTTGAAGAGGAAGGCATTGAGTTTCGTACCGGAGTTCATGTAGGTGTTGACATTAAGGGGGAGGAGCTTCTGAAAGATTTCGATGCAGTTGTTCTTGCTATCGGTGCTATGCAGCCACGTGATCTGCCTGTTGAAGGGCGCGATCTGAAAGGTGTTTACTTTGCACTTGAGTTCCTTACTCAGCAAAACAGGGTGAACCGCGGTGAGCAGATACCTGAAGAGGAGAGAATACATGCAAAGGATAAAAATGTTCTTGTCATTGGCGGTGGTGACACCGGAAGTGACTGTGTGGGGACATCGAATCGTCACAAGGCGAAGAAGGTAACACAGATCGAGATACTGCCTAAGCCTCCTGAAAAGAGAAGCCCTGACAATCCATGGCCTTACTGGCCCAATGTGCTTAAAACGTCAACATCGCACGAGGAGGGATGTGAGCGTTTCTGGAGCCTGAACACAAAACGTTTCATCGGTGAGAATGGCGTTTTGAAGCAGACAGAGGTTGTTGAGGTTGAGTGGAACAAAGATGAGAATGGCAGATGGCAGATGACTGAAAAGCCGGAGACAACAAGGATCATTGATACAGATCTGGTTTTCCTTGCTCTTGGTTTTGTACATCCTGTACACGAAGGTCTTGTGAAGGAATTCAGCCTTGAACTTGATGAGAGAGGCAATGTGAAAGTGGACAGCAACTACCAAACAAGTGTTGACAAGGTATTCGCTGCAGGTGATACCGCCTCGGGTGCAAGTCTTGTGGTAAAAGCTATCGACCAGGGACGTGGAGCTGCTGAAAGCATACATTACTTCCTGTTGGAAGAAAAGTAACGAAAATCCTCATCAGATGACTCGAAGTCATCAGATGAGTACGACATGAATTTTTAAAGGTGTGGTTGATAACTGCACCTTTTTTAATGCCCAAATGCCGGAAATTTTTACCTTTACATGAGATGTAAATGCCAGAGTCAGTAAGTGTACCTGCTTTTAAAAAAATAAGATCATGAGTCTCACATTCGGAATATTGGTTATCCTGACAGCAATAGTACTGATCATTTTACTTACGTCGGTGCTGCGTTTCAATGCTTTTTTGTCGCTGTTCGTTGTTTCGTTGTTCGTTGCGATAGTAACCCTTCCTTTACCGGATATCGTACCTGTTTTGAAGAAAGGTTTTGGAGACACGATGAACTCCATAGGGTTGATAATTATTTTTGGCTCCATCATCGGAGTCTTACTCGATATCTCGAATGCAACAACAAGCATTGCAAACTATCTACTGAAACTTACCGGCGATAAAAAAGCTCCGCTTGCAACATCATTAACGGGCTTCATCTCGGGGTTGACCATTTATTGCGATTCTGGTTTTATTGTATTAAGCGGGTTGAACCGTTCGGTTACGGCAAAAAGCAAATTTCATCCGGTTGTGATGGCCTCTGTTCTGGCAGGTTCATTGTACGGGGTGCACAACCTGATCCCCCCACATCCCGGTGCAACAGCTGCCGCAGGAATACTTGATGTTAATGTCGGAAAGTTGATCCTTGCAGGGATCCTGACTGCTGTAGTGGCTACGGCAGCAGGAATAGCCTGGGTGTTTTTTATCAGCAAAAAAATAAAATTATCTGACGGTAATTCAATGCCTGATCCTCAGATTGATGAAAAAAATAAAGGTTTTGATGGCAACCTGCCGTCTGTGGGACATGCATTGTTTCCCATTGCTTTGCCCATATTGCTGATCACGATCAGTTCGGTTGTTGAAATTTTATTTCCCGGTGATACATCACCTTTTTCCCAGGTTATAAAATTTGCAGGTGATCCGGTGATCGCTCTGATGCTTGGAATGTTTGCAGGATTCTCACTTATCCCTCAAAATAATTTCAAGAACAACCTTGACAAGTTCATTAATTCAGCCATCGAAAAAGCCGGCCCGATAATCATAGTTACTGCCGGAGGAGGATTGTTCGGAGCAGTCATAAAATCGACAGGTGTAGGCGAGCAGGTAGGAGTTTTACTTAGTGAGACCGGAATGGGGTTGTTGATCCCTTTCATAATTGCATTTGTTCTGAAAACAGCCCAGGGGTCATCCACGATTGCAATAATCACTGCTGCATCGATCATTGCTCCTATGCTTGATTCTCTGGGCTTCTCGGGCGAGTGGGATAAGATACTGGTGATACTTTCGATGGGGGCGGGTGCAATGATGATATCACATGCCAATGATTCATACTTTTGGGTGATCACAAAATTCTCAGGCCTGGAAGTCAAAGACTCGCTTAAGGTGTACTCTACAATGACGATCGCGATGGGACTTTCAACGCTGCTTGTTGTGCTTGCTTTAGCGGGACTAAGTTGAGGGTAAGTTAAGAAGTGTTAACAAGTAGGGGCTTGCAGATATACCCTTTCTGTTTTCTTAACAGGAATAAATTCTTTAATTTTACTTTCCTAACCAAATCCTGACATCATGAATTTTGAAAAGCAGTATTTCCGGTTTTCGCTGAAAGAGGTTTTGTATTTCATTCTGTTTATGTTTGTTTTCATCGGTATTGTGGTGAGTATAACCTCTCTCCTTTTTGGTGGGTCAGATATATTTACCCTTTCGGGGTTAACATATGTGGTTATAGGCAGTATGGTGACGCTAATCCCGTTTTTTTACAACAAAAAGGGAGTGTTGAACATTAGTGATTTTTCAGATGTCGGAGAGGTTCTTGATATTATTGATAAAGGAATGAAAAGACGTGGACTGATAGTTGTGTCTGAAAATAAAGGAATTGTTTATTACGACAAAAGAACGAAGTTGGGGCGTTTGTTAAGCCGTTTCTTTTTGGAAAAGGCAAAGGTAGTTCGCGGTGAAGATGAGATCAAAGTTTATTCCATACGAAAGCTGCTTACCGGAATTGAATATGAGGTTAAGCGGGTAAAAGGGTTGTTGCCTGCCTGAAAATAGTCCTGTAATAATGTCAGATGTAACTTGATCATTCTAACTCAATTAAATACATTTAAATATTTTTTGGGATAAAATTTATCAAGAAAACTTGATATTAATGTTAGGAATATCTAACTTTACGTTAGAAATAAATAACAAAAATATTAAGTGATGAAAAATTCAAAATTTACACCGGTAACATTGATCTCTGCT
>JAOZOF010000358.1 GCA_029933425.1 Marinilabiliaceae bacterium
TCTTCCTTCTCGTAACGACAACGTGTGAAAAACATCTCTTTACCGTTTGCCGTAAGACTACCCGTTCCCTCGTCAAACTCTGTGTTGATCGGGTCTTTCATAGCCTCCGGCTTCGTCCAGTTACCTTTGGCATCAATATGGGTGAAATAGATGTCTGCTCCACCCTGACCGGAGATGCGGTTACGTTTTCTTTTCTTCTTTTCGGTCCGCATCGACGTAAAGTAGATCTGATCAAAATCTTTTCCTCCGTATACCGGGCAAAAATCACTGTATTTTGAATTGATAACCTTCATCTTCGTAATGATGTAAGGACTTTTTACGGAATCATTCATTGCAAGTTTGCATGACTTGATACCGTCACGGGCTCTTTTTTCAAGGGGGTATTTATCATAGTAACTCTGAAATGCCTCAAGCGCTTTATCAAATTTGCCGGCATTAAGGTAGCTCTGAGCCATGAACAATTCAGCTTCAGGGTTTTCATACTTATATCTGACACTTCTGGAATAAGCAGAAGCAGCTTTTACTGGTTGATTGATGTATCTGTAGCTTTCGCCAAGAAAAAATGATATCTCGCCTCTTGTATATTTATTTTTTTCTTTCGAATATGCTTTTTTTAACAGAGGGACAGCCCGGGTATATTCACCTATATTGTATGCCTTCATACCTGCAGCATACTTATTACCTATTGAACAGCCCTGTGTAAACAACAGAACTACGGCTGTGAGTGCAAGTAAAATAAGGCGGGTGGTGTTTCGCATGGACTTCTGAAAAAATATACCGATAAAAATAACTATTTTCTCTAAAACGTAGTTGTTAAGTAAATATTATATCAAAAAAAATCCCACTGCCTGGGCAATGGGATCTTTTGGTAGTCGATTGACGGACTTTATCTTGTGAACAATAACTCACGATATTTTGGTAACGGCCACATCTCATCGTCAATGATAAGCTCAAGCTTATCAATATGTGAACGTACATCTTCAAGATAAGGGCGAACCTCTTTTTCGTATGCAAATGCTTTTTCTTCTACGTCTTCAATGATATTACATTTCTTGCGGGCCTCTATCATGTCATGAACTTTAGCTTTGATGGATGAGATATGCTCCGATATCTCTTTGATCAATGACAAACGGGCACTTGCAAGATTCTTGTACTCCCCTTCCGGGAAAAGGTCTCTCATCCCCTTAACATTGTCTATCAAAGATGTCTGATACCTGATTGCAGTAGGAACGATGTGATTTATAGCAAGGTCTCCCAGTACACGTGCTTCAATCTGCACCTTCATAGTGAATTTCTCTAACTCTACTTCCACACGGGCCTCAAGCTCTTTTTCTGTCATCACTCCGCTTTCAACAAGAGACTTAATAGAGGCAGGCTCAAGATATTTAAGGAGTGATTCAGGAACACTTGTAATGTTCGACAATCCTCTTTTTGCAGCTTCTACAACCCACTCTTCAGAGTATCCGTCACCGTCGAAATGAACAGCTTTTGACTCCAGATACAGTTTCTTGATCATCTGGAAGATCGCTTCATCCTTTTTAACTCCTTTTTCAATCAGTGCATCAACTTCAACTTTAAACTCTTTAAGCTGAACGGCAAGAGCGGCATTAAGTGAAGTAAGGGCAGCGGCATTATTTGCCGAAGAACCAACAGCACGGAACTCGAAACGGTTACCTGTAAATGCAAATGGTGAAGTGCGGTTACGATCGGTATTGTCTAGAAGTATTTCAGGAATACGGCCGATACCGAGTTTGAGGGCAGTCTTCTCTTCCGGTGTCATCTTCTGGTCAGTGATCTTCTCAGCAAGGTTTTGAAGCATTGATGAGATCTGACTTCCAAGGAAAATTGAAATGATCGCAGGTGGTGCTTCGTTAGCGCCTAGACGATGGCTGTTCGATGATGAAAGTATTGATGCTCTCAACAGATCCTGATTTTTGAATACAGCAGCCATAACATTTGTAAGGAATGTAAGGAACTGAAGATTTCCTTTAGGGTTCTTGCCGGGAGCTAACAGGTTAACACCTGTGTTGGTGCCAAGAGACCAGTTGTTGTGTTTCCCTGATCCGTTGATGCCTGCGAAAGGTTTTTCATGGAAAAGGATCTCGAATTTATGGTGACGTGCAATACGCTTCATCACATCCATGATCAGCTGGTTGTGGTCGTTTGCCAGGTTAGCTTCCTCGAAAATGGGAGCTATCTCGAACTGGTTCGGCGCAACCTCGTTGTGACGGGTCTTAACCGGAATACCCAGCTTGTGAGCTTCTATCTCAAGTTCGATCATGAATTGAGATACCCTTTCAGGAATTGATCCGAAGTAGTGGTCATCAAGCTGCTGATCTTTCGATGATGAGTGTCCCATCAGAGTTCTTCCTGTTAGCACAAGGTCAGGACGAGCCTGGTAAAGAGCAGTGTCGATCAGGAAATATTCCTGTTCCCAACCTAAGTTGGCATGTACTTTAGTTACATTCTTATCAAAATACTGACAAACACCAACAGCAGCTTTGTCAACAGCAGCAAGGGCTTTTAATAAAGGTGTTTTGTAATCGAGTGCTTCACCTGTGTAAGATATGAATACTGTAGGTACACAAAGAGTTGTTCCTACAACAAATGCAGGTGAAGAAACGTCCCATGCAGTATATCCGCGTGCCTCAAATGTCTGACGGATACCTCCTGACGGGAAGGATGATGCATCAGGTTCCTGCTGAGCAAGAAGTTTCCCTGAGAATGCCTCGATGACATTTCCATTGTCTCCGAAATCGATAAAACCGTCGTGCTTCTCTGCTGTTCCGTCAGTTAAAGGCTGGAACCAGTGAGTATAGTGTGTAGCTCCTCTTTCAACTGCCCAGGCTTTCATACCCGAAGCAATGCTGTCAGCTACTTTTCTGTCTATTGGTTGATTCTTATCCATTGCAGAGATAACTGCCTTGTAAGCCTCTTTCGACAGGTACTTGGCCATTGCGTCCTTGTCAAATACCATCTCTCCATAATAATCTGATACCTTCAACGAAGGTAACGACACCATTTTTGGTGCTCTTTTCATTACTTCTGCTAATGCCTGAAATCTTAATGTTGCCATAACTAATTAAATTTTTTATTTCGGCGTAAAAGTAGAAAATATTTTTTAAACGCCGTAAAAAATGGAGTAAAAAGTAATTTTTTTATAAAATTCCGGGCGATTACCCTGAAAAATTAAGGCCTTTGACTTGATTTTTCAATTTTTCAGGGTCTTGGCCTAAAAAAGACAAGGCGAAGGTTTCTGATAAAAAAGTGTATTTAGCGCAGTAAGAGGGATAAAAAAAGGGGTAATCCTGAAAAACAGATTTACCCCCGTATTGAATAACTTCAACATTTCTATCCGGCAAAGTACTTATA
>JAOZOF010000077.1 GCA_029933425.1 Marinilabiliaceae bacterium
CGGGGTTAACCCTTACTAAATGCAGATAGTTCGCTATTTCATAGCTCCTACTGCATAAGTCGGGTTTAACAATGTAAATAATATACGTAAGAAAAGAGACTCTAGCTCCAGCTCTTGCCTCAACTCTTGCCTTAGCTCTTGCTGTTGTTTCGTTATCCGATATATGGTCTGATTTATAAAATCTGCAACAATCACTCTTTTATCAATCATTATTTATCGTTCTGTATATTACTGATCAGACAATAGTATGTACTTCGTCCTTTACCTTTCCGTTCTATTAAGTTTATATCAAACAAAGAGTTTAAGATTTCCTTTGTTTTCGTTTCTCCAAGTGATAATATCTTCACTGCTTCTCTTCGGCTTATTTGTTCATGATCCAGAAGATAAAGTAATATTTTCTTTTGTTCGTTTGTTAATCGGTCGTAATCGGTCGTAATCGGTCGTAATCGGTCATGATCGGTCGCGTATTTGGTTTTTTCCGACGGTTTTCCGACGGTATCCGACGGTGTTTGTCCGTGATCGGTTTTCAGGAATGTTACCCTAAATCCGATACCCGGCTCACTCCACCGCATTTCTATTTCAGGATATTTTTTCAACTCTTCGGCTATCAGTTGTAAACCGTTTCCCCACTGCTCAATGATCCCGAGTTTTTTAAATACGGGGGCCAGGGTTTTATTTTTAATATCGGACTGTCCGGCTTCCAGATCATTAAAATCAACCGTAGGCATCAGTTTGCCGGGGCTTGTGATCTCTATTTTATCATCAAACACAGCCACCTTGATATCTTTTCCCCGTAATGAATAATCCCTGTGAATAACGGCATTTCGAATGATCTCGCGGATAGCGATCACCGGATATTCCCAGCGGTCTTTCCGGTAAACACCTTCGTAAGTTGAACCCTGAGAGATATGCCTCAAAATAAATTTGTATGCTTCTTCGGCCTGTAAACTTAGCGGAATGTCGATCGTTTTCTGGTCAATGAAATTACCGGGAGTTGTCCCTTTAAAACGGGCACATTCAATTTTAGCATAAGGGAACAATTCACCTTTAAGAGTATCGCCCGACAGTAAGATAAGTGCATTGGTCGGGAACTTCCTGTTTTGGTCACGTACGATCAGATTCAGTTTTTTCAACACGGTTTCAGTTGCTTTTTCGCCCGTTATCTCTTCAAAATGGTTTTTAAAAGCTGAAAGCTCTAAGTCTGCAAACTCTTTGGCATAGACAGTTAAAGAATCAAAAGAGATATTCCTTTTTTGTCGCTCAAGCTCTTCGATTATATCGTTGTCGGCCAAACGATTCGTTGAGCCTACACGAATATAAGTTCCGTTCACTTTGCCCTTGCTTTTGATGTAATAGGGCGGATTACTTCCTTTATAAATGTTGACAACAATAATATGCCGGCCTTGATGATTAAAGAACATAATATCCGGCAAAATAACAGGAGAACAGTTATCGTGAATGCTGTTGCTGATCTCTTCTTCAATACTCATTAAATGGTCTTCATCAACCCCGACAATTTCTCTCGGATCATCTTTTATGCCGATAAAAAGTTGTCCTCCTGCATCATTGGCAAAGGCAACAATGGTTTTATTGAGTTCGGATTTTTTAGGCATGGCCTCTTTAAACTCAATTTTTCTTCCTTCCGGCTGTTTTATTATTTCACTGATCTTCATCTTTCAGCTTAACTCTATCAAGATTTTTCAGGATACGGTCATTCAGTTCGGCCTCTTCTTTTAATTGCTCTTCAAACTCTGCTTTCAGTTTTGTAAAACGCTCGTTGAAATCAAAATCATCTTCTTCATCAGCCAAGCCAACATATCGTCCGGGCGTTAAAACATAATCCAGTTTGGCTACTTCTTCTATTGTTGCCGATCTGCAGAACCCCTTTACATCCTCATACCTGCCTGACGGCGAAGCAGGATCCCCATCAGGGTTTTGCCATTTATGGTAGGTTTCCGCTATAAGTTTAATGTCATCTTTTGACAGTTCACGCGTTCTGCGGTTGATCAAATGTCCCATGTTCCGGGCGTCTATGAAAAGTATTTCACCCTCTCTTCCGTCTCTCCCAGAGGGAGAGAGACTTTTAGTTATTGTTTCAAAAACAAAATCCGGATTATTAAAAATATCTTCATTTTTAAATCTTAAAACAGTATTTCCAATAGAGGTAAGGTATTTGTCACGCTTTTCGTCTATCTTTTTTCTTGAATCTGTATCATGAATTTTACCGTCAAACTCAACAATCAGTTTTCCTGAATGACAATAAAAATCCACAATGTAACTTCCAATCTGATGTTGTCTTCTAAATTTTAATCCATTAAATTTTTTGTTCCTGACTAATTCCCAGAAAATTGCTTCTGCATTAGTTTGATTTTTCCTTAATTTTTTTGCCTCCTTTATTAGACCCGAAAAATCAAATCCTCCACGATAATGACTTCCCTCCCTTTGGGAGGGATTGAGGGAGGGTTTTGCTTTTCGCGAAATAAACCAGAGTGAAGCCGGAATTTGAGTGTTTAGAAACAGCTTGGCCGGAAGATTTACGATGCAGTCGATCAAGTCCGCCTCGATCAGCCTTTTTCTTATCTCACCTTCCCCTGAAGTTTTGGAGGTCAGCGATCCTTTTGCCAGAACGAAGCCGGCTTGTCCGTTTGGAGCAAGGTGGTAGATGAAATGCTGTATCCACGCATAGTTAGCATTCCCTGCAGGAGGAACACCGTATTGCCACCGCCCGTCTTTACGTAACAGATCACCACTCCAGTCACTAACGTTAAAAGGCGGATTGGCAATAATGTAATCACTTTTCAGATCTTTATGTGCATCATTTAAGAACGAACCTTCATTATTCCATTTTACCTGTGAACTGTCGATGCCGCGTATAGCCAGGTTCATTTTAGCCAGCCGCCAGGTAGTTTGGTTGCTTTCTTGTCCGTAAATGGAGATGTCATTTATTTTTCCCTGATGTTCGGTTACAAATTTCTCGGATTGAACGAACATTCCGCCGGAACCACAACAAGGATCAAAAACCCTGCCTTTGTATGGCTCTAACATTTCAACCAACAGTTCAACAACGCTTCTGGGAGTATAGAACTGTCCGCCTTTTTTACCTTCGGCAAGAGCAAATTCACCCAGGAAATATTCAAAAACGTGTCCGAGAATATCGGCACTTCTTGATTTGGCATCACCCAAAGCGATGTTGCCGATCAAGTCAATAAGCTCGCCCAAACTTGTCGGATCAAGATTTTGTCTGGCATAGACTTTTGGCAAAACGCCTTTTAAAGATGGATTCTCTTTTTCAATAGCATCCATCGCTTCATCAACCGTTTTCCCGATAGTGGGCTGTTTTGCTCTGGATAAAAGAAAACTCCAACGGGCATCGGCAGGAACAAAAAATACATTTTCGGCTTTGTATTCGTCTTTGTCTTCCGGATCGGCTCCGGCATATTCGCCTTCTCCGGCTTTTAATTTTTCATAAAGTTCTTCAAAAGCGTCAGAGATGTATTTTAAAAATATCAGTCCAAGAACCACATGTTTGTATTCGGCTGCATCGATATTCTTTCTCAGTTTGTCAGCCGATTTCCAAAGTTGTTTTTCCAATGGTTCTTCTGCTCCGTTTCCGTTCTTTTTTGCCATATATCTTAATTTCCTTTATTCATTATCAAAGTTAACTTTTCTTATGTCATTTTTGTCCGGGTATTGGCAAAAAATAGCTCCCCGATAAAAATACGGGACAGGCTTTTGATCTTTTCAGGGGTTGCCTGTGTGCCTGTCTGTCTTTAGACCGGCTGGCAAAAACCAAACCCACCTGCGGAACAGGCAGGTGTACTATTTGTGCGTTTGCGTTTCTTTTGTATGCTAACAAAATTTCTTTCATTCGATATTCCTTTATTTGCCTATCACCTAACATTCTCTATATCTCCTAAAATTATACATTTATTCGGAATTATTCACCGTATATGAAGTGAATTTGATGTTTTATCCGTAAGTGTAGCTCTTGTATTTATAGTGCATTTTTAAACGAATAATAGTATTCAGTTCCGGTTTTTTCACATATCAATAAATACATCTTTGTGTTTAATTTTTAGTCGATCAATCAAAACATTTCAATAAAGGGTACAGTAATTTTTTTTTAGCTTTTTTTACAGGTAGTACAAGTTGTTCTACAACGGCTTTGCATGGGGCCCGCGGCGTTTGAATGCTATGATGAATTATAATGGTTGTTGTGCGGCGTTTTCCTTCCTGATGCTTCGTATATTACGGAATGCCATTTTATTATTTAACTTTTCTTCTTCAATGTCAAAATCATTTTGTAATCCTAACCAGAATTTTGGAGAAGTTCCGAAATAGATACTTAAACGTAATGCGGTATCAGCAGTGATCCTTCTCTTTCCTTTTATTATTTGGGATATCCTGGTTTGCGGAATACCCAGGTCTTTGGATAATCTATATGCAGAGATGTTTAATGGGATCAGAAACTCTTCGAGAAGGATTTCGCCGGGATGAATATTTTTTAATCTTTCCATTTTTAGTTATTTATGATAGTCAATTATTTCAATTTTATGAGCATTATTGTTTTTCCAAATAAATATTATTCTCCACTGTTCATTGATTCTTATGCTATAGAAATCTTTAAGTTTTCCTTTCAATTTTTCAAGGTGGTTCGAAGGAGGAACTTTAAGGTCATTGATGTTTTGAGAGTTATTTAACATTCTTAGTTTTCTTCTTGCTGTTGTTTGAATTTCCAGTGAGAGTTTCTTAATTCTTTCACCGTTCCATATTTTTTCCGTGTTCTTTGAACCGAATGTTACGATCATGATAATTCATTACGTTACTAACGTCAAAGGTAAGTAATCCGTTTTGATTTTACAAAGAGGTTTTTTGAAATGCCACATAACGTTCTTAAATCTCTTAAAATTAAATATTTATCCTAGAGTTAAAGATCTTGTATTTCAAGAGTATTATAAAACGAATAATAGCATTTAGTTCCGGATTTTCTGCATATCTGTAAATTCATCTTTTTATTTATCTTTAGCCGATAAATCAAAACATTATAACAATGGTGCCATATTTCAGGATTCTTTCAATTTTTTCAATTCTTATTTTTTCAATTAATGCAGTATCGCAGGATAAAAAAGTCCTTGATTACACAGTATACGATGGCTGGAGATCAATATCTGCACAAAAGATATCGAATGACGGTCGATGGATAACCTATGAGATAAACCCGCAGTACGGTGACGGATGTGCTTACCTGTACGATGCCGGTTCGGGAAAGACAGACTCGGTATCAAGGGGGAAGTCTCCGGTGTTCAATTCAGATTGTTCTTTCTGGGCGGTTAAAGTTGTACCTCAGGCAGATTCGATAAGGGCATTAAAACTAAAAAAGGTCAAAAAGGAAAAGTTCCCGAAAGATTCATTGTTTGTAAGAAATCTGAAAACCACAGAGACAAGAAGTTTTTCATTAGTGAAAGAATTCAAAGTGCCTTCTGAAGGAGGAGAATTCATTGCCGTTAAATTCGATAAATCGGCTGCTCCTAAGGATACTACGAAGAAAGAGAATGGGGAAAAGGAGAAAAAGAAGGATAAGAAAAAGAAGTTCAAGTCGAAAGGAACACCGTTCATGGTTTATTCTCCTTTGAAGAATGACAGTACGGGATTTGAAAAAGTGACGGAATATTCTGTTGCCAAAAAAGGTGGAGCTGTGTTTGTTGTTCAAAGCATCGGCGATACAGCAGAGTTGTCAGTTGTTTTGAGGTATGATCCGGCAGGTTCAGAGATTGATACTCTTTTTAAAAAGGAGGGAAAGATCGCAAAGATCGTATCGGATTATGCGGGAGATCAGTGTGCATTCCTTTATTCTCCCGATACTGCGAAAACAAAGGTTTACAGATTGTATTACCGGAGTAAAAAGAATGATGTTCCGTTTATGGTGGTAGATACTTTAAGTAAGGCTCTGCCTGAGGAATGGAGCGTTTTAAGTAAAGGATCGCTATATTTTTCCAAGGACGGCAGGAAACTGTTCTTCGGTGCCGGGAACAGACCAAAACCGGAACCTAAAGATACACTTACCGAAGACGAGAAAGCGCATGTTGACATCTGGAGCTGGCAGGACAAAGAGATCCAGCCCATGCAAAAGAAAAAGCTCAAGCAAGAGAAAGACAGGGCATATCTTTGTGTGTACAACATTGCAGAAAAGAAGATCGTTCAACTTGAAAGGAAAGAATTGCCACGGGTTTCTGTGCAGCAGAAAGGCGATCTTGACATTGCTATTGGCTACGATGATTCACCGTACAAAAGGGCATCGAGCTGGAATGGTAAGAGATGTAGTGACATTTACAAAGTGGATGTTCTTACGGGTGAAAAAGAGCTGTTGAAGAGAGCTGTGTGCGGAACAAGAAGTCTTTCATTCGACGGAAAATGGTTTGCCTGGTATGAATCTGCCGATAGCAACTATTATGCGGTCAATACTGTCACGGGGGATAAATTAAACCTTACAAAAGGAATTGATGTAATGTTATGCAATGAGCTCAACGACACTCCCAGTGATCCACGGGCATACGGATTAGCAGGATGGACTCTTGACGGTGAAAGCCTTCTGGTGTACGATCGATATGATATCTGGCAGCTTGATCTGGCAGGGGAAAAAGCTCCTGTGTGCATTACATCAGGAACAGGCAGAAAAAACAAGACCCGTTTCAGGTATGTAAAGCTTGATAGGGATGAGAAAGGTATTGACCTGAAAAAGAGGCTTCTTCTTCAGGGATTTAATGAGGAGAATAAATCTTCGGGATTCTATGCCTTGAAAAAAGGGGATATGCAAAAGCTTGTCTGGGGCGATTTTGATGCTTATCCTCCCCGGAAGGCAAAAAATACTGACGCATTGATCTGGGCAAGATCAACTTTTGAGCAGTACCCTGAACTGGAACTTACCGATCTTTCGTTTAAAGACTCAAAAAAACTAACTGTTACCAACCCGCAACAGAAAGAATATAACTGGGGCCGTACACAGCTTGTGGAGTGGATCGCTGCTGACGGTCTGAAGCATCAGGGGATACTTGTTACTCCCGAAGATCTTGATACGACGAAAAAGTATCCGATGGTTGTTTATTTCTACGAGCGTTCATCGGACAGACTGCACAAGTACTATGCTCCAAAACCGAGTCGTTCAACAGTGAACTGGACGTTCTATGCAAGTAACGGTTATGTGATCTTTGTACCCGATATCTATTATCGTACAGGCGACCCGGGTTTGTGTGCCTATGAGGCTATTGTCACCGGAGCTCTTGCCATGGCCGATGATTATCCTTTTATCGATGTAAGCCGCATGGCACTTCAGGGACAGAGCTGGGGCGGTTACCAGACTGCTTTTCTGATAACACGCACAAATTTGTTCAAAGCTGCCATGGCGGGTGCGCCGGTGAGTAACATGACAAGTGCATATGGAGGTATCCGTTGGGGCACGGGTATGAGTCGCATGTTCCAGTATGAGCATACTCAAAGTCGTATCGGCGGTACATTGTGGAACAGAACGCTGAAATATATCGAGAACTCTCCCGTCTTTTTTGTGCCGCAGGTGCAAACTCCGGTCCTGATAATGCATAACGATAACGACGGCGCCGTACCATGGTATCAGGGAATTGAGTTCTTCATGGCTCTTCGCCGCCTCGACAAACCCGCATGGATGCTTGAGTACAACAACGAGGAACACAACCTTACACGTCGTGCCAATGAAAAAGACCTGAGCCGAAGGATGATGCAATTCTTCGATCATTACCTGAAAGAAAAACCAATGCCCTGTTGGATGGAAAAAGGTATACCTGCCACAGAGAAAGGGGAGAACATGGGGTATGAGTTGTGTGAGTAGCTCTATGGTTAAATGGTTAAAGTGTTACATGGCTAAATGGCTAAATGGTTAAAGTGTAACAGTGTAACAGTGTTGAATGGTTAAAGTGTTGAATGGTTTTTGTATTGAAATCAGGTTTACAAAAAAGCAACCAATCGGATATTTGTTCGTCATTATTAAAACGCATGGTGGATAAATTTTAAGATATATTTCTATGAGATCGTTTTACATTGTCATAATTGCAGTCCTCCTCATGGCGTGTGATAACAAAGAGCTGAATGTTGATTCATTTCTTAACGGAATACCGGTCCATGAATATTATTCGGAAGAGATAATTCCGCCGGCCTATTCTGATATTTACGGGATTTGGAAGATATCTTCTGTCTTTGGCGGGATAGCAGCAATAGAGCATGAGCCTGAGTTTGATTATCTTGAGTTGAAGAAGGTCGGGATCTATGGAATTATCAAAAACAGTAAACTTGTTGATTACGGAAAGATCGAGATCGACACAACAGTTGTTAATGAACCGGATGGCCTCGTATTGAAGTTTGTGAGTTTGAGTCCTTCTGATTATGCATTTGATATAATTCTTTTCCCGAAGATCGTCAGTCTTGATAAATCAGATTCCCTGGATCTTATTTCTACGTGTTGTGATGGATTTAATTATTATTTTGTGAAAGCGGATTAGTAAACTGTTATATTTTTATTAAATTTGATAGAAATATAACAAGTTATGCGACGTATTGAAGAATCGGAACTAATTATAAATGAGGATGGTAGTGCTTTTCATCTTCATCTGAAACCCGGACAGGTTGCCGATACTGTAATTCTTGTGGGTGACCCCGGAAGAGTAGATCTTGTGGCATCTTTTTTCGATAGTGTTAAGGTAGAGAAACATAATCGTGAATTCGTTTCCAAAACCGGGACCATTAAAGGCAAAGGTGTTACTGTTGTTTCTACCGGCATAGGCACCGACAATATCGACATTGTACTTAATGAACTTGATGCTCTGGTTAATATCGATTTTGAAACCCGAACGGTAAAGGATAAATTAACATCTCTGCGTCTTGTACGGATAGGAACATCCGGTTCGTTGCAAAAAGACCTGCCGGTTGACAGTTGGGTGTTGAGTGAAAAGGCTATTGGTTTTGACGGGTTGCTGAACTACTATGCAGGCAGAAATGACATTTGTGATCTTGGTTTTGAAGATGCCTTTAAGAAGTCACTAGATTGGAATGAATTGCTGGCATCTCCCTACGTTGTGGATGCTTCGCCCGAACTGGTCAGTGTGCTTGAAGGCAATGGAATAACAAAAGGAGTTAATATTTCAGCACCCGGATTTTACGGGCCGCAGGGCAGGGTTTTACGTCTTGAGCTTGCCGACCCTGATATTAACAGTAAAATCACGGCATTCAGGCACGGGAATTACCGTGTTACAAATTATGAGATGGAGTGCTCGGCCATTTATGGCCTGTCTGCTCTGATGGGGCATAAGGCTGCAACTGTTTGTGCAATAATTGCCAACAGACTTGCAGGAACATCCAGTGCGGATTACAAGAAGGTCATTAAAGAACTTGTAGAAACGGTTCTTGACCGACTGTTCAACGATAGATAAATTTTTAAACTCATGGATACCAAGAAACTTCAGGCTTTGATCTCTCTGCTCGATGATCCTGATACCGAGATCTATTCGTCGGTTGAGAGTGAATTGCTTAAAGGTCAGGTTGAGATAGTTTCCGAGCTTGAAAAGGCATGGGAAGTATCGGGAAATGATGTATTCCAGAAACGGGTTGAAAATATTATTCATTCATTACAGTTCGTTAACCTTAAAAAAGACCTGAAGAAGTGGAAAGAGACACGGACCAATGAACTGTTGTACGGGGCATACCTTGTTGCGAGGTATCAGTATCCGGAGCTGAAATTCTCGGAGATATCAGGAAGTGTAAATGAGATCAAGAAAGATGTATGGTTTGAGCTCAACAGTCCGCTTACATCGCTTGAGAATATCAGGATAGTAAATTACGTTCTTTTCGATAAGTATAAGTTTGCAAGGAACAGCAAGGAATTGTTGTCACCTTCAAATAACTTTATTAACGATGTATTAAAATCACGCAAGGGCAATCCTCTGTCTCTTTCCATAATATATTCATCTGTCTGCCAGTCTTTGGGTTTGCCTGTATATGGAGTTAATCTTCCTAAAAATTTTATTCTTGTGTATCTTGATGAGGAGATAGATGTAAAGACCGAGAAATGCGACACACCTCATTGCTCAGCGCTGTTTTACATAAATCCGATAAACAACGGAGCAATTATCGGAAAAAAAGAGATAGAGATATTTCTGAAACAACAAAAGCTCTCTTATCTCGATAATTATTTCAATCCCTGTTCCAATGTTGACATCGTAAAAAGACTTCTGAATAATCTCCGCTTCTCATACGACAGTATTGGTGAGGATGAAAAGAAAAAGGAAGTTATGGAACTGGCCGGTGTTATTGAAGAGTAAATTACAGTTATTACTTAATGTTTTACAGGGCTTTGCCTTGTTTTAATGATAAAATTGATCTTTATGAAAATAGAAGAACTCGAACCTAAAGAAGTATGGTCGCAATTCAATGAGATACTCAAAGTGCCGCGTCCGTCGAAAAAAGAGGAAAAGATAATTCAGTACCTTCTCGATTGGGCTAAAAAACATGGATTGGAGGCAAAGAAGGATGAGATAGGCAATGTGCTAATAAAAAAACCGGCAACACCCGGATATGAGAACCGCAGGACTGTGGTTTTGCAATCGCATGTTGATATGGTTTGCGAGAAGAACAGTGATGTGAAGCACGATTTTGAAAAGGATCCCATAAATGCATACATCGACGGGGAGTGGGTGAAAGCAAAAGGAACAACCCTTGGAGCAGATGACGGTATCGGTGTAGCTGCACAATTGGCCATTCTTGCATCCGACAGGGTAGAGCATGGTCCGATCGAATGTTTGTTCACTGTTGATGAGGAAACAGGATTGACGGGAGCTTTCGGTCTGCAAAAAGATTTTTTTGAAGGAAAGATACTTTTGAACCTGGACTCGGAAGATGAAGGAGAGCTGTTCATCGGCTGTGCAGGCGGTGTTGATACGATTGCAACTTTCAGGTACAAAAAGGATCCGGTAAAATCAGGATTTTTTGCTTTGGAGATACAAGTTGCGAATTTGCAGGGAGGACATTCGGGCGATGACATAAATAAGGGCCTTGGTAATGCCAATAAGATATTGAACCGTTTTTTATGGAAAGCAGCCAAAGAGTATGGGTTAAGACTTTGCAGTATCGACGGGGGTAATCTGCGTAATGCCATTGCACGTGAAGCAAAGGCTGTTGTTATAGTTCCAAATACGAACAAAGAAGATGTAAGGGCGGAGTTCAACATGTTCTTTTATGAGATACAGAGAGAGTATAAGACAACAGAGCCAAATCTTAGGATGAAGATGGGAACCGTGGATGCGCCTGAATTTGTTATCGATGAGAAGACTCAGTTCAACCTGCTTAATGCACTTTATGCCTGTCCGCACGGGGTGATAGAGATGAGCCGGGAAATACCGGGACTTGTGGAGACATCAACAAATCTTGCTTCTGTTAAGATGGATGATGAGGCTATTACCGTAGCCACGAGTCAGCGCAGTTCGGTAGAGAGTGCCAAACGAGATATAGCCAATATGGTTGAAAGTGTATTCCTTCTTGCCAAAGCCAAAGTGAAGCACAGTGACGGTTATCCTGGTTGGACACCCAATACCGATTCCGAGATACTGAAGATCGCTAAACAGTCGTATGAAGACCTGTTTGGAAAAGAGCCTGTTGTAAGGGCTATTCATGCAGGTTTGGAGTGTGGTCTTTTTCTTGAAAAATACCCCGGACTGGATATGATCTCTTTCGGGCCTACGCTGAGGGGAGTACATTCACCCGATGAGAGGATAAATATCAAGACCGTGGAGATGTTCTGGAAACATCTGCTTGATATTTTAAGAAAAATTCCTGTTGAGAACTGAAAAAATAAAATACATTTGTACGAAAAACAGATAGATGCCTAAAGTTATAAATTTCTCAAATGCAATGACCATTGGTATGCATTCATTGATCATTCTTGCACGCGAAAAGAAACCAATGAATGCCATACAACTTGCCGACAGGATCGGCTCAACAAAATTTCATGTGGCAAAGGTTCTTCAGCGACTTGTTAAGGATGGCATACTGAGTTCCATGCGAGGTCCTACGGGAGGTTTCAGTCTGATAAAAGAGCCAACGGAGATAACCGTCCTTAATATTTATAATTCTATCGAAGGAGAGATCGATTACGATGAATGTCATCATACAAATCCGGTGACTCCCGTAGATAAATGCATCAGGGAAACCATAGTGAAAAAAATGACAGAGGATTTTGTGAACTACATGAAAGACCATACAGTAGCAGATTACATGTAGAGGAAGTATTCTTAAGCAATAACAGAAAAGCCACCCATGACAGGTGGCTTTTCTTGTTGGGATGTCCGTCAGCTGACGGATTGCCTCGATTTGGCGCCTGTTCCGCATTGCGGGAGTTCTTTCTCATCTAGGGAGAAAGAATACGTAAGTCTAATTATTGGATATTAGTTTTATTTTTTGCTGACTGATGTTTTGTAAATTAATTCATTGCCCTTTTTTGTTTCCTAAAAAGGAAACATGTATATTTGTACATGTTATAAGTATTAATGATGGAAAACCGATTTGATGTTGATTTTTTACAGGAAGCAATGGACTTTCTTGAAAGCATAGAGGAGAAAGCCCGGAGAAAAATCATTTATAACCTTCATAAAGCAAGAAAATACAATGATTTAGAATTGCTAAAAAAGTTGAATGACAACATTTGGGAGTTTCGGACGCTATATAG
>JAOZOF010000359.1 GCA_029933425.1 Marinilabiliaceae bacterium
TGACCTCCGCTTACCGATCCGGTAAAAGCAACAAAATCAACACGTGAGTCTCTGATAACATTGGAAGTATCTTCGTGGGTAAGGTGCAGATACTGAAACATGCCTTCAGGCAGACCTGCCATTTTGAATGCTTCGGCAAATCTTTCAGCTACAAGCGGAGTCTGAGCTGAATGCTTTAAAACAACTGCATTTCCGGCAAGCAAAGCAGGAACCACTGAGTTAATGGCTATCAAGTAAGGATAGTTCCATGCAGGAACAACAAAAATAACTCCAAGCGGCTCTCTTTTAATGTAACGGTTGAAACCTTCTTTCTCCTCAACAAGAACATCCTTAAGCGATGACTCAGCAAGTTTCAGCATTCCTGTAGCACGCTCAATTGTTCCGTTCACTTCCAAAGGTGAATACTTTATCGGACGCCCCATCTGCCATGAAAGCTCTTCACTGATCTTGTCTTTCAGACTCTCAAAAGCTTCTATGAACTTACTGATGTACTCTTTTCTATCGGCAACAGAAAGTTTTTTCCACTCTTTCTGAGCAGCTGTTGCTTTTGCCAGTACTGCATCTATGTCCTTTTGCGTATGTAAAGGACACTCGTAATAGACACTGCCATCTACCGGCGAGATTACTTTTAATGTTTTCGACATTTTAAATTTATATTTATATGAAAATGTAAAACTTAATTCTTTATTCCTGAATATATGGGAATTGACCTGATAAATAACTGATTTTTAGACCTAAAAATTTTCACCCGGTCCCAAGACTAACGCAAATTAAATTTAATTTCAAAAGAAAAACAAACAGGAAATATCAATATGAGTGTTATTGTTAAAATGATATAAACATGTGACAATAAATCATTAATTATATTAAACAGAATGCTATTTATTTGTTAAACAAGTTAAAAAACACTATTTTTCTTTGTACATAGCTTTTAGTTTTCTTACGAATCACATCAAAAACAAAAAATCATGAAAAATTTAATTCTGATCTCATTTCTTGTTTTTCTCATATCTGCGTGTCAACAGGAAAAGTTTAATATTGAATTAGTTAATTTGAAAGTGGAAAACAAAACCACTCCGATTGGTGTGGACATCAAAGCTCCGCGTTTCAGCTGGCAGATGCAGTCACCGCAGAGGGGTGCTATGCAAACAGGTTATCAGATATTAGTAGCAACATCTGAAGATAAATTAACGCCTGAAACGGCCGATATGTGGAACAGCGATAAAGTAGCTTCCGACAAATCGATACAGATATACTACGAAGGCAAACCTTTGCAAAGTAATACAAAATATTTCTGGAAAGTATTAGTATGGGACAATAACGGAGAGATACATCCAAGTGATGTGTCATACTGGCATACAGGTTTATTCAATGAATCGGACTGGAAGGCAAAGTGGATAGGCTTGGACAAAGCTGTAGGATCGGATAATGCAAAAACTACTTTTAGACGGGTTTTATCAGCAAGGATGCTTAGAAAAGAGTTTGACCTTGGGAAAGAGGTGAAAACTGCCACAGCCTTTGTGTCAGGATTGGGTCTTTTCGAGATGTATATTAACGGGAAGAAAATAGGTGATCAGGTTCTTGCCCCCGGACTTACAGAGTACAACAAGAAAACCTTTTACATGGCTTTTGATGTTACAAAGGATCTGTCAAAAGGAGCTAATGCAGTAGGACTGATACTAGGGAACGGAAGGTATTTCGCCCCGAGAGGAAATGTGCCTACTACGACACGGACATACGGCTTTCCCAAAGCTATATGTCAGATCGAGATCGAATTTACCGACGGAACAAAAGCTGTTGTTGTTAGTGATGAAACATGGAAGTTAACAACCGACGGGCCTATCAGAAAGAATAACGAATACGACGGTGAATATTACGATGCCCGTAAAGAGATGCCGGTATGGAACAAACCCGGTTTCAATGATTCAAAATGGATGAAGGTTGAGTTGGTGGATAAACCTGGAGAGAAATTGGTTGACCAGACTAGTGAACCGATAAAGATAATGGAGGTTCTGAAACCTGTTTCAGTTAAAGAACTAAAGCCCGGCGTTTACATCTTTGATATGGGACAGAACATGGTTGGCTGGGTTGAGCTTTTTGTTAAAGGGAAACGAGGAGATAAGGTGCAGTTACGTTTTGCAGAGAGACTTAATGACGATGGCAGTCTTTTCATGGATAATCTGAGAAGTGCTGAGGTTACCGACACATATATTTTAAAAGGTGAAGGCGAAGAGCATTGGGAACCTAAATTCACATATCACGGATTTCAGTATGTGGAGATGACAGGCTACCCCGGAAAACCGACACTTGATGCTATCAGAGGAAAAGTGATCTACGACGGAATTGAGACAACAGGAACGTTTGAATGTTCAAACGATCTGATAAACAAGATTTACAAAAATGCTTACTGGGGTATCAGAGGCAACTACCGCAGTATGCCTACCGACTGTCCGCAGCGTGATGAGCGTCAGGGATGGCTGGGCGACCGTTCGGCAGAGTGTACAGGTGAGAGTTATGTTTTCAATATCTCAAACCTTTACAGCAAATGGGTTGATGATATGCGTGATGCTCAGCGTGAGGACGGCAGTATTGCCGATGTGGCTCCGTCGTACTGGCCTACTTACAGTGACAACACCACATGGCCGGGAACATTTCTGTTTGCATCCGACATGCTTTACACCCAATATGGTGACATGAAAACCATAGAGGTTAACTATCCGTACATGAAGAAGTGGATAGATCACATGCAGAAGTATGTGAAAAACGGAATAATGACCAAAGATACTTATGGCGACTGGTGTTCTCCTCCGGCTGATCCTAAGCTCATTCACACTGTTGATCCGCTGCGCACAACAAGTTCAGAATATCTCGGAACTGCATATTTCTATACCGAGTTGAAGCTCATGGCAAAGTTTGCAAAGCTTCTTGGTAAAGATGACGATGCTGCCGGATATCTTAAACAGGCTGAGCAGATGAAACAGGCTTTTAACAAGAGGTTCTTTGATGAAAAGAATGTTCAGTACAGTAACAATTCGCATACAGTGAATATCCTGGCTCTTGCATTCGACCTTGTACCTGATGAATACAAAAAGCAGATAGAGGAGAGGTTGTTACAAAAGATACTTGGTGAGAGTAATGAGCATGTAGGAAACGGAATTGTCGGTGGACAGTGGCTGATGCGTACTCTTACCAATACCGGTCATGCCGATGTGGCTTACATACTTGCTTCTCAACATACATATCCCAGTTGGGGTTACATGGTTGAAAAAGGAGCAACAACAATATGGGAACTGTGGAACGGTGATACCGGTGATCCGGGTATGAACTCAGGTAATCATGTGATGTTGCTTGGAGATT
>JAOZOF010000360.1 GCA_029933425.1 Marinilabiliaceae bacterium
GAATTTGGCACGTTTTATGCTTTTGAGACAATAACAATGTGTCCTATTGATATCAATGCATTGGATCCGGAATTACTGACAGAAGATGAAAAAATGTGGTTAAATGATTACCACAAGAAAGTGTATGAAACACTTGAAAAACACCTAAATGAAGAAGAGAGATCGTGGTTGAAGAGCAAGACAAAGTCTGTTTAATAGCATTTTAAGGAAGATCATATACAATTAAGATACAACTCAATAACATTAACCAAGCAAAGTAAGACATGAAACATTACATAAAAAGAATATTACTGTTAGTTTCAGTTTTAATTCCCATTGCGTCATTCTCGCAAGGTTACAATATTGATGTAAAGATAAACGGCATTAAAGACACAACATTGCTGCTCGGATATTATTTCAACAAGCAGATGTTCGTTAAGGACACAACTGATATTGACAGTAACGGACACGGTATTTTTCAGGGTGACGAGCCTCTTGACGGCGGCATTTACGTTATCTATCTCCCCGACAAATCGTATTTTGACATCTTGATAGGCGATGATCAGGAGTTTTCAGTTACTACTACCGAAGGCGACCTTGTTAACTCTCAAAAGATAACAGGGAACAAAGTGGCGGAGGAATTTCTCAAATACCAGAAATTCCTCAATGCTAAACAGAAAGAAGCCCAGAAAATACAATCTGAATTAAAGGACCTGGAAAAAGATTCACCTGAATATGAAAAGGGACTGGAAAAATTAAAGAAGATAAAAGAGGAGGTTGATAAGGAGATGAACAGGATTATCGACGAGAACACAGGCTCTCTCCTCGCCCGGTTTCTTCTGATGACAAAAGATATCGAGATACCTGATTTCGATGCACCTGAAAATATTGCCAATAAAGATTCGGTAATTCAGTTAAAAAAATATCTGTACTACAAAGTTCACTATTTCGATAATATCGATTTCAACGATGAACGTCTGCTGCGCACCCCTGTCTTTACAAGTAAGCTTGAAAGATATTTTACTAAGATAGTCGTTCAGCAGCCCGATTCACTGATCAAGGAGGCTAACATGGTCATTGCCAAAACCGATGATCCTAAAATGCGCAGATATCTGATACAGTATCTTTTCAATATGGCCAATGAAAGTAAGCTAATGGGTATGGATGCCATGGTGGTTGACATGGCCGAAAAATATTACCTTTCAGGCCAGGCCGATTGGGCAGACTCTACATTCCTTAGCAAACTGCAGGAAAGGGTTACCAAGATCAAGCCCAACCTTATCGGCAATCAGGCACCCGACCTGTTAATGCAATCTGTTGACGGCCAATACTACAGATTGAGCGAAGTAAATGCTCCCATCACAATTTTGCTGTTCTGGGAACCTAATTGCGGCCATTGTAAAAAAGAGGTCCCTAAACTGAAAGAAGTGGTCAGCGATAAATATAAGGATAAAGGGGTTAAAGTATTTGCTGTTTATACCCAGGTAGAAAAAGAGCCGTGGGAAAAATTCATTGAAGAACATGACCTGTACGATTTTATCAATGTGAATGATCCGTATTACAGAACAAATTTCAGGAATCTATACGATGTATACAGCACACCGACTATCTATGTTCTTGACAAAAACAAGAAAATAGTAGGAAAAAGAATAGGGGCTGAACAGCTGCCGGGTTTCATCGATTTTGAGCTGAAACAACAGGAAAAATAAACAGATGGTTCTTTCGTTATAAAATTGAAGAGAAGAGTAAAGAAAATGAAGATCGAAATAATTATACTTCTTATGATCGCATCGCTCATGCAGGGATGCCTGAAGGGATCAAAAGATATGCCTCCACCCGAGATATTTCTTTCGATGCCCGATGACGGTTATGAGATAGAACCTGACAGCGTATTACTCATCTCTCCAAAGATCACATATGATTACGATTCACAGTACAAATGGACAAAAAACGGGCAAGTGCTCGATTACACAGAGAAAGATCTGGAATACACTTCACCTGTTCTGCGTACCGACACATTCGAGTTCTTTGTGTACACTCCTTCGGGAGCCGATTCAATGATAATTCCGGTTCACACGATCATCCTAATAGACTTTGAAGAGTTCAACCTTGATAAATACACACCGCATATCAATAAAAGCGAAACAGGTTATTTCAATTCAAAAGGAGTAATATTGCCTGTGAAAAATGTTGAAACAGAGAATTACTGGAGCGGATTTGCCATTAGTATCGAAACCAATACCATAAGTCAGACACTGGATAACCAGTTCAGTGTATACGCAACCTCAGGGGCAGACGGGTCATCGCATTTCAGTGTCTTTCTTACTGACGACAAAGGCAGCCCCAACCGCATGTCGTTCAGCGACGGCATCAACCACACTCTGAAATCGATAGCCGTAAACAACTCAACTTATGCCGCACTTACCATTAAACGGGGTGATGCAAACGCAAAAGCTTTCGATTACGGCGATTGGTATTTACTCACGATAAAAGGATACGATAATCAGGACAATCCGACAGGAGAGGTTGAGTTCTACCTTGCCGATTACCGTTTTGAGAACAGCAATAAACGGTATGTGCTTTCAGCGTGGACAAATATTGACTTGCAGGAACTGGGTAAAGTAAACTCGGTTGAATTCGTTCTTTCATCATCCGATGCCAATGAAGATGGATACAACACCCCTCTTTACTTCTGCATCGATAACATAAAAATATTGCATTAACCATAAAAAAGGGAAGCTTCCGTCTCCCTTTCTTAGGTTATTTCTATTTCACCAGTATCTTCTTTGTGATGGTCATGTTGTTGAAAACGAACTTTGCGAGATAGATCCCCGGTACAATTCCGGGAACATCAACATATTTCCTGTCGCCGGGAGACACATTTTTCAACAGTAACCGTTCACCGTTAACAGAGTAGATCTCAATATATTTCAGTCCTGTGTTATCAGTTCTGTAATAGAATCTTCCGTTCTCAACCGGGTTGGGATAGACTGACACAAGGTCCTCACGTGAGATATCATCACCTATCCCTGTTGATGAACCGTAGGAAACGAGCACATCAACCCAGTAATTCCCTTTCATTCCGTCCGGCTGAACCTCAGACAGCTTCTTCCAGGAAGAGCCGTCGTACAGATAACCGTTCTCTGCCGTACTGTTGCTTTTAATAATATTGTAAAGTGCAACTGTATCTACATCATCCGAAGCATAACTTATCTCTATTCCTGCATAAAAGGAGTTCTTCACCGAAACAGGAGAATCAAAAGAGATGATATGTTCACGGTTTTTTGTCATTGAAGTCACAGAAACTGTTTTTTCGGCAATTACCTGTCCGGGACCTGATGAATCACCATCCCATATCTTCACTTTAACAGAATCGT
>JAOZOF010000361.1:0-1906 GCA_029933425.1 Marinilabiliaceae bacterium
GACAGATATATTGTAGGAGGTATAATGCCTGTGAATAAGACTTTAAAACTCGAAACTTATGATGAGATCAAAGCAGAATATTTTCTGCAACGACGTGAGATAGGGCTTATAAATGTGGGAGGTAAAGCAGAGATAGTTGCTGATGGTACTACTTATGAACTTGAATACAAGGAAGCATTATTTCTTGGTCAGGGTGTTAAGGACATTTCTTTTGAGTCATTTGATGCATCAAGACCTGCAAAGTTATACATGAACTCTGCACCTGCACACAAGGCTTTTCCTTCGCGTAAGGTCTCACTTGCCGATGCAAATGTATTACACCTCGGAAGTCTTGAGTCTTCAAATGAAAGGCAGATAAATCAGCTTTTGGTAAAAGAGGTGGTACCTACATGTCAGCTTCAGATGGGTATGACAGAATTGAAGCCGGGTAGCGTTTGGAATACTATGCCTGCCCACACACACAACAGACGTATGGAAGCATATTTCTATTTTGAAGTTCCCGAAGACCAGGCAATATGCCATTTTATGGGACAACCTGAGGAAACACGTCATATCTGGATGAAGAACGAACAGGCAGTTCTGTCGCCTTCATGGAGTATTCACAGTGCCGCAGGTACATCAAACTATATTTTTATATGGGGTATGGCGGGTGAAAACCTTGATTACACGGATATGGATATTATTCAGCCTAATGAACTGAGGTAGATTGATCATTTGTAATTAAAACATAAAAAAGTTATAGAAATGATAAATGAATTATTTGATCTGACAGGAAAGGTAGCCCTTATTACCGGAGGTACTCACGGAATCGGTATGGCTATTGGCAAGGTTTTAGGAAAAGCCGGGGCTAAAATATGCGTTAACGATATTTCGAAGGAAAAGCTTGACGCTTGTGTTGACGAATATGCCAAAGAGGGTATTGATGTTTACACCCTTGTTTTTAATGTAACTGATGAAAACGATGTTAACAAAGGCATATCTCAGATAGAAAAAGAGGTAGGAACAATCGATATTTTGGTGAACAATGCCGGAATTATCAAACGTATACCTATTCTTGATATGCCTGTAAGCGATTTTAAACAGGTTATTGATGTTGACCTTGTTGCTCCTTTGATCGTTAGTAAGCGTGTTGCTCCGGGAATGATAAAGAAAAGAAGCGGAAAGATAATAAACATGTGCTCCATGATGAGTGTCTATGGCCGTAATTCGGTTTCGGCTTACGCAGCAGCTAAAGGCGGATTGAAGCTGCTGACTGCAAATATGACCTGTGAGTGGGCTAAATACAACATTCAGATAAACGGCATCGGACCCGGGTATATTGCAACGGCACAAACAGCTCCGATACGTGAAGGAGGACATCCTTTTAATGACCTTGTGATGACACGAACACCGGCAGGACGCTGGGGTGAGCCCGAAGATGTGGGTAATGCCGCTCTGTTTCTGGCAAGTAAAGCAAGCGATTTTGTCAATGGTCATCTGCTTTATGTTGACGGTGGTATTCTTGCCAATTTCGGCTATGTTAAAGGTGAAAATGAAATAGAATAGATTTAATTATGAAAAATATAAGTTCAATTACTGCTTACCTGAAAGATAATTTGTTTATCCTGTTTGCTCTTCTGCTTTTTTCCTGTACAGATGGAAAACAGAAAGAGTATGTGGTTGAAAACAGATTTCCTGTGAACATCAATGACAAAGCTGTTGTTATTTCCCGTGATGAACTGAAAAAGTATGTAACCATACCTGATAATAAAGTTGTGGCTGTAAAGGATGAAACAGGCAGCTTTTTACCGTCGCAATGCGATGATATTGATGGTGACGGCAATTGGGATGAGCTGGCTTTTCTTGTTGATCTGAAAGCAAAAGGAAAGAAACGTGTTTTATTTACGGCTGTTGATGAATCGGAAGT
>JAOZOF010000361.1:2006-3344 GCA_029933425.1 Marinilabiliaceae bacterium
TGAAAAGCCTGTTGAGTTTGAGTTTCTTGCAGCATGGGAACTGCAGGACGCTAAAATAAAAGACCCAAGCTATTTTGAAGAGTTGATCAGAAAAAGTATTTTGAAACTGAAATAAACCCAACAATTGAAGAAGTGGAGTAAGGTCGGAAATGAAATGTTCCGGCCTTATTCTTTATAGAGTGGTAATGTTATAAAAAATGTTGTTCCCTGACCTTCCTTACTTGTGACCCTGATCTGCCCGTTATTTTTTAATACCATCTCTTTGGCAAGATATAATCCAAGTCCTGTACCTTTTTCGTTGTTAATATTTTTATCCTCCATTATATCCAGCATCTCAAATAATTTACCGAGTTTCTCTTCTCTGATGCCGATACCGCTGTCGGTTACTTCAATTGTACACAGGTCGCCTTCTGAATGGCATTTAATGGATATCTCACCGCCTTCAGGCGTAAATTTGATGGCATTATGTACCAGATTCCTTAGTACGAAACGGATCATTTCGTAATCAGCATAAACAAAAGTATTCTCAGGAATATTGTTTATCATCTGAAGCTCCTTATTGGTGGTCATAATGTAAAAGTGATTGAAAATATCAGTAACAATACTGTTCATGTTTACCCTTGTCGGAATAACCTTCAGTTGACCCATTTGTGATTTTGCCCACACCAGCAGGTCGTCAAGAAGTTTGTATACGGTTTCGCTCGCATTTACTATCTTACCGGCGTAATCTTTGATCTCATTTTTTGTCAGGTCATCAATGTTACTTACAAGCACATTGGCAAATCCCATTATCACATTAAAAGGGTTTTTAATATCGTGAGCTATTATTGAAAAAAGTTTATCCTTGGTCTTATTAAGCTTCTTTAATGCCTTTTCGTTCTCCTGCATCTGAAGTTCCATTTTCTTTCTTACTGTTGAATTTATGACCATTCCTGCGATCTGATCAACCTCCCCTGACGCAGATTTAATTGGAGAAACAAATACATCACCCCAGAACTCTGATCCGTCCTTTCTTATGTATTTCTTGGTAATGTGAAAACTTTCCAGTTCTTTGTTTAAAAGTGCATTGATGTTCTTTCTGGTAACTTCTTTATAATCGGGATGAGTGAAATCAAAAAGTGAGTATGAGCTTAGTTCATCAAATGAGTTTAGACCAAGCATTTCAACAAAGTAATCGTTCGACATAATGAATTTATTATTCCGGTCGAATACAATTATCCCGATAAGCTTGTTGTTTATTATTGCTTTTAGAGTATTCTGATTTTCATTAAGAGCATCTTCCGTCTCTTTAAGTTTAGTGAACTCCATACTGACAACCTGATACTCCCGGATATTGTT
>JAOZOF010000078.1:0-7439 GCA_029933425.1 Marinilabiliaceae bacterium
TTGGTAACTATCCAGCCGGCCTCATTAAGCATTTTCACCGATCTGCGGGCTTCAGGGGTTACTTCCATAGGCGATTCAAAATGGGTTTGAACAACGAATTGTTTAACTCCTATTTTTGATGCCTTGTGTTTGAACTCTTTAAGAATGGCTGTAAAACTTTCTGTTATCCTTTGCGGAAGATAGATCGGAAGACGTGTACCAAGCCTGACTCTTACGATCTCAGCAAATTTCTCGCCCTCCTCCCTTTTCCTGTTCGCCTCTTTTTTCCGGTATGCCATATCGTAAACAGCATCCAGAATATTTTTCATCGACTTTTCAGAACTCATGAAAGCATCACCTCCCGTGATCAGGATATCACGCAGCTGAGAGTCATTCTCAAAATAATCAAGTAACCGTCTTAATTTTTCCTCCCATGTCTCTTTAGGTTTAAGTTTGTCGAGATTAAAGTTCAGGTTGCCTCTCTGAAAATCATACATTCTCTGACATGATGCACAAAGCCCTCCACATGCACGTCCCATGGTATCGGGAATAAGAATTGCCACCTCGGGATAACGCCTGTGCACATTGTGATGCGAAGGAAGTATCCAGCCTGCCGCATTCGGTTTTCCGGGTTCCACAAGGTCCTCTTTTTCCCAGGCAACAATATTCCCAAACTCTTCTATCAGCTGTTCGCTGTACAGAACATAGTGCCTTATGGCAAGATCGGCCCCAATGGCGAAATATGGCACCCTAACATGCAGAAGTGAGAGATAGTAAGGATTAACAAAAAACGGTATTCCTTTCTCCTCAGCCTTATACAAAAGTTTCATTGTATCCGGGTCAAGTGAGTATCCCAGTAATTCGTTAAGAAGGTCAGGTGATCTTACTGCAAAGGACAGGTGAAATACATAGTCGTCCCACCATTCCAGCATTTTCAGATACTTCTGTTCACCACTCATATCCGGAGTGAAAGAATATTTTTTACTTTTTATCTCCCCTTCATCGATCTTATCAATAAGTATCCTGATTATCCTTTCCCTGTTTTCTTCCCTCAAATGTACGATACGGGGATCAAGGCCTGTGGTCCACCGTTCCATCCACTGCTCCACCTGTTCTTTACCCGGAAGTTTTCGTTTATATTTACCTCTGAACTGGCGAAAAAGGTACAACATGTCTGTAAAAAAATAAGGTTTAGCCCCTCCTGTTCCTTCTGAAACAGCAAGCCATATCATTTTTATGGGATTACTCACAGCCAGCTCACCCCGAAGGTTCAGATCATTGAATTCTCGCCCTGCATTATCAATGTAATCAAGTATCCTGATGGTTGCAAGATCAACCCATGATAATTTTTCAAAAGCCTCACGACCGGTAACTTCACGTTTATAAAACTTATATGCATCAGGTCTTTCCCGCAAAATTTCCATTATATAGTTTCGAACCCCTATCAATGCTTCTGTAGGATTTTTGGAATTTCGCAGTATCTCTTCAAGGAAAGGATTCTCTTTAAGAAGCTGTTTTAAGAGAACATGTGACTTTACGCTTATCGCGATCCGGTCTAATTTGTGGACTTCAGAATTCATGACGATAGTTTTTAAGTCATAAAAGGTAGCCTGTTTTTTACAGATTACAAAATTAGTTCTATTTACAGGGTATACGACAAAATCCACTTTATGTTTACCCCTTTTTGTCCCATTTAGGGGGAAACTAGAAGGGAGGGGATATAAATCACAAAAAGATATTCATTAAAAATCGTTGATTTTATCGTATATCCCTACTGCTAACAGGAAAACTACTTTCAATTCATTGAATCTAGAATACCAATGGGAGAGATGTCGTTCCTACGGAACTTTTTATTATTTGGATACTTTTATTCAAGGGGCTTTTGCCCCTTATTAAAATAGATTGTTCCTACGGAAATAATAGTACTGCCGTAGGCAGGCTAGATTCTAACAAGGGATGAAATCCCTTTTTTTGCCACACTGATGCAAGAGAGTTCCGTAGGAACGAAATAAATTTCTTATGAGATAAAACCAAAAGATCTAACCATACAACACTTTTTCGTACGACTTTTTGTAATATCCTTGCATTTTTCGTACGACTTTTTGTATTTTTACACAGATTTTCGTACGTAAATATGTATCATGAGAAGGCAAGCTACAAAATATCTGAAACAATGGAAGAATAATTCAAGCAGAAAACCATTGATAATCAGAGGTGCCAGACAGGTTGGCAAAACTTGGCTGATGAAAGAGTTTGGAAACAAGAACTATAAAAACATTGCTTATGTAAATTTTGAAGACTCTGTAACTTTAAAAAACCTATTTGTCGATAATTTTGACATTAAACGTATTTTATTGGCTGTTGAAATAGAAACGGGTATTAAAATAACCCCTCAGGATACTCTGATAATATTCGATGAAATACAGGAAGCCGAAAGAGGAATAACAGCACTCAAATATTTCTGTGAACAAGCACCACAATACCATGTTATTGCAGCAGGTTCTCTTCTGGGAGTAACATTGCACCAACATACTTCTTTTCCGGTAGGTAAAATAAATTTCTTAGACCTTCATCCGATGAATTACGTAGAGTTCATAGAGGCTTCTGGCAACTCGCAACTTTTGGAAATACTAAAAAGAAAAGACTGGAAACTAATTAAAACATTCAAGCATCGTTATGTCGATTTATTAAAACAATACTATTTCACAGGCGGGATGCCGGAAGCTGTGGCGGAATTTTTCAACAACAGCAATTTCACGGAAGTACGAAATATTCAAAAAAGAATATTGCTTGGATATGAACAGGATTTCTCCAAACATGCCCCTGCCTCGATTGTTCCACGAATAAGGATGTTATGGAACTCTATTCCTTCACAACTATCGAAAGAAAACAAAAAATTCATTTACTCAGCTATAAAAAAAAGTGCCAGAGCAAAAGATTTTGAATCTTCCATTAGCTGGTTAAGCGACAGCGGACTAATTTATAAAGTGCACAGAATAACAAAACCCGGAATGCCTCTGAAAGCCTATGAAGATTTTGGAACGTTCAAACTTTTCATATCTGATGTGGGCTTACTCGCAGCTATTAGTGACCTTCCTGCAAAATCAATAATTAATGGCAATATAATTTTTGAAGAATTCAAAGGATCACTGACCGAACAATACGTTTTACAACAACTCAGGACACTAACGGATAATGATATTTTTTATTGGTCCGCAGAAAAATCAAGAGCTGAGATCGACTTTATAGTTCAAAACGAAGATACTATTTTACCAATAGAGGTAAAAGCAGCGGAGAACCTACAAGCTAAAAGTCTGAAAGTATTCTCACATAAATATCCTGATACAAAACCTGTAAGAATATCGATGTCTGATTTCAGGAAAGAAAACTGGCTTATAAATATGCCACTGTATGCAGTCAGTGAGATCTTTAGTATCACAATATAACAACAACGGGGCAGCTCCAACAAAAGCCGGAGTCACCCCATTATTTCTCAAAGCTCAATTTTTTACTTGTACTCTGCAATAATTCCTTTCACATCTTCGGGCGCCACACGTCCGTAAACCTTTTCGCCAACGGTAACCACAGGTGCCAGTCCGCATGCCCCCACACAGCGTAAACAGCTGATCGAGAAATCGCCGTTGGCAGATGTCTCTCCTACTTTCAGGTCGAGCAAACGTTTAAACTCATCAAGTACCTTTTCCGCTCCGCGAACATAACACGCAGTACCCATACAGATAGATATCGGATATTTTCCTTTCGGGGTCATGGTGAAGAAAGAATAGAATGTTACAACACCATAAACGTGTGCCACAGATACATTCAGTTCTTCTGCCACTATATCCTGCACCTCGGCAGGCAGGTATCCGAATATTCCCTGGGCTGCATGAAGAACATTGATAAGTTCGCCTTTTTCGTGGTTGAACTTTGCGCAAATATCACGCAGCTCCTGAACTTTATTTGCCGGTAATTTTATATCTGCCATTTTGTTTTCTTTTTAAGTGTTTTGTCACGATTTTTGATGCCCCTTAGCTTCGCTACGGGCGGGCAAAAATCCCGCCAAAACTGTTTCTTATTTTTTGTGTGTTCCCGGGATTTCATCCCGGGTTATTCTTGTCACGCCCCTTTGGGGCTTAACTCTCCTGATACTCCCTTTCAAGAGGGGCCGGACCTGCCTGCCATAGCCTTGGCGCAGGCAGAGATAAAATTCAAATCTCTATCTTCTTTTTCTTATCAAAATAACTGGTGTGCAGCAGTTCGTGCGACTTATGTCCGCAAGGCTCGCCAAGGAACTCCTCGTAAAGCTTTTTGATGTACGGGTTTTCATGCGACTTACGGATAGTCTTGCCTGCATCCTCTTCGTAAATTGCTTTCTGACGTTTCTTAAGCACAGTCACATCACCGTGATGGTATGGTTGTCCTCCACCGCCGATACATCCGCCCGGACAGGCCATTATTTCGATAGCATGGAACTGCGACTTGCCCGCCTTGATGTCCTCAAGAAGCTTCCGTGCATTTCCAAGTCCGTGAGCAATACCTATATTGATTGGCAGTCCGTCGAAATCCAGCGTTGCACTTCTGATGCCCTCCATGCCCCTTAATTCTTTGAAGTCTACGCGATCAAGCTCTTTTCCTGTATGCAGTTCGTAAGCAGTACGTACAGCCGCTTCTATCACACCTCCAGTTGTTCCAAAAATTACTCCGGCACCGGTTGACTCTCCCATAGGACGGTCGAAATCATCATCAGGAAGTTCGGTGAACTTCAGGTTGGCATTTTTGATCATCTGGGCAAGTTCACGTGTTGTGATCGAAATATTTACATCAGGATCACCGTTCACAGCAAACTCATCACGCGATGCTTCATATTTCTTGGCAAGACACGGCATTACCGAAACCACCACAAGATCTTCACGTTTGATCTTAAGCTGATCGGCAAAATATGTTTTGGCAATTGCACCGAACATCTGCTGCGGAGATTTTGCCGTAGATGGAATTTCCTTCATCTCCGGAAAATGATGCTCGAAAAAATTCACCCAGGCAGGACAACAGGATGTAAGTATCGGAAGCTTCACCTCTTTATCCCCGGCCAGGAACTTACTCAGCCGCCCAAGCAGTTCCGTACCCTCTTCGAGGATCGTTAGATCGGCAGCAAAATCGGTATCAAAAACATAATCGAAACCTATCTTACGCAAAGCTGATACCATCTTACCTGTCACAAGAGTTCCCGGTTCCAGACCGAACTCTTCGCCAAGAGCAGCACGAACGGCAGGAGCGGTCTGAACGATAACCGTCTTTTTTGGATCGATAATGGCATCCATAACTTTCCATGTATGGTCACGCTCGATCAATGCTCCTGTAGGACAAACAGCAACACACTGTCCGCAGAAAGTACAGTTTGTATGGTCAAGGTCCATTTCGAAAGCAGGGGCCACGACCGAATTAAATCCGCGATAGATTGCTGATAAGGTACCTACTGTCTGCACATCGTTACAGGCTGTCTCGCACCTGCGGCACATAATACATTTATCCATCTCACGTATGATCGCCGGTGAGTGATCGGACTTGTAATGTGATTTCTCGCCCTGATAATGTATCTCCCGGATACCGAGATCCTGCGCCAGGCTCTGAAGATCACACTTCCCCGATTTGGCACAAACAAGGCACTCGAAAGGATGGTCGGAAAGTATCAGTTCCATAACGGTACGCCGGGCGTTTACAACTCTTACTGAGTGAGTATTCACCACCATCCCGTCTTCGCACTCGGTTTTGCACGACGGAGCAAGATTCCTTCTTCCCTCAACCTCAACCACACAAACACGACAACCACCGGGTTTATTCTCAAACTCCATGTCATCGAGCTTCATGTAGCAAAGTGTGGGAATATCAACCCCTACCGTCTTTGCCGCCTCCAGTACGGTTGTTCCTTTCTCAACAACTACCGGAGTATTATCTATGGTCAGTTTTACTATATCCATTCTATTTTATTTTTGTTAAACCGTTGAATTGTTAAACACAATAAACGATCACACGTTACTCAATAAAGATCGCATCAAACTTACATTTCTCGAAACATGCTCCGCACTTGATGCAGATGCTCTGATCGATAACATGGGGCATCTTTTTCTCTCCCGATATCGCGTCTACAGGACAAACACGGGCACACAAAGTACACCCCACACATGCATCTTCTTTAATGATGTACGACATCAACGCTTTACACTGTCCCGACGGACATTTATGGTCTTTAACGTGTGCCAGGTATTCATCGTAAAAGTTGTCCATTGTTGACAGAACAGGATTCGGCGATGTTTGTCCCAATCCGCAGAGTGAGGTATCCTTTATCACGTTTGCAAGATTACGCAGCTTCGACAGATCTTCAACAGTACCTTTACCCTGAGTGATGGTATCAAGCATTTCGTAAAGACGCTTGTTCCCGATACGGCACGGGGCACATTTCCCACATGATTCCTCAACCGTGAAATCGAGATAGAACTTAGCCACAGATACCATACAATCATCCTCATCCATCACGATCATTCCTCCCGATCCCATCATTGAACCTGATGCAATCAGATTATCGTAATCAATAGGTATATCAAGATGTTTTTCTGTCAGACAGCCTCCCGACGGACCTCCCGTCTGCACAGCCTTGAATTTCTTCCCTCCTTTAATACCCCCGCCGATATCAAATATCACCTCACGCAGGGTTGTTCCCATGGGAACTTCAACAAGTCCTACGTTGTTTACTTTTCCGGCAAGAGCAAACACCTTGGTACCCTTACTCTTCTCTGTTCCGATACTGCTGAACCAATCGGCACCTTTAAGCAGGATAACAGGCACACTGGCATAAGTCTCAACATTGTTCACATTGGTTGGAGCACCTTTGTATCCGCTTTCTGAAGGGAAAGGAGGCTTAACTGTCGGCTCACCTCTCAATCCTTCCATCGAGTGAATGAGAGCTGTCTCCTCACCACATACAAATGCACCGGCACCATAACGAAGTTCAATATCGAAACTGAAACCTGTTCCGAAGATATCATCACCAAGTAAACCGTACTCACGTGCCTGATCGATAGCTATCTTTAAACGCTCAATAGCAAGCGGATATTCGGCGCGGATGTAGATCAGCCCTTTACTTGCTTCGGTACAGTAACCGTTGATGGCCATTGCCTCGAGTACAGTATGCGGATCACCCTCAAGAATAGAGCGGTCCATAAATGCTCCGGGGTCACCCTCGTCGGCATTACAAACAACATATTTCTGTTCAGCTTTGACCTTACGTGTCAGCTCCCACTTCAATCCTGTGGGGAAACCGCCGCCGCCGCGTCCGCGTAAGCCTGACCTCTTGATCTCATCTATCACCTCTTCGGGAGTCATCTCCAATGCTTTACCCAACGCCTGATAGCCGTCGCGGGCAATATATTCATCGATATTCTCAGGATTGATGAAACCGCAATTAC
>JAOZOF010000078.1:7539-12624 GCA_029933425.1 Marinilabiliaceae bacterium
CCGTCGCGGGCAATATATTCATCGATATTCTCAGGATTGATGAAACCGCAATTACGTAAAGCAATACGGATCTGCTTTTTGTAAAATCCCATGTGTTTTGAATCCGAGATCTTCTCATGTGTTTCCGGATCAACATACAACAGACGCTCAACTTTACGCCCTTTTACAAGATGCTCCGAAACCAGCTCTCCTGCATCATCCGGTGACACATGCACATAAAAAGTATTGTCGGGCACCATTTTTACTACCGGACCTTTCTCACAAAAGCCGAAACACCCTGTTCTCACAACCTGTACTTCGCCCTCGATTCCGTTGTCTCTGATGGCGTTTACAAGGTTCTGAACGATATCTTCGCTTTGTGAAGCCCGGCAACCGGTACCTGCACATACAAGAACCTGATTTTTATACTTTGCCATAATATCAATTATTCTTCGTTATGTTCATCAATAGTTTCGTAAGTGACAGGTATTACACCGTCAACAAGTTCACCGCCCTGAATGTATTTTTCGATTATCTCTTTGGCCTTTTTGTCATCCACGTAACCAAAGATCACAGGTTTTTCGCCCGGCAGGGTAACCTCAATTGTCGGCTCTGCATAGCAATAACCCATACATCCCGTTTGTGTGACTACGGCATCAATAGCACGATTGTCGAGTTCATTCACAATGTAGTCCATTGTTTCCTTAGCACCCGATGCAATACCGCATGTTGCCATTGCTACTTTTATCTGAACCATACCCTCGGGATGATCACTCTTCTCCCGCAGGTTTACTTTAGACTGAAGTTCTTCCCTCATCTTTTTGAGGTCGCTCAATGATTTTACTTTAGCCATTATTAAATAGTTTATGTTGAAACCTCTTTTCTGTCTCAGCTTTGAAAAAAGCAGATTTGCATTTATTCTTTCAAATCAATTATTGATTTTTTTCTTTGTTGCAAAATTAAAGAATTGAGTCATTATTGTAAAGCAAACCATTGAAGAAAAAAGTAGTTATAAAACATATTTATAGGTATTTTCTATTAAAGAAATTTTTATAAATATGATCCTGCATCTTAGTTTGCAACTAATAAATGCAGATTTTATGTAATAAAAGTTAAGAGGAAAAAGAAGCCGGGGTGCAACTTTGAATTTTTCCCCGACTATGATTCAATCAAATTTTACGCCTAGTTGAGCAAGGTTCTCTTCGATCATGTCTTTCAGAAAAGAAGTTACCTTAGGCACAGAGATATCCATATCACCCATTGCCTCCTTTATGTCAGCAGTTGACAGCTCATAAACATCTTTACCTTTGATATATCTGAAAATGAAATTAATACCCGGATTTCCGGTAATAAGAAGTGCAACCGTAACATGAATATCACCCAAAGGCGGGCAGTCAATATTGGATGTGATGAACTTTGCTTTCAGGATAGTGCCGCTGCCCTGTTCTGATCTTATGACAACTTCACCGCCGGTCTGTTCGGCATTTTGTTTCAGTAAAGGTATTCCCATACCTATCTTACGGGTAGTTCGCGTTGTGTAGAACGGATCGCTCACGCGCTTTACGGTCTCTTTATCCATTCCGCAACCGTCATCCTCAATGCGAAACAACAGGATATCATCCCTGTCAGTCAGTTCCAGAATGATGGTTTTCGCACCGGCCTTGACCGAATTCTGCGCAATGTCCATTATATGTTCCGATATGGTTTTCATGGCGTTGTTGTTAATTTAGGATTTCCCTGAATTCCTCAAACGTCGCCTCCTTCATATCCAGTTCCGTAAACCTCATTCCTATCTGATGTGGATGATGGGCGTCAGATGATGTGATAAATGTGATATCACGTGGTAACGAATATGTTTGTATCATCATCTCTTTCTTAGCCACATCAACTATCTCCAGAGCATCAACACTCAGACCGGGCGGAATAAAACCTAACTGACTAATGATGCTGTACATGGGGCGATCGATATGAGCAGGGATGAAAATCCCGTTCAGTTCATGTACCTTTTGCTCAATCTCCTCAATATGCACATCCAATGCCGATATCAACAAACGATCTTCTTCTCCTGCTATCATTTCATCCTCATCAACCCAAACCTGGTCACCAAATTTCCGGGGTACATTTTTTATGTCAGGCAGATGCAGGTCGAGAAACTTCTGAAAAACATCAAGGGCATCAGTATCTTCAAAAAATGTCAGGCAATGAGCCTCCTCTTTGGTGGTAACCTCAGCTCCGCAAAAAACCATGACGCCCTCCTTATCGCCGATGCGTTTCACCTCACGACACTGCCGTGTTGTGTTGTGATCGGTAATGCCGATAATGTCGAGTCCTTTCTTTTTGGACTCAGCGATAATGCGTGCAGGACTCATCTCCAGGCTGCCGCACGGAGATAGAAGAGTATGTATGTGAAGATCGAGACGCATAGAGAAACATGTAAAGTCAGGGTGCAACTTTGTGTTGCGCCCCGGCTAATTAAAGATTTTGTACAGCTCCCCTGACATTTCAAATGCCTGCCTGTCTGTTCCAAGGACGGGGATGCCCTCCTCTACACTTTGTTTCAGGAAATTCTCCTCAGGCTTTATACTTTTTACCAGGATCACTGCGGCAAGATCTTTCAGCGAGGCCACAGCCATCACGTTCTTATGGTTCTGCAGGGTGATCCATATTTGTCCCTCTTGTGCATTTCCCATCACATCACTAAGGAGGTCGGAGGTATATCCGCCTGTAACCTCGATCTCGTTCAGCTTGTCGCTGTTGCTGAAAACCTTCAGACCCAGCTTGTCAACTATATCAATCAGTTTCATTTTCTGCTCCTTTTTTATTGCAATTCTTATCTAATCTGTCTTTACCCCACACCTTCTCTATTAATCTGATGGCATGTTCATTACTCAGCTTACGGTTTTTCTCCATACTGCGCTGAATGAATATACAGTTTGACAAATGCGCCTTCCCTTTCACAACATCCTCAGCAAGGCTCTGACAGTTGGGCGCTCCGCATGCCCCGCAATCTATAGCGGGCAGAAAACACATGAGGTGCCGTATACGCTGCATCTTACGGTATGCCTCCTCCATATCCTCATCAAGTTTAAACATGGAACGCGGTTCAATCTCACTGATCCCGGCATTTGCCTTCAGATGACCATGATATTTCTCTATGGGTTGTTCAGGCAGATCCTCTTTTATTCTGTCTGCTTTTGTACGGATACGCTCAACTGTAAGAAAACGGTTCTCTGTCATCAAAACCCCACCGGCGCAACCGTGATCGCAAGCCCTTAATTCAAGAAAATCAACATTTATGATATCACCATCCTCTACCCTCTCAAGAAATTTAGTTACATTGTGAACCTCATCGATGGCAAGACAACGCCCTTTCATGTTATCAGCCTCACCTCCCGTAAGACTCCATTTGAGAACCTTGGGTGATATTCCGGTAAATGAACCATCTTCAATCGTATTCCCTCCTTTGCGGGTTTTGAAAATATGATACACCTTATTGTAAAGCATGTCCATGTTGATCACGCCGTTTATCACTATCTCATCTTCAGGAATGCTTTTCAATGCAGCTATCTTTGCCGCACACGGAGTAACGTAAAAAATCCCTGTTCTTTTTTCTGGCAGCCCTTTATCCTGCATATATTTTTTCACATACATTGCAGTGCTGTCAACAGGTGTCTTTACCGGAATAATGTTCTCGACCATTCCCGGGAACTTAACCTGAATAAGCCGCACAACCGCAGGACAAAAGGGACTTATTAGCGGACGCTCCCTGTCAGAATCATATTCATTCAGCATAACCTCATTTATCACCTCTGCACTCTCTTCGGCCAGAAAGACATGTGTGAACCCGGTCTCTTTAATAGCATCTACTATCTCTTTTACAGATATCTTTTTCGAGAATTGACCAAGAAAAACTGCAGGAACAATAGCGATCCTGTATTCATATTCAAAGATCTTTTTAAAATCGTCTTGCTCAACAAAAATAGCATCAACGGGACAGGCCTTCATGCATTCACCACAGTCGATGCATCGCTCATCGATGATCACGGCTTTGCCATTATCGATACGGATGGCAGCAGTTGGACAAGCCATCATGCAATGGGTACAGCCATAGCATAACTCATTGTCAACTACAAGTGCATGATGAAAATCGTTGTGCATAGTTTTAGTTATCAGCCTCTCCCCCCTGTCCCCCTCTCCCAGGGAAAGGGGGAGTTAAAGAGGATATCAATTATTTCTATTTCAAATACGTTGTCATTTCAACTGTTGTGCCTTTATCCACTTCACTGGTTACTTTCAGCTCATCAGTGTTCTTTTTCATGTTTGGAAGACCCATACCGGCACCGAAACCCATCTCACGCACCTTTTCCGATGCGGTGGAATACCCGGCAGTCATTGCAAGGCCAATGTCGGGAATACCCGGCCCTTCATCCTCTATTCTCACATATATCCGTTCGGCATTGATATCGGCCTCTATCTTTCCACGGTATGCATGAGCCACCACATTAACCTCCCCCTCGTACAATGCCACCACAATGCGCTTGATAACCTTTGAATTTACATTCAACTGCTTAAGCACCTTCTTAACCGAACTGGAAGCATGCCCTGCCTTCGAAAAATCGCCGCCTTCAATGGTATAAGTGAATTTCATGATATTAGCCGTTAGCTGACAGCTTTTAGCTGTTAATTTTACTTTTTCCTTTCGACTTATCAATACACCGGCTTCAATCCTGCCTCGTACAACATGCCTATTGTACGGAACATTGAATATTTGCATTCAAGCAAAACCATATCGTTATCTTCTGCTATCTCCATCATCTCGTCAGTCACCTTCTTGTCCCTCACGAACAGAATACATGAAATGTCGGCCATTTCAGCCGTACGAAGTGCCTGGGTATTTGTAAGCCCTGTTATCAGCAACATATCATCAGTATCAAGCGTGAGCACATCGCTCATAAGGTCGCTTGCAAAGCCCTTCTTCACCTTTTTATACGCAAACTCTTCTCCACTCACAATCTTTGCATTAAGTATCCTGCATATATCTTTTATTGTCATCAGTTCCGCTAATTCTATTTTCTGATTGCAAAATTAAAGATTTGATTCTTTATT
>JAOZOF010000079.1 GCA_029933425.1 Marinilabiliaceae bacterium
TCACCACCCATCAAACGGATAAGGCCGTCAATATCGTGAGGAACATAGATATACTGATAGGCATTTCCCTCTGAGTATGCCGAATTTTTCAGCGGATAGAAAGGTGTCAGCCATTTACGGTCAATGCTGCGGCCGCGGAAAAGTTTGGAAGTAGGATCAAAAACATTTTCGTAAAAATGTGCCCTGTGATGAAAGTAATCATAATCGTCGCTCTTATCCATCGCTTTTGCCATCTGCGCAATGCACCAGTCATCGTAGCAATATTCCAGAGTTTTAGACACCGACTCTCCCTGCCTGTCGTAAGGTATGTACCCGAGTTGTTTGTAATACTTCAATCCCAGCCTGTCCATGTCTGAGATCTCTTTCATGGCCTTAAAAGCCTTTGCGGCATCATAATCCCTGATACCCTTCACATAAGCATCGGCAATAATGGAAACCACATGATACCCGAGCATGTCGTCAGTATAGTTACCCGCAAGAGGCCACATTGGCAATCTGCCTCCGTCGTCATACTTAGCAAGAAGCGACCGGATGAATTCATTGGTAAGGTTACGATCGGTTATGGTAAAAAGAGGATGAAGCGCACGGTAAGTATCCCAAATCGAGAAAACGGTGTAGTTTGTGAAATCTTTTGCTTTGTGTATTTTACCGTCGATACCGCGATATTTGCCGTCAACATCCTGGTAGATATCCGGACTCAGATAAGCATGATACATTGCGGTGTAAAAGATAGTCTGCTCGTCCTTTGTTCCCCCCTCAACTTCGATCTTACTCAGAACCTTATTCCACTTTTCATGAGCCGACTTTTTAACTGAATTAAAGTCCCAATCAGTAATTTCTTTTTCAAGATTTTTCCGGGCTCCGTTAGTACTAACTGCAGAAATTCCGACTTTGACCAACAACTCTTCATCATCGGCATTATCAAAAATCACCATCGCCCTAACCGACTTGCCATCTGCAAGATCTTTTTTTACAAACTTCTTTCCGTCAACAGAAGTGAGTAACGACTCAATCGGTTTTGAAAATATGGCAGCAAAATAGACATGCTGATCGTAAGCCCAACCGTGTGAACGCCTTAACCCCTCGATCTCATGATCGCTCACTTTTTTAATGTAAAGTTCTTCGGCACCGTCGGGATAAGTGAGATCAATAAAAACGCCTTGCCTGCTTGCAGGATAAGTATATTTATGGAAACCGCACATTTCGGTTGCAGTAAGCTGAACATCAATACCATTATTCAGTTTTACGGAATAATATCCCGGCCCGGCATGTTCATTATCGTGTGAGAACGAAGCAGCAAAGAAGTTGTTGTCAGGTACATCAGGTAAATCTTGCACAATGAAAGGCATAAAAAGAACATCCTTGTATTCCGGCTCACCCACACCGTTAAGGTGGGTATGTGAAAAGCCGTAGAGAATTGAATCGGAATAGCTGTATGCCTTATGAGCCTTAGGGTCTAATCGTGTATCAGGACTTAACTGTACTCCGCCGAAAGGCACACTGACACCGGGAAAGGTATTCCCATCATCCTGCGTGCCGATGAAAACATCAACGAGATTCGTATAGTCTTTTGATCCCTGCCCGCAAGAAACCAGAAAGGCAGACAGTATCAGAGAAATAAAAAAAGGATTGAACTTCTTAAGCATCATCTGTAATCTTTAAATAACAGGCGACCCCTAAGAAACCCAATCCTTTTTCAGATCGATATGCCAATAAACAATTAAATCATTCTACATCAGCAACAATAGAGATCACCTGTTCAATGATTCAATTATTTACGATTAGTTGATTTATTGATAACAACAAATATCAATGCAAGTAATACGAGTCCACCGGTACTTACTGCCCCGATTATGATCGGATCAAGAGTACACTGTAACCATTCCCAGCCTGCAGGCAGTTCACGCATGAATGATCCCCAAATGATTATGAGAATACTGAAAACAGCCGACAGGATTCCCTGTGTTGTACTCACTTTTACATTGAACACTGCAAGCAAGAACAAACCAAGAATACCGCCACCGAAAATTCCCGATATCTGCCACCAGATATCAAGAGCACTTTCTGCATTTATCAGCAGTAATGAAAAGGCAATACTTAACAGTCCCCAGATTATGGTCATTAAGCGAAGAAAATTAATACTGCTTTTTTCCGATGCCTCAGGTCGGAAGAACTTCTTGTAGTAATCGACAAAAAGAACCGTAGCCGAACTGTTCAGAGCAGAGTCAATTGTACTCATAGAAGCTGCAAGAATAGCTGCGATTATGAGTCCTTTAAGTCCAACGGGTAACTGAGTGGCAATAAAGTAAGGGAACACCTGATCACCTTTTGTGATTGTCTCCGGTAAGGTATTATCACCTGCAACATAAAATGCCCACAAAGCTGTTCCGATATACAGGAAGACCATTGTTAGCGGCAGATATATCAACATAGCGAACCAGACTGATCTCTTAGCTTCTTTTTCTGTTGCTGTTGACGAATACTTTTGTGTATAGTTCTGATCGGCTATAAGGTTACGTACATTCTCTGTTACTCCGTAAATTATCATTACCCAGATTGTACGACTGCTCAACGACCAGCTCGTATCTCCCAAACTGAACTTTCCTGCTTCGGCAGCTTTCATCATCAAATGATCTGTTCCCACGAACACATCTTTAGTGAGAAGATATGCACTGAAAAGCAAACCGCCTATCATTATGATCGACTGCATGACATCAGTCCAGATAACAGCTTCCATACCACCCATCAGTGTATAAGCAATTGTGACTACACCAATAATGAGAATAAGTATTTTAATGTCAACATCAATGAACGAAGTAAGAAGAAGAGAAGACAGGTACAGGATCACAGCTGTTCGTCCTATCATAAAAAGAACGAACGACATTGATGCATAAACCCTTGCCCAGACTCCCATCTTTTGCTCAAGATAGTTATATACCGAAATGATCTTATGCTTTCTGTAATGAGGGATAACATACTTTGTAACAAACCAGGCAACCGGCATAGTTGCAAGTGCAAAGATCAAAGGATGCCAGTTTGAATCAAAAGCTTTTCCGGGAACAGCAATATACGAAATACTGCTTGTGTAAGCGCTCATCACGGCAATACCGGCTGCCCAGGCAGGAATACCCCGGCCCGCAACCATAAATTGCTCAGAGGTCTTGCTCTTTCTGAGAAAATAGAAACCCATACCCACAAGCACTACTGCATACAATATGAGGATCAGGGTGTCAATAAAATCTAATTGGTAATTCATAATCAGAGAAGTTTAGTAAAGTCATTAACATATTTCCGGATAAGCTCACGCTCCTCTCCTTCAAACTCCCGTAAAGGATGAACCATATATCCACTGCAAATTCCCATTACAGAAAGCGAACATTTTGTCCCTTTGGTTATTTTCATCGGAGAATCCCCGACATTATATATGGTTTTATACAGAACATGCACAATTTCAAGTAAACGCTCTATCTCTTTCAGATCTTTCTTTTCCGCAGCATTGTATAAATCTACAAAAAGTTTTGGAAAAATGTTAGCTCCGCCCGGAACAGCACCGTGTCCTCCATGTAAAATCGTGTCGGGAAGATAAAGCTCAGTACCTGCGATTATAGAGAAATCAGGAGAATCCTTGAACTCCTCAATAAGAGTATAAAGATAGAACATGTCACCTGAACTGTCCTTAACACCTAATGCTCCCAGCTCCTTGGCTTTTTTTACTGTCTCAACCGACATATGCATCTTTGTACAGCTCGGCATGTTATAAAGTACAAAAGGCAATGGCAGTGCTTTAACCAGATCCTCAAGATAATCCTGCATCTCTTTTTGAGATATCGGGAAATAATACGGAGGAGCCACTACAACGGCGTCTGCACCTGCTTCTTTTGAATGTACGGCAATATCTATCGACCCCATGAATGAAGTATCAGTAATACCAACCAACACCGGCACTCTTTTGCCAATTATCTCACAAGCTTTAGTTACCAGTTCTTTTCTTAGCCTGTAACTCAGATGAGGAGCCTCTCCGTTAGTACCCAATAAAAACAAACCATGCACACCCCCTGCTATGAGATGTTCGATCAAACTCTTCAAACCATCAACATCAAGCTCTTCATCATTCAGAAGAGGAGTGATCACCGGTGGAATTATCCCTTTTAAAAAATTCTCCATCTTTTCAGTTTTAGTAATTTCAGATAAAAATCATATCTGCCGACCTGATTAAACTGCCCTGCAGTATATTGTATTTGTTAAATCTTCACAAACACCTTGAGTACCTAAATACTTTCTAAAAAACAAAGTAACAACAACTTTACCTCATCCGTTTCCTATAATTTATTAAAATTACATTAAATCTTAACACTATTTATTCACGCTATTTCATTAAAATAATTATATTTGTATGTAACCTCATTATCCGGTTTTATGGAGTTTGTTTTTGAAAAGATATTTGTTCCACACAAGCATTCTTTCCTTACCAGGAAGATGGAAATGGTGTTCAACTCCGAAAAGATACACTCACACAAAAATTTCGAACTTAATTATATTGTCTCCGGTTCCGGAAGGAGAATTGTAGGCAACAATATTTCGGGTTACAAACCGGGTGACCTGGTGCTGATCGGTCCGAACATTCCTCACAACTGGCAGGTCACGGAAGTAAAGGACGGATTGAAACCGTATTGCATAACAACTCATTTTTTTGAGAACATCATCAGTTCCGATTTCTTCAATATTCCTGAACTCATTGAGGTAAAACAACTTCTGAACAATGCAAAAAGAGGAGTACTTTTCAAAGGTAAACACATAAAGGGAATAGCCAGGTTACTGGAAAATCTACCCAATCTCGAAGGGCTTGAAGCATACATCGAGCTGCTGAATATCCTTAATCTACTTCTGAAAACGGAAGATTACGAGTTCCTGTCCATTACATCATATTATTCGGCATCATTTGATAAGGACCTGGATCGCATCAACAAGGTTTATGAATACGTATTCCAGAACATCCAGGAAGGTATTACTCTTGAGCAAGCTGCCGACCTGGTTCATATGGCCCCCGGGTCATTCTGCCGTTATTTCAAGAAAAAGACCAAGCAGCCTTTCATGCAATATGTAAAGAATATAAGAATAAGCATTGCAGCAAAAATGCTCGCCGAAACCGATAAGCAGATATCACAAATATGTTATGAATGCGGTTACAACAACCTTGCAAACTTTAACCACTACTTTAAAAAGGTAATGGGGAAAACACCTACCGAATACAGAAAAGACTTTAAATAGAAGTCATATTTTCATTCTCCAACAACACAAAAGTTCATTGATCTAAGCTATTACAAAGTCTTGATTGAATTTCATTTTGTTAATATTTAATGCGTAATTAGCAAAAAGCATGCGTTTTATTTTACAAAAAAAAATCATTTTTGTAAGGTAATAATCTATCCTCAAAACAAGGGTGAACACATTTTTTATGTTTTGTTCCAGGTCGTCAAGTATAGCTTGCGGAGTATAGAATATGCATTTTCGAACAAATGACAAAAACCATACAAATGAAATATTCAGGACGTTACGGAATCTTTAATCCCGAAATAATCAACACTTATCCTGTAAGCGAAAGAACAAACAAGGTAAAACTAAGTGACCTGATCGAGCCCGCAAATATTGACAGTGTCGACATGAGCATCAGTGATGAGATAGAAAACAGGATATCTATGCTGGCAAAAGAGATTGTGGATGCCCGCAACAACAACCGGCCTGTTATATTTTTTACGGGTGCCCATCTTGTAAAGAACGGATTGTCATTGTTAATAGGTGATCTCGTAAAAAAAGGCATGTTCACCATGATATCAGGGAACGGTGCCACATCTATCCACGATTTTGAGCTTGGCCTGATCGGTGAAACAAGTGAATATGTTCCGCAGGCACTTGAAAAGGGTCAGTTCGGAATGGCATTTGAGTTCAATTATATTAATGCTGCGTTGATAGTTGGTAATAAATACAAGCTGGGATACGGAGAGTCTGTAGGAAAGATGATGCATGATGAAAGTTTCAGGTCTGAAGTTGCAGAAGTACTCGGCATAGATCCTTCAAACATAAATTTCCAACATAAAGATGTGAGCCTCCAGTATGTTTGTTACGAAAAAGAGGTTCCGTTTACCGTTCATGTTGGAATAGGAACAGATGTTCTTGACCAGCACCGCTTTTTCGACGGATGTGCCAAAGGCGGATGTTCGGGAAGAGATTTCCTGATCTACACCAACGAAATAACAAAGCTGAAAAAAGGAGGCATAATCCTGAACATCGGAAGTGCTGTAACAGGTCCTGAAGTGTTCCTGAAAGCAGCTTCGATGGCAGGCAATACAGGATTTGTACCCGACAAACTTATCACTGCCGATTTCGACATACGGCCTTTCAACCCTGATCATATCAGAAATGATAATACCGTAGGCTATTACTTCCGTGACCAGAAAAGCATCGTGACACGTGTTCCCGAGGCATACAACGGCAAAGGATTCTACATTGAAGGAAACCAGAAACTCACTATCCCCGTATTATATAAAAAGATAATTGACCTTATAAACTAAAGATTATGAAAAATATTAACTTAAACGAAATAATTAAAAAGATCAAGGATGTAAAGATCGCTGTTTACGGTGATTTCTGTCTTGATGCATATTGGATAATGGATCCTGCCGGTTCAGAAATTTCCGTTGAAACAGGTTTGCAGGCCGAATCAGTTGCCAGCCAGAAATATTCTCCCGGTGGTGCAGGGAATGTCGTGGCCAATGTTGCAGCTCTAACTCCTAAAAAACTTAAGGTTATCGGTGTTATCGGTGATGATATTCACGGACGCGAACTTGTACGCCAGCTTGAAAAACTGAATGCCGACACATCGGCCCTTACAATTCAGGAAGAGAATTTTGACACGTATACATACACGAAAAAGATACTTAACGACAAGGAACAACCACGTATCGATTTCGGACTGAACAACAAACGTACTCTTAAGACCGATAAAGAGATCATTAAAAATATTCGTTACGCTTTAGAGAATTACGATGTCCTGATCTTCAATCAGCAGGTTCCCGGTAGTCTTAACAACGAAAGTTTTATCGATGCCGTAAATGAGCTTTTTGATGAATTCAACGACAAGATCGTCATCCTTGACTCACGTCATTACAATGACAAATTCCGCAACATCTATCGTAAGGTCAATGAAATTGAAGCAGGTGTTCTTCTAGGTCACGAACTCAGTCCCCGCGACTTTGTTCCTTTCGAACAGATAAAGAAATACGGTACCGAGATCTACAATCAGTACAATAAGCCGGTATTTGTCTCCTGTGGCTCAAGAGGTATAATAACTTTCGACAATGAAGGCATGCACGAGATCCCCGGGATACAAATCATGAATAAGATCGACACTGTTGGCGCCGGTGACACTACAATAAGCGCAATTGCTCTCTGCCTTGCAGCAGGAATCCCACCTGCCGATGCAGCACGTTTTGCAAACTTTGCGGCAGCCGTGACAGTTCAGAAACTTTATACAACCGGGACAGCAACTGCTGAAGAGATACTTGAGATAGCTAAGGATGTTGATTACAACTATCATCCTGAACTGGCTGAAGATATCAGACAAGCACAATACATCCCGGACACCGAATTCGAAGTGTGCAATCCTTCTATCCTTCTAGGGATGGGAAATATAAAACATGCCATATTCGACCATGACGGAACAGTAAGTACACTACGTGAAGGCTGGGAGAAGATCATGGAGCCGGTGATGATAAAAGCAATATTGGGAGATCAGTATCTGACTGCCGACAAAGCACTATTCGACAAAGTTCGTGAACGTGTTGTCAACTACATCGATGTTTCTACAGGTATTCAGACCATTGTTCAGATGGAAGGACTTGTTAAACTGGTTGAAGAGTTCGGCATCGTACCAAAGGATAAGATACTTGACAAATTTGCTTACAAGGAAATATACAATGATGCCCTGATGGTAATGGTCAATAAACGAATTGAAAAACTTAAAAAAGGAGAGCTTTCGGTTGATGATTACATAATCAAAGGCGCCGTAAAATTCCTGAAGTCATTGAAGAAAAAGGGTGTTAAGCTATATCTGGCAAGTGGAACTGACAAAGAAGATGTAATAAGAGAAGCAGGAATACTCGGATACAAATCATTGTTCGAAGGCGGAATATACGGTTCCGTAGGTGATGTGAAAAAATATTCCAAAAAGATCATCATTGATAAGATAATAACCGAAAATAAACTGAAAGGCAACGAACTGCTCGTTGTAGGTGATGGCCCTGTCGAGATCAAGGAATGCAATAAATACGGAGGTATAGCTGTGGGTATTGCAAGCGATGAGGTCAGACGTTACGGATTGAACGAAGAGAAAAGAACACGTCTGATAAAGGCCGGTGCCGATTTCATCATCAACGATTACACTCAGGCGGATCAGCTGGCAGAGCTTCTGAAAAGATAGATAAACAAAGAATATAATGAACACTGAAACTCTCTTAGATAAATTAATTGAAAGATATCCCGTTCTGGCAGATGTCAGAGAAGACATTAAGAAAGCCGCCAACATGATCATTGAGTCCTATGAGAACGGCGGTCTATTGCTTGCATGTGGTAACGGAGGCAGCAGTGCAGATGCCGATCACATTGTAGGTGAACTGATGAAAAGTTTCTCAAAAAAACGTCCTTTGGAGTCTTCTTTCGAAACATCATTAAAAAGCGTGGATACTGAAAAGGCAGATTTCCTGTCATCAAAACTGGAAAGAGGTCTGCCTGCCATTTCATTAAGTGCACACACGGCCCTGAACACTGCCGTTTCGAATGATATACACGGAGACCTCATTTTTGCACAACAGGTTAACGGCTACGGACGGAAAGGAGATGTTTTTCTCGGCATTACCACATCAGGCAATTCTAAGAATGTGATCTATGCCGCCATAGTGGCTAAGGCAAAAGGAATGAAAATCCTTGGCCTTACCGGAGAAACAGGCGGTGAGCTGAAAAACTACTGTGATGCAATTATAAAAGTTCCGGCAAAGTGGACTCCTGAGGTTCAGGAATTACATCTTCCGGTATACCATACTATTTGTCAGATCATTGAATATCATTTTTTCTAACAGAACAAAGATGTTAAAGAAAACATTAGCAATTCCGGGAATTCTTATCATGGCATCAGTCTTTTTATCAGGCTGTGATCAATCAGACTCCGGTAACAAAACAACCTACATCCCAATGAGTGAAAAACAGATTACCTTTACCGAGAAGAATCATGCATTGGATAACAATGACAATTTTTCTCCCGATGATAAATTTTTATGCTACGATACACGAGGTACGGTTTTCAATGAAGATATCGGCAACTGTGAGACTATCGAGAAGGTGAATATTACTTCAGGTAAAGAGACCGTGCTGTACAAGCCCAAAGAGATCATTCACGGAGAGAAGGCAGCTCCCGGTGTAGGTGCGGTATCTTATCATCCCATAAAAAACAAAGTGATCTTCATTCACGGACCATGGGTGAACGAAGTTAAAGAGCGTGGTTATTACGGAAAACCAAACCGTACAGGAGTAACAGCCCAAGGCGACGGAAGCGGAGAGTGGCATAGAGTTGAGATGCGTGATATTGCAACCGACTGCCCTACTACTACAGGAGCTCACAGAGGCGGGACACACCGTCATGAGTATTCAAGGAACGGAGTACGTATCGGTTTCACGTACGACGATTTTCTTAATCATGATTATGACCGCACGATCGGTTACATGGAGCCGAACAAGAATGTTCCCGAAGGCTATACTCACTACTTTGCTCTTTTGGTAAAACCTGCAAAAAAAGGAGAAGCAAAACCGGGTGAGATAGAAAAGGCACAAAGCGATTCATGGGTTGATTATGAAGGTACAAAACGCGCTTTCATAGGTAAAGTAAGAGCTGAGAACGGAGTTGATTACGAGAATGACCTGTTTGTAGCCGAAATACCGGAGTCAGTTGATATTACAACTGCTTTTTCAGGCAATAACAAAGAGTATCCTGTTCCTCCCAAAGGCATCAAAATACACAGGCTCACCCATAACATGGAAGCTGACGGTATCGTTCGCGGATCGTTCAATGGGAAATACATAGCTTTTTATGCTCCCGACAAAAATGGTGTGAATCAGATCTTCATTATACCTTCCGATGGGAACGACAAAGATCAGGATGTTAAAAAACACCCGCGGCAGGTAACAAATTTCAGGAGTAATGCGTCTTACCTCAGGTGGCACCCGTCTGACAAGTGGATATTTTCAATCAATGACGGAAATATAATTGTAAGTTATGTTGGTGATGACAAGAATTTCGGAAAAACATATTTCCTGACCAACGACTCTCTTGACAGAGATCAGTTGGTAGTATCCCACTCGGGAGATGTAGTTGCATACGGCATTAAAATGCCAACCGGAAAAGGGAAAAAAGAATTCAAGCAAATTTTTGTAATGAATGTCGATTGGAGCAAGATTAAATAATAACATTATAAAATAATAAAAATATTAAAGCCGGTTACTTTTCCAGACGGAAATGGTGACCGGCTCACTATTTATCAGTAAACAGGATAAATAATAAAATGTCAAATAAAATGAGAAAGTGGATTTTAGGATTTATAGGAGTGCTGATAGCACTAATTATTATCGCTATAGGATATCTTTACCGAAATGTCAGAGACCGTCATCCGGATTATGAGATAAACATCAATAAAGAAGCACCTGCTGACATTGAAGTCTTCAAGGCCGGCTTTGCAAAAATGCCCATTACTCCTGAGATTGTTGACACCTGGAATGATGCCAATGATGATGCAGAGTTTCACGAAGAAGACGGTGATACCTACAACGACAACAATAACAACGGTAAATTTGATGCATACTGGATTGCAGGCTTCGATGCCTTTAGAGCTGCAAACGGAGTTCATGATGATGTGTGGAGCCGGGCAGTTGTTTTCGACGACGGTAACACACGCATGGCCCTTGTTGCAATTGATGCCATTGGCCTGATGAATGATGAGATCGTTGATATCAGAAAAGCTTTACCCGAAGAAGCCGGGATTGATTATCTTCTGATCGCGAGCACTCATACTCATGAAAGCTATGACCTTATGGGCATCTGGGGACAACCTCCTTTTGAATCAGGCATCAACGATGAGATGATGGCTTACGTTAAAAGTCAGACAATAAAAGCAGTTATGAAAGCTGTAAAAGAGCTGAAACCTGCAAAGCTGGCCTACGCACAAAACCTGACCGATGCAGATAAGTTTGTGAAAGATACCCGACTGCCAAAAGTAACAGACTCAGGCTTAAGAATGATACAGGCCATAGATGCGGAGAACGACTCAACTCTTGGAGTTGTTGTCGGGTGGGCAAATCATCCCGAAACATTGTGGTCGCGTAATCTCCTGATCAGCTCCGATTACCCTCACTACTTGCGTGAAGGAATAGAAAAAGGTGTTTACCGGGATACTACGTTAAAAAAACAGGGACTCGGAGGTACGGTAGTATTCTTCAACGGTGCATTAGGCGGACTAATGGCTCCTCACCCTTCTATCTCCATCTCCGATCCTTATGTAGATACCGCGTACTTTGAACCTTCTTTCGATAAAACAAGAGCTCTGGGTTACAATCTGTCCATCCTGGCTTTAAATGCCCTCGAAAAACCGGATACGATAATTGAAAATCCTGCAATATCATTAAAGGCAAAAACCATACAACTGCCGTTAGACAACAATGAACTTGCCCTTGCGGCAGGCCTGGGACTCCTTCACCGGGGAATGACAGGATGGAAAGCAACACGTTCCGAAGTTGCGGCATTCAACATCGGCCCTGCAAGTTTTGTAAGTATCCCGGGCGAGATATATCCTGAGATAGTAAACGGAGGCATTACGGCAGAAGCCGGCAGGGATTTTAAGATCGATCCGGTAGAAACACCGCCTATCCGTAAATTAATGCCCGGCAAATACAAATTCGTATTATGTCTCTCTAACGACGAGATAGGCTACATCGTGCCTAAAAGTCAATGGGATGTTGAAGCGCCTTATTCATACAAAAACAAAAAACAGTATGGCGAAGGTAACTCACTCGGGCCTGAAACTGCTCCGACAATCTACAAAGAGGTAGCAAAAATGCTGAAAAACTAATTTTTAAGGATGAAACAGTTGATCCTTTTGTTTGTTGTTTTCTCGCAGGCTTTTACCGGTTTTGCACAAAGTGAAGAGCCACAGGTTCCGAAAGGTTACAGAAGCATGACCACTCTAAAACTGGCTTACTTATTCGGAAGAATTGACCTGATAGATGAACATCCTGTAGTGCCTGACGACCTGAATTATTTCCATGATGTCATTTACAAAGTTACAGGTAATGATTCTTTAAAATTAGATATCTGCTCTCCAAAAAAAACAGAAGGAACAAAGCCACTCCTTATTTTTATTTATGGAGAGGCATGGAAACACGGCAACAAGGACAATTACCTAGGCTACCTGATAAAGTTTGCCCGTAAAGGATACGTAACAGCGTCGGTATGGTACAGGACATCGAGAAAAGCAACTTTCCCGGCAGCCGTTGAAGATGTAAAATGTGCGATAG
>JAOZOF010000080.1:0-3677 GCA_029933425.1 Marinilabiliaceae bacterium
TAAAACATCTGCGTCTTACTTCAGGTATTTGTTGTTCTTTGTAGTGATGAATTTTACAGCTCCTTTGATGATATCAACTTTAAGTTTTTGGAATTCGCCTATCACCTCACCGTCAAGCTGAAGTATTCGTGGTTTGTCGAACTCTATCTCTGCATGGTTGGTACTTATCACCTTTCCTGATTGATGGTCGTAAAAGCTCTCATCGAAACTTGCAAGACCCGCTTTCAGCAGTGATGTGGCATCGATCTTCGTAACAAGCACTATCTCAAATTTCCCGTCCATGGGGTTACCCTGGATATTCAACGGTACACCTGTGCCGAATTTACGTGCATTGCAGACAGCCACCATGTATGATCTTTCCTTATATGTTTTACCGTTTGCTTTGATAACTACAGGGAATTCGTTCAACTCTTTCAGTTGTTCAAGAAAATATTTGGCATAAGTTATCATTCCACGGTTGGGGTCTTTTTCGTAGTTATAAACTATATGCGCATTTACTCCCACATCACCGATATGTATTGAGTGATGTTCGTCATTGACAACAACTATATCGAGTCCGGCATAAATTTCCGACATGATTATATCTTTCAATGCCTCAACCGGGTTTGGATTTACAAACAGTTCTGTTGCCATTCCGTTGGCAGATCCCATAGGAATGATACCCATGGGGTAATCAGAGTCCTTCAGTACAAGTGACGTGAAAAGTGTAGTGCCATCTCCTCCTACAGAGATAACTTTGCCCGGATTGACTTTTATCAGTTGTTTCATCAGGTTTAGATCGTCATTCTTGCCCGTTGTCCTGAAAATATGAAATTTATGTCCGTATTTTTCACACAGAGCTTTGGCTTCTTTAAGAAAAGGTTCCTTGTTTATTCCGCCTGATATCGGGTTTACTACGAAAAGTAGTTTCATTCTGTTTGATTTTTGATTTGCAGTTTCTTGTTTATTCTTACTGAATTACCGAATACCGGTTACCGAATACTGAATACTGAATACTGAATACTGAATACTGAATAACACAGGTTACCGAACCATTTCCCTAATTTCAAAGACTTTTAATGTACTCTACCTCTTTGCTCATGTCATTCTTATCGGAGAAATATACCACGGGAATATTCATTTTTTCAAGGTTATTCATGTAGGTTCTCTGGCTTCTTGTCAGATATCGTTTAATTTTCCTGATGTACACTTTTAATATCCTGTCGGGATATGATGATGCAATTATGCTGTATATCTTTATGTCGTGATGTGTGTCGTCGCCAAACATCACATACTTTTTCCCGGGTGAATTGTCAAGAATAAACCTGATTGCCTTATCCTTGTAAAATTTGCCCCCTTTGGTCCTGAATAGCTGATGGAAACTGATGTATGGCGTAAGGTGAAGGTAGCCGACAGGCAACCCGTTAGTGGTAACAAAATGTGAAAGCATAGCAAACAGGTTACTTTCGCTTTTCGAAACATAAAATATTCGGCTTCCTTTTTCGTGTAAAATGTTCAGCAGATTAACTGTATGATTGATGGGAACACGTTTGTCGGGAGTTACAAAAAGTACCGTGGCAATACTTTTTATCATTCTCTGGGTGTTTGAGATAAGCACGGTATCGTCAATATCGGAAATGGCAGCTACCGGATTGTCATTATCGGCAAAAAAGACCGGATATGTCTGGATTATCTCGAATGTCTTTCTGCTTTTAGGATCCAGCACCTCTATCTTTTCTATGTTATCTTGTTTTACTATCGTTGAAAACCTTCCGTACTTATCGGTTACTGTTTCAATGAACTTTTCACCGGCTGAAATGATTATTTTTTGATTTTTATACCGTTTTCGGAAATATGAGCTTAAAACAAGATAAATATTCTTTAATTTAGTGGTCTTGATATGGTCGGGCCAGGAGATATCTTTCAGTATTATACCGTTGATCAGAGTTTTATCCCTGAACTGAATTGCCGAAATCTGCCAAATCACTGCCATGAAAAATTTCTTTGATATTGTTTAAATATAGGAATTTTTAACTGCAATAATGAAACAATTTGCCTGTTGTTTAGTTTAAAAGGTTAAAGGAGCGTTGAATGAAGAGTTTGAGTCTGATTATTTTTTCGGGGATTTTATTTTTTTTACTTAATATTGAAGCAGTTTTAGGATTTCAGGGTGATGAAAATGTAATTTTCCTCAACGATCCTCTGGAAACTGATTCTGTTTTTAAAAAGGAATACTTGTCCGCTTTTACTATGGTTTATTCCGGTCTTAACGATCTTCGTTCGTGTGACATCAAAATAAAGGGAAAGAAACTTAAAACAACAATGGTATCACGTCCGACTTTCTTTTCAATGTTCCGGAAAAAAGATAAGCGTAAGTATGTTATTGTGTTTAACAACGATCCTGACTTTGATGGTGTTTTGCTGAAGGATGTTCCTGAGCAGGCAAGGGAGGGTCTTTTTGCCCATGAACTGATGCATATTCGCGACTATCAGGGCCTGAAGTTTGGAGGGCTTGTAAAACGGGGTTGGCAGTATATGTCGAAAAAAGGAAAGAAGAACCTTGAATACAGGATAGATAGCATGACAATTGCTGCAGGTTTCGGGAAAGAATTGTTTTTCTGGTCGTATTACGTATTGTTCGATTCAAAGGCCAGTGACAATTACAAAGCATTCAAGCGTGAAGTTTATTGTACTCCCAAAGATATTTTAAACATGCTCGATGATCCCGGTTTTGCCGGTATCCATGAGGATGACATAAATTAGCAGTCATGGCATCTGCTCAGGCATTTTTCAGATTTTATGCAGAGTTGAACGATTTCATCCCTTCACGAAAAAGGAATATGAAAGTTCATACATTCGATTTTTACGGCAAGAATACCGTTAAGGATGCCATTCAGTCATTTAATATTCCGCATACACAGGTTGATCTGATAATTGTTAACAGCATATCGGTCGGGTTCGATTACATGCTCAGGCCGGGGGATAATGTCTCTGTTTATCCTGTATTCGAGTCGTTGGATATAACTCCGTTGAACAGGTTAAGAGCTAAACCTTTGAGGGAACCTGCCTTCATTCTTGATGTGCACCTTGGCAAACTTGCCCGTATGATGCGAATGGCAGGTTTTGATACTTTGTACCGTAATGATCTTGAAGACGATGAGATAATTGATATTTCGATCCATGAGCACAGGATAATCCTGACACGTGATATTGGTATTTTAAAGCATAACTCTGTTACTTACGGTTACTGGATGCACAATACCGATCCGGATAAACAATTCACCGAAGTTATACGGCGTTTTGATCTGAAAAGAGATCTAAAGCTTTTTTCAAGATGTCTGAAGTGTAATGGAACATTGGTAGAGGTATCAAAGGCAGAGGTATTTGAGCAATTGCCTGAATGCGTAAAAAAGAATTTCCATGAGTTCTGGCAATGTTCGTCGTGTGGAAATGTTTACTGGAAAGGCAGCCATTACGACAGGATGAAGGAGAAGCTCGTTGCTCTGTTGGAAAATAATTAGGTTAGTAGGTTGGTAAGTTTGCAGGTTAGTTGGTTTTTAGTTCTTAGTTCTCGGTTGATAGGTTCTTGGTTTCAAGTTTTATGAAATAACTTATTATTCTACAAACAAAAAAACAACAAACTTACAAACCAAATAACTAACCAACCTACAAACCAACTAATAGATATACCGATTGAA
>JAOZOF010000080.1:3777-8757 GCA_029933425.1 Marinilabiliaceae bacterium
TACAAACCAAATAACTAACCAACCTACAAACCAACTAATAGATATACCGATTGAAAATATTATTAAATTTCACTTTGCTTCAAAAAGTGTAACGAAAACTGTTAATTTGCAAATGATATGGATGCCGGATGATGAATGATCACACCTTCAAAGGCCATAAACCAGCAACATAATTTTCGTTATGAAAATAATTTTATTCTGTCAAAATCCGTATGCCCTGGCAATAAACAAGCCTGTGAGCGATGCTGCTATAAAAAGAAATTACAAAGTTCTGTGGTATATTCCTGATAATGTCAGAGTGCATTTGAATTTCAAGGTTAAACATACCAATTCATTGGAAGAACTGATAAAGTTCGAGCCTGATGCGATCATAGTTCCGGGTAACGAAGTCCCGCATTACATAAGAGGAGTTAAAGTTCAAATATTCCATGGTTTTGCTGCAGAAAAGAAAGGACATTTCCACATTCGCCATTATTTCGATCTTTATCTGACACAGGGTCCCTATTTTACCAGAGGTTTTAATAAACTAAAAAAGAAATATAAAGATTTTGATGTTGTCGAAACAGGGTGGCCAAAACTGGATGAACTTTTCACGGCAAATAAGATCAAATCCAGGAGTGAGGAACTTAAAGCCCGGTACAATGTTGACAAGATCATACTTTATGCACCTACTTTTTCTCCTTCATTCACATCTGCAAAAAAATCTATTTCCGATATATTCAGAATAGCAGAGGATGATAAAAAGTTACTTATCATTAAGTTTCACGATCTTATGGACCCTGAAACAAAAGAAGCTTATGCTGAAAAGGCCAAAGAGTATAAAAACGTGATCATTCATGAAGAAAGAAATATAATTCCTTTATTGGTTGATGCTGACCTGATGATCAGTGATACTTCATCGGTAGTTTATGAATTCCTCATATTAAACAAACCGGTAATAACCATAAATAGCAAAGCAAAATCTCCCAGGTGGTTAAATGTTAAAACCAGTCATGATATCATCAGTAAAATAGATGAAACTTTTATCAATGATTCTTACAAAGACTACCGTAAGGAAATAATCAGCGAATACCATCCATATAATGACGGAAGATCGTCAGAAAGGGTATTGGATGCAATTAGTAATTGGATCGAAACAAATGGTGTTCCTCAGGAAAGGAAACTGCCTTTGTTACGAAGATTAAAGATCTATAAGCATTTTGGTAAATTCTAACTTTTAAGGCAACTAACCTACAAACTTACAAACCAACTAACCTACAAACCAAAAAAGATGGCAACATATGTAATAGGCGATATACATGGTCAGGTTAAGGCACTGGAAAAGTGTCTGGAGCTTTCCGGCTTTGATATGGAGAATGACAAGCTGATATGTCTCGGCGATGTTTGTGATCGCGGACCGCATGTAAAAGAGAGTTTTGATCTGTTGCTGAAAGTGAAGAACCTTGTGTATATTTTGGGAAATCATGATAAGTGGTTTCTTGACTGGGTTCTTACGGGGCATACCGAGATTGTATGGGAATACAGGTATGGGAAGATCACAAGGAACAGCTATCAGGATGGTAAAATACCTGAAGAGCACATAGAGCTTCTCCGCAATGCCAGGTTATACTATGAAGATAACAACAGGCTTTTTGCACATGCAGGTTTTATGGTAAATAAACCATTAGAAGAACAGAACGAATATGATCTTTTAATGAGCAGGGATCTCATTGAGTATGCTTTTGAGATCAAAGATGAGCCCGGAATAGACCTCGATCTTCCTTTCGATGAAGTGTTTGTCGGACATACGCCTACGCAGAATTATGATTCACAAGAACCAATATTTATCAAAGGACTTTGGTTGCTTGATACCGGTGCCGGCTGGGGTTACAGACTTACCATTATGAATGTGGATACAAAAGAGTTCTGGCAGGCTAATATTAAGTGATTGTTGTCTATCCTGTTAATCTGTAGGTTTCTCCTGAAATTTAACAAATCCGAAAACTTCAATTTGCGTTTCAGTTATTCTGAAAACAATGGTATATCCTTTAAAGATCAAATCTCTGATGGAATTATCATCAAAATAGATTGATTTTCTGAATTGTTTCGGGTTTGAAGATATTCTCCTGATCTTTGTTAATAAATCTTTTTTTAATCTTTTGGCTGCACGAGGATTATCTTTTGCAATATATTTTAGTTGCTTTTCAAGTCTTATAACAAATGTTTCTTTAAAAACAATTTTCATCTTATTTCTTAGATAATCTCATCCAATCGCTTTTCAAACTCCGATTGAGTTATGAATTTTGCATTCCCGCTTTTTATTTCGTTAAGTTCCTTTTTAAGATAATCTTTTGCCAGTGTGTTATCCTGAGTGCGTTCTTCTCTTAATATCTCTATTTCGTCTTTACTGAACTTGCTTAACAACCATAGAAATTTATCATAGATCTTATCGCTCACTTTTAGCTTTATTGTATGCATACCGTTTTCTTTTTATCAAAAATACAAAAAAGATATTATTCTTACCTCATATCGATCACATCCACATCAGGATGTTTTGCAGTATCAAAAATAAAGGTACTGTCATCCAAAGGAATGTTTGTCTTCATCGATTTAACCACAACGGTATAGTTGTTCCCGTCTTTTCCCACCTGACGTAATGAGAGTAAAGTCAGGTCATCCTTAAGTATTCTGAGTTTTATACGTGAATAGGGTTTATCACGGTTTTCGGGATATAGGTCAATTTCGTAAAATGTTTTGCCGTTCTCGGTTTTTTCACCTATGTAGCGGTATTTGAACCCTTTCTCGTAAATAGTGAAGATCGTTGCAGGGTTAAGTGTCTCTTCATCTTCGGGATCGGGTTCCGTGATATTTACCTCTCCGGCCTCTTCCATGTATGTGTAAATGGCTTTACCGTCGAAATATGTTTCAACTCCCATCAGTGTCACTTTGTATTTGTCGCCTTTGATCAGAATTGTTCCTTCATTGGTTTCCGAGATATCCTCCTGAAGATTTTCCATTGAAAAAGTGAAGTCTGCGCTTATGGTTGAATAGCTTTTTGTTTTTGCAGATACCTTATCAAGTATCTCTTTGGCCTTTTTTGCATTTTGCTCAAAATCATCCTGAGCATAAGAGCTAAATAAAATAAAGGATAGTAGTGATATGGATAAAATGTATTTCATTTTCATGATTTTTTGATTATTGTTTTTCTAATTTAAAGCAATAATTATTCCAAAATTACATATTGTTCAGAAGCTGCTCAAGTTCAAGCTCATCGGCTATGAGCACCTGACGTGCCTTACTGCCTTCGAAAGGCCCGATAACACCGGCTGCTTCAAGCTGATCGATGATGCGACCTGCGCGATTATAACCTATGCTGAAACGACGTTGAATAAGTGATGTTGACCCGGATTGGTTCATCACCACGATCCGGGCAGCATCTTCGAAAAGGGAATCTCTTTTTCCAAGGTCCACACTCCCGGGTTCAGCACCGCCGATATCCACACCTTCGTACTCAGGCAACAGGAATGCCTCAGGATAACCTCTCTGTTCGCCAATGAAATCGTTTATCTTTTCTACTTCGGGAGTATCAACAAAAGCACACTGAACCCTTATCAGGTCATTCCCCTGCGATATCAGCATGTCGCCGCGCCCGATAAGCTGATTGGCTCCCGGAGAGTCAAGGATTGTACGTGAATCGATCATCGATGCCACCTTAAAAGCTACTCTCGTAGGGAAGTTGGCTTTGATAACACCTGTGATGATGTTGGTTGAAGGACGCTGAGTAGCGATAATCATGTGGATGCCAACAGCACGTGCAAGCTGTGCAATACGCGCTATCGGCATTTCAACCTCTTTACCTGCCGTCATTATCAGGTCTGCAAATTCGTCGATGATGACCACGATGTACGGCATGAACTTGTGTCCTTTATCCGGGTTAAGCTGACGTTTGACGAACTTATGGTTGTACTCTTTTACGTTACGGGTATGTGCTTTCTTCAGCAGGTCGTAACGCGTATCCATCTCAATGGTAAGGGAGTTAAGGGTGTTAATCACTTTCTGTACATCAGTGATTATCGGGTCTTCATCGTTCGGCAGCTTGGCAAGGAAATGCCGCTCTATCTTACTGTAAATGTTCAGTTCAACTTTTTTGGGATCTACCAGTACAAACTTCAGTTGTGAAGGGTGTTTCTTGTAAAGCAACGAAGTGATTATGGCATTCAGACCAACCGATTTTCCCTGACCTGTTGCACCGGCTACAAGCATATGAGGTGCTTTCGTCAGGTCGAGCATGTATGTTTCGTTAGAAATTGTTTTTCCGAATGCTATGGGCAGTTCGTATTCAGAGTTTTGGAATTTAGCCGATGTTATGATCGATCGCATTGAAACTATCTGAGGCTGCATGTTTGGCACCTCGATACCTATCGTTCCTCTGCCCGGTATGGGAGCAATGATCCTGATGCCAAGTGCAGAAAGGGATAGTGCAATGTCATCCTCCAGATTCTTGATCTTGGATATACGTACTCCGGGAGCAGGAACTATTTCGTACAATGTAATTGTAGGACCAACAGTTGCCTTGATGTCGTTAATACTTATCTTGTAGTTCTCCAGGGTCTTGACAATGCGCTGTTTGTTGTTCTCCAGTTCCTCACGCGACACGACCTGGCTTTTATTGCTGTAGTCGTTAAGCAGATCTATCGACGGAAGAATATAGGAAGAAAGATCGAGAGTAGGGTCGTAATCACCTTGTGCCTGTTGACTGATGCTGTCAGAGGTCTCTTCCTCCTTAACCTTTTCAACGGTTATCTCTATGTCACTATCGCTTTCTTCAATATCAGTTTCAGAGGGCTCTTCTGTTTCTATCTCTTTTGTTAATGAAAGTTCTGCACCGGGTAAAGGTTCAATATTCTCATCTTTTTCCTCCGGCAGAGACTTATCTTCAATAATATCGTTAACAGTGGCTTCCGGTGAAACAGATCCTTCGGTCTCTTCTTTTTGCTTTTT
>JAOZOF010000080.1:8857-12580 GCA_029933425.1 Marinilabiliaceae bacterium
GAAGAAATTCCAAACCACTGATTTATCAGCAGATCAGCAAGGTAAGCCCCCAGTTTCCCTGTCCAGTTCTTTACTGAAATATCCGCTTTTGTAAGAAGGTCCCAGAATTTAATGTCAAAAACACTTTTATCGGCATAACCGGTAAAGAGAAAAGATATAAATGCAGCGAAAAGGTATAATGAAAAAGCGGTAATAATTAATCCTATAATGAACTTTATTTTTATATCTTTTATCCCGTCCCGCCACTCACGGTATCGCTGCTTTAATGATATTGATTTAGTTGATCTTGTTTTTTTTCTTTTTGCCATGTTGAGTTAAGGTACTTTAACAATGTCACAAAAATAGTAAATGCCATCCCATTTTCAGGCAAATAGGATGACTATTTTTTATAAACGTTGATTAAAAGAATTATTGTAAAAGAGTAGTGATAAAAGTTTCCACCTCTTGTTCAGTGGATTCCTTGTATCCTGCAGGTATACAGAATTCGGAATCAGCAACCGATACCTGGGTGAATTTTTGTGCAACTACTTTAAAAGACAATGTCTGATAGAAAAAATTGAATTCCATCATTACCCCCGGTACCTTTTCGAAAGGTGTGTGGATATTTGGTTTCTTACGCCCGATCTTTTCTGTGTAAAATACATTTATAGGGTTCATCTTTTTCCCGGGAAACGAGATGACAGCTTTTTTACAGGTAAATCCTGCTATCATTTTTACTGAATCTTTGTAAAGCTTTATGTGAGGTTCTCCCAATTCCTTGAAAACGAAAAGAGTCTGATGATTATCCATCGGATAGTACATCTTCTTATCAAACAGTTTGAAAAGAGTAAAACAGGTATCACCCGATGCTTTCGAAATGTATTCAAGTTTGTAAAGTCCGAATCCTCCTTTTATCTTCATTATTACTTTATCATCCTTGAAATAGCTTGTCATCTCACTTGGCAGGAATGCAGTGGTACCACTACTTTCAAGTTGTTTCGGGTAGATGATGGAGTATTCAAGTTTGCCCTCGGAAAAATCAGATCTTTTTTCGGATGACTCATTACATCCGGCAAATAAGATCGATATAAAAAAGAGTATTAAAACTGATCGCATATAAAATATATTTTCCTGCATCCCCTTATTGCAGGCAAGCAAAAATAATAATTAATTAACACGGGTTTTAATTTTTTTTACTGTTTGTGTCTATTTTGTTTATAAATGTGTGTTCAGATATGATCAATACCTTCGGGGAAATGATGAATACCGCTTCTTACCAAATGTGATCATCTACTGTCCGGAAAAGGGACATTTCAACCTGAATTTTCACATTAAAAGTCATTGTTTTATTATATCAAAAAACACTATATTGCCGGCTGAACACCAAAATTATTAATAACCAAAATTACATTAAATCTATGAGTAAATTAGCTGTTATTGCTCTTGGTGGCAATGCTTTGTTGAGGGACAATCAGCAGGGTACCATCGAGGAACAGGAGCAGAATACAACTGAAACGCTTGAGAACATTGTGTTTCTCCTTGAACAGGGATACAACATTGTGATTTCGCATGGCAACGGCCCTCAGGTTGGGAATATAGTTATGCGTAACGATGCAGGCGAGCAGGTTTACGGCATCCCTCAAATGCCACTGGATATTTGTGTTGCCGATTCTCAGGGAGGTATCGGATACATGATAGAAAGAGCATTGAAAAATGTTTTGAGACGTCATAAGATAGACCGTAATGTACTTACTTTGATGACAATGGTTGAGGTTGATCCTGAAGATGAGGCTTTCAAAAATCCGCGAAAGCGCATCGGACGTACCGTGACCAAAGAGGAGGCCGACAAACTTTCTGCCGAGAAAGGCTGGGTATTCAAAGAGGAGAAAAAACAAAAAGGCGGATACCGCAGAGTGGTCCCGTCTCCTCAACCCAAGCACATCATGAACTGGGAGGTGATAGGTCGTAATGCAAAACAAGGCACTATCATCATTGCAGTGGGTGGAGGAGGCGTTCCTGTTTTTGTGGATGAAAATGGAGATATTCGTCCGTCAGAAGCTGTGATCGACAAGGATAATGCATCAGCTCTTCTGGCTACCCAGATAAAAGCAGATGAATTTTATGTTCTGACCGATGTGCCTTTTGTGTATGCCAATTTCGGTGAACCGGATCAGAAAAAGCTGGAGTTCCTCGATTACAAGGATACCGTTAAATATCTTGAAGCAGGTACTTTCGGCGAAGGAAGTATGGCGCCGAAGATACGTGCCGCATTGCGGTTCATCGAAGCAGGAGGGGAGAAGAGCATCATCACAGAGTCAAAAAAACTTGAAGATAAATCGTACGGAACAAAGATCACAATGCATTACGTTGATGAGGATAAGCATAAATATGATTCGTAGGAACACACAGCTTGCCCCGATTATTTCGGGGGCCGTGTGTTCCTACAATATGAAATAACAATTTAAAACAATACAACAATGGCATTCAATTTAAACAATCGTAATTTCCTTAAACTTCTAGATTTTACACCACAGGAGATAAAATTTTTGCTGAAAATGTCGCAGGACCTGAAGACGGCAAAATACACGGGAACAGAGCAGCCCATGCTGAAGGGTAAAAACATTGCTCTGATATTCGAGAAGAGCTCAACACGGACACGTTGTGCTTTTGAAGTTGCCGCTCATGACCAGGGAGCACATGTTACATATCTTGGTCCTTCAGGATCACAGATAGGGAATAAGGAGTCGATGAAGGATACGGCAAGAGTTCTCGGCCGAATGTACGACGGGATAGAGTATCGAGGGTTTGGTCAGGCAATCGTTGAGGAGCTTGGTAAGTATGCCGGTGTTCCTGTGTGGAACGGACTAACCAATGAGTTTCATCCTACCCAGATACTGGCCGATTTCCTCACCATGATGGAATATTCCGATAAACCACTGAGCCAGATTTCTTATGCATACCTTGGCGATGCACGCAACAACATGGCAAATTCATTACTTGTGGGCGGTGCTAAAATGGGCATGGATGTTCGCATTGTCGGACCTTCATCATTACAACCTGATGCAGAGCTTGTAACGCAGTGTGAGGAGATAGCCAAAGCGACAGGCGCAAAAATAACAATCACAGATGATGTTGCCGAAGGGGTTAAAGGCTGCGATTTCATTTATACCGATGTGTGGGTTTCGATGGGTGAGCCCGACGAAGTGTGGAAAGAGCGTATAGCTTTGCTCAAACCTTACCAGGTGAATACAAAAACAATGGAATTGACAGGGAATAAAGATTGTAAATTCCTCCATTGTCTGCCTGCTTTCCATAACCGTGAGACAAAGGTAGGAGAGGAGATATTTCAAAAGTTCGGCCTCGACGGCATGGAAGTTACCGAGGATGTTTTTGAATCGGAGGCATCAGTTGTTTTCGACCAGGCAGAAAACCGCATGCATACCATAAAAGCTGTAATGGTTGCTACGCTTGGAGCATAGAATTTTTTATAGAGATATTATTTGCGGGGTGATCACTTTCGGAATGGGAGTGGTCATCCCGTTTTTGTTGTGCAATTTGGTACCTGGTAAGGAAGCTTTTGGGTTTACTAGTATACCCGTATCCCTGTCTTCCAACAGGCTGGCCGAGGTCATGTAAATGGTGTTAGAGGTTCTCCGATCCCGATAATCGGGATCGGCAGCCTACATGACTAGGTGTTGGGTTTTATTCATTTGTTAACTCATTTGCAATTAATTCAGCTTGTTT
>JAOZOF010000362.1 GCA_029933425.1 Marinilabiliaceae bacterium
TAATAACCTGAGAAGAACAGGTCTCCGCCTCCTGTGCTGAACCCTGTAATAAGCAGGTTGATATCACTACCTTGCTGCCAGGCTCTTGTTGAGGTTTTTCCGTTTCCTGTGATCACAATGCCATAACCTTTATCATTTGTTAGAGTCGTCCAATAGATGTTGTCTTTGGTCGATCTGAAGTCATTTGACCCTAGCTTGTTCTCATCATGATACCATTTGTTTAGTGTTTTTTTGCCAAATGGTTGCTTATGGTATTTTCCTGATTCAAATGGCACTGCTTTGCCGTGTGTTCGTCCGATATGATCTTCAGGATACTCGGTCCAGATACCTTCTCTCGACCATTCCAAGTTCCGGTATGTGCTGTCAATATCAAGAACAAGTCCCCATTGTCGCGGGTCGATCTTTATTTTTGAAGTGAAATCGTAATTTATTTTTACAGGTTCATTTTTAATGAAAAGGTAACTGATAGTACCATCTGCCTCTTTGTAACTAACCGAAATGTTTACACTTACCGTATCCTGTTTTTGTGTGGCAGTTATGCTTTCCAGATTACGGTCTTTGCATTTATCGTTCAGGAAAGGAATATGCAGACTGTGTTCGGTCGCACAAGCTCCTGTGTGAAGCGGCAGTATCATCAGTTCCGTATTACCGATGAGTATCTGTTCCCCATCAACCTCTGCTTCTGATAGTTTACCCGTTTGTTTGCTAAAAGTCCATGTGGAGCGATTATTCTTTACAATGAAGTTTTTAGCAGTACTGTCCAGCTTAAAAGTGCCGGGCTCGATCGTTTTGAATGGATAATCATCCCTTTTTATGTTACCAATGCTTACCGTTGTTTCATCCACAAGATATCCTAGAGGGGAGTAGGTTCGTATTTTAAGTCTTTTACCTTCGGGATTTGTTTTGGGATAGATCTTTAATATTCCTGAATTTCCGGGTATCAGATTCATCTTTTCATTACCTGTTTCATCTCCGATTTCCCATTCTATTCTACATTCGCTAAGGTCGGTAAAGTCAAATCTGTTTTCTATCTGAAGTTTTACTGGCTCTCCTTTGGGGGGTGTTTTTATGTTGGTGTTATGAATGACAACAGGAGAGTATGCCTTTTTCATGTGGTAATATTCAGGTTTTTTACGTCTCCATCCGTCTATGGGACCCCATTCTCCATATCCAACGGCTTTGCCTTCGGGAAGATAAAAGATATCATCGATGCCTGACCATATCGCTCCGCCGAGACAGCCTCTGCTTAAATACATTTCAGGAGCGATTTTTTTTATTCCTTTACCCCATGAATCACGAACCCCGGGATCGGTAGCTATCTCTTCGCGATTGTAACAGTTTAGGTGACTGTATTCGCCAAAAAGCAACGGGCGACTGAAAGTGTCGGCTACAGCAGGCCCCTCAAGACCGGGATAGTGAATGTTGGCTATAGGCATTGAGGTGCTTCCATAGTTGTTGAATCCCCCATAAGCCTGATCGTGAAATGTTTTCGGACGAGAAGGGTCTTTCTTGTTGTAGAATTCTAAAAGTTTTGCCCAGTTAGGCCCCCATGCCGATTCGTTTGCCATGCTCCAGATAATTATGGAGGGATGATTGCCAAGCAAGCCAATACTTTCGTTGCTAACCTGTTTGAAGTAATCGTAAAATTCAGGATTGTGAACAGCTGAGTTTTGCCATTTGGGATTAGCTCCGTGTCCAACCCAGCAAAGAGGATTTTCAAGCTCAACAAACAGTCCGATACTGTCGCAAATTGCAATGAACTCTTCGGCCGGAGGATAATGTGATGTTCGTATGTAGTTGACATTTGCAGCTTTGAACAGTTCTGCATCTTTCAGCCATAACTCTTTGTTCAGACTGCGTCCCAGCAAAGGATGTGTTTCATGTCTGTTCACTCCCCGCAGTTTAACAGGCCTTCCGTTAATGAAAACTTTATTCCCTGCGATCTCAATCTCTCGGAATCCTATCTTTTTTGTGATAGTTTCACTTTTCTTGTCTGAGCTTAAGGTCAATGTTAAAGTGTACAAGTTAGGATGTTCGGCATCCCATTTCAGGGGAGTGGAAATTTTAAAGTTCAGTTCTTCATTTTTATAAGACTCATCTTTTTTGAGGGAGATATTTTTTGTTGCATTTTGAAGAGTGACCTTACTGCCGTCAGGGGCTGTTAACCGGATGTTGAGTTGTACGCTGTTTTTTTCCCCTGAAGTATTGAAGATCGTATTTTTAATATTCAGTACAGCATCATTGTAGTCATCATCAAAGTCAGTAGTGACAAACAAATTTCCAAGATGGGTATCGGGGACAGCATAGAGATAGATCTTACGCAGGATACCTCCGAGAGGATGTGCTGCATACTGGCTGCCCGACATCAGAGTGTCGGCTATTGATTCACTCATAACTCCCAGAACAATGTCATTTTCTTTTCCCGGGTTTATGAGGTTAGTAACATCAAACTCAAAAGCAGTCATCCCCCCAAGATGTGATCCTGCTTTATGACCGTTTATCCATATTATGGCATCGCTGAAAACAGCATCGCAACGGAGAAAGACCCTGTAATTCTTTTTCCAGTTTTCAGGAACCCTGAAAGAGCGGTAATAGGCAGCTCTTGTTGCCGGTTTGACATTGAATCCCTGCATTACCCATTCGCCGGGTACTTTAATATCCTGCCAGGCAGCGAAAGCTTTTGTTGTTTTCATGTAGCCGGCAGGCGGTTCCGGATTGAATTTCCAAGTACCGTTCAGGTTAACTTTTACCTGATCCACACCGTCAACTTTTACCGGCACTTCTATATACTGGGCATAAAGGCTGATGCTTAACGAAACCATCAAAAGAAATATCAGATTTTTCATGTTAATATTTTTTATTAATAATGTTTGTCATTTAATACCTAAACAAGGTAGGAGCATTACTTCGAAACCTTATCGATCTATCTCCTCATCACCACCGTTTCACCGGGTTTCATTTTTATCGTGATGACATTACCTTTTTCAACGCCTTTTGCATCTGTTTCAAATTCATTGTTGGCAAAAGGATTTCTGATCCTGATGGTTCCTCCTTTTTCCGATGTTACGGTTACCTTGTCAACAGTACCGTTTTTCTTTTCGGCTGAAATGAGGAAAGCCCCTTCAGTTCTTAGTTTGTCGAATGATACATCATCCCAGTTTGCAGGTATTGCAGGGAAGATCTCAACAGTCCCTGTGTTACTTTGAATGAGCATCTCCTGAATACCTGAAGCAAATGCAAAGTTACCTTCAAGTGTGAACGGACGGTATTTGAATTT
>JAOZOF010000081.1:0-6004 GCA_029933425.1 Marinilabiliaceae bacterium
ATGATAATTCCCCTGTTTACACTCATCCGGTAAAGCTTACTCAAACAACTGTTGTTAAGGCCAAAGCCCGGGTAGAAGGGATGCACCCGGGATACACCACAAGCCGGAAATTTACAAAGATAAGTTTCAGACCTCCGGTGAAAGTTAAAGGGGTAAAGCATGGATTGAAATATGAGTACAAAGAAACCTATGCGTTGATCTTCTCAGATACTAAGGATGCCCCTGTTTTGAAGAGCGGAGTGTTGTCTAAGTTCACGATCTCAGAAGCCGGGGATACAGAGGCTTTTGCCTACTCTTTCGAAGGATATCTGAAAGTGCCTGCAACAGGCGTTTATACTATGTATCTGAAATCAAATGACGGAGCCATGCTTTACATCGACGATGAGCTGGTAGTGGACAACGACATGTTTCACAGAACGCTTGAACGTTCAATGCGAATAGGAATGAAAGCCGGATTTCATAAAATAAAAGTGGATTATTTCCAGATGGGAGGACGAAAAGATCTGGAAGTAAGTTGGGAAGGCCCCGGGATTAAGAAGCAGGAGATTGCGGAACGATATTTGTTTCATTGATAGATTCTATGGTTCTAGTGTTCTATGGTTAAATGGTTAAAGAGCTGAAAGGATGATTTGGGTTAAATCAAGAATGAAGCTTTACTCCGAAGGAGTTAAACAAAAATAACCACAGGTGAAACCTGCGGAAGGAACAGGCAAACTTAAACAACTCTGAAGGAGTTGAACTTTAACGAAAAATAAGCATAGAGGTTTGTTTGGAAATGCAGGAAAAATAAAGAATAGTATTAAATAAAAATCAAACAGGTGAAAAATCTTTACATAGTATTTTTGTTTTTGATGACAGGATTAATGTCATGCAAAAATTCCACAACAAAAGACCTTACAAAGTATGTTAACCCTATGATCGGAACCGGCTGGAATGGCCATACCTTTCCCGGGGCAACACTTCCCAATGCCATGGTCCAGCTCAGTCCCGATACTAAAACCCGTACCTGGGCTAACTGTTCTGGTTATCACCACGACGACAGAAGTATTCTCGGATTCAGTCATACCCATTACAGCGGAACAGGAGAAGGCGGAGGTGCCGATATCCTTTTCATGCCTACCGTGGGAGAGGTGAAACTTATGTCGGGTGAGATGTACGATGAAACAAAAGATGACTATACCGTTATTCCGGGAAGTGATGAAGATGACAGTGATGCCGAAGACACAAGTAACGGTTACCGTTCAAAATTTTCTCATGCAAATGAGCATGCCGAGCCGGGCTACTATTCGGTATTGCTCGACGACTATGGAGTAAAGGTTGAGCTTACATCAACTCTCAGGGCCGGGTTTCACCGTTATACTTTTCCTGAAACAAGTGAGGCAAATGTTATCCTCGATCTTGTGAGCGGCAACAGTGATGTGCCCGACAGTCTTTTTATGCAGATTAAAGGAACTGAGATTTCCGGCTACCGGGCTGCGACCGGAGCCCTTGACGGCAGTAAGACAATCTATTTCGTTGCCAGGTTCTCAAAGCCTTTCAAAAAGTATAGCATAGCTTTGGATGAAAAGGTTCAGGAGGGAGCTTCATCGGGAAAAGGAAAGGATGTGAAAGCGTATTTCCGTTTTGACACCAAAAAAGGGGAGTCTGTCCTGCTGAAAATCGGCATTTCGAGTGTCAGCATTAAAGGGGCCAGGAAAAACCTTCAAGCAGAGATCCCGGGATGGGATTTTGATGAGGTCAGAAATGCCGCCAAAGAGGCTTGGAACAAAGAGTTGAATAAGATCGAGGTAGAAGGCGGAACAGAGTCTCAGAAACGTATCTTTTACACAGCCCTGTATCATGCCTTGATCCATCCTAACATCGATATGGATGTTGACCGTAAATATCGCAGTACTAACAAAAAGATATATACTGCAACCGGATTTGACGATTATACCACTTACTCACTGTGGGACACATTTCGCGGGTTACATCCGTTGCAGACCATCATAAATCCGTCGAAAAGCAATCAGTATGTGCGGACATACATCGAGCGTTTTGAACATTCGGGCGATATGCCGAAAATGGAATTTTCGGGACATGAGGCGGCAACGATGATAGGGTATCATTCGCTGCCTGTTGTTGCTGATGCGTATGTTAAAGGCTTACGCGATTACGATGTTAAAAAGGCATTTGAGGGGATGAAACACCTTGCCGATGCTTACAGGGCAGGTAAGGATTACTACCTGAAATTCGGATTTATTCCTTACGACCTTGAGGGGCAGTCGGTATCGCGAACCCTTGAATACAGCTACGATGATTGGTGCGTTACACGCCTTGCAAAAGATTTCAATGAACAGGATTTTCAGCATTACAGTCAGCGGGGGCAGTTTTACCGTAACCTGTTCGATCACAGTACGAATTTTATGCGTCCGAAGGACAGTGATTACAGGTGGCAGAAGGATTTTGACCCGATGGCCATCAGCATTCAGTACACCGAAGCAAATGCTTACCAGTACACACCTTCGGTATTTCAGGATATCGAAGGGTTGATCGGGATCATGGGCGGTGATAAGTCTTTTGAAAAATGGCTGGATGACATGTTCACGACGGAGATGGATACCGCAAAGCTGCATATCCCTGATGTAACCGGACTTATCGGGCAGTATGCCCACGGAAATGAGCCGAGCCATCATGTTGCCTATCTGTACAACTATGTGGGAACTCCCTGGAAAACACAGAAATTGGTACGTCAGATCCTTTCCACACTTTATCACGACAACGAGCGGGGTATCAGCGGAAATGAGGATGCCGGGCAGATGTCGGCATGGTATGTGCTCAGCGCAATGGGATTTTACTCCGTAACCCCCGGTATGGACTACTATGTTATCGGCAGTCCGCTGTTTGACAAGGTTACCATAAACCTTGAGAATGGAAAGAAATTTGTGATTGAGGCAAAGAACAACTCTCCTGAAAATATCTACATTCAGTCGGTTAGCATGAACGGTAAGCCATACACAAAGTCGTACATCAAACATTCCGATATCGTGTCAGGAGTAAAATTCGTTGTTGTAATGGGAGACAGGCCGAACAAAGAGTGGGCAGTAGGAAAAGATGATTGTCCCTATTCCGAAAAGTATGAAGCAGCACCGATGGTAAAGCTCATAACTACGGGTGCCATATTCCTGAACAGCACAAAGGTGTGGTTGTCGTGCCCCGCGGATAAAGGAGTGATAAGATACACCCTTAACGGTACGGAGCCTGACGAATCAGCGAGAGAGTATGTTAAGCCGTTCACGGTCAGTAAAACAAGTGTTTTAAAGGCAAAATGCTTTGTTGACGGATTGAATCCTGGCTACACCTTAACGGTTAACCTGAAAAAAGAACTGCTTAGTCCGTCATCAAAAGTAGCAGCAAAAACTGGTCTCAGATATGTTTACAAAGAGGGATTTTCAAGGAATATTGCAGGGATGAGCCGCTATCCGGTAAAAAACAGAGGTGTGATAAATTCATTCAATATTGATTCCATCAAAGATGCACGTCCGTTCAGCTATTTATACGAAGGTTATTTCAAAGCTATTGCCGACGGCCTCTACACATTCCGCATAGAAGCCAACGATGGGGCAATTCTTTATGTTGACGGCCGTGAGATCATCAACAACGACGGAGGTCATCAGGCCCAGGCAATAACCGGAAAGATAGGATTGAAAAAAGGCCTGCATAAGATACGTGTTGATTATTTCCAGATGGGACGCACCAAGAAGCTGCTTGTTGAGTGGAAAGTGAATGATGGTAAGTTCAGGGAGATAACACCTGCGATGTTGTTCCATTGAGCAACTTGATCAGAAAAGAATACGTGAAATGACAGTAAGGCTTAAAAAGTACTTTGTAAGTTTTTTAGTGTTTGTATTGGGAATGGTTCAATCCGTGCAGGGCCAAACATCAGCAGGTGAACACTGTGTGTTCAAAAAACTTGACGGACTGGAGAATAATCCGGAAGTTTTTAGCTTTACCAATAACATTGAGGTAAACAATAACGGAGGGCATTTACAGGGAATCCAAAAAATGGAGGTTAGCGACAACGTGTATTTTTTAATGACCGGAAGCTCTGATAGTTATTCCTACATTGCTGTTGTCGATAAAAACAGGAGAGAGGTTGTATCAGTAAAAAAACTGCTTGACAAACCCTTTAAGCATGCAGGCGGGTTTCAGATATCCGGCGATTTGATGGCTGTGGGGATTGAGGATAACAGTGAGCGCAAAAGGTCGAAAGTGTATGTGTGGAAGATCAATGATCCATTGAATATTCCTGAAAAGCCTCTGAAAATAATTGAGAGAAGCGGAGAGTATGAGCGTGCAACGGCAGGTTGTGTGGCAATAACTGAAATAAACGATAAGATACTGATCGTTGTGGGAGATTGGGATACGGAACATCTGGATTTTTATGTGCTGAATGTAAAGGAATTTCAGAATGATCATGCGAATTTTAAAAAAGTTTTTTCGATCACTGCTGAAGATATGGATAGGTCGGAATGGATAAATGAGGATTGGGGTGCATATCAGAACATAAATCTGCTGCAAGACTCAGGCGGGAATTTATATCTCGCAGGATTGTCAATGGAAAATGACGAGAATGTGTTTGACCTTTTTATGGTTATAGCAAAAAATATGACATCTTTCGATCTGATAAAAGTGTATTCGAAAAAGTTTGTAAAGAACGATAAGGTCAATTTTGATTGGGGGGCAGGAGTTTATGTTGACGATGCCGGGCCTTTTGAAGTCCTGTCTTGCCCCGGGCATCTGAGATCGGAAAATGATGTGTTTATCTTTAAATAGATTTAAGGATTTTATAAAAGTTGAATAATTAAATATAAGAAAATGAGAAAACTATTGATTCTAATGTTTTTTGCTCTGTTTATCTCCTGTAATCAAAAGCAGGATAATGATCGTGTAGCAAAAGAGGAAAGTAAAAAAGTGTATACTGATACTCCATTCATTCAGGAGTATCACGACGGGTACATTGTAAAAGAGAATGACAGGGAAGTCAATGATGTAAGGGCTGTTAAACCCGATGATGACGGGAATGTATGGATAGCGACTAAAGGCGGCGTCTACAAAAAGGAAAAAGACAGCCGGTTCTGGGAGTTGATGATCAGCGGAGAAAGCAAAGGGCCAGCTTATGACATCGAAACCGACAAAAACGGAAATATCTGGATAGCTGCATGGGACGGGGTTTACAAAAGTAAAGACGGAGAGACAATGAGGATTGACGGACTTAAACCTCCTATTGCAAAGATCGTTTGTGTTAACAAAGATGTTTATGCATTGGGACCTTACGGTGTTTGGTTTTTGAAGAACAATTCCTGGGAAAAGAAGGGTTACAAAGTTGCAAGCAGCATCAGAGATGCTAAGTCTGACAGTAAAGGAGGTTTATGGATAGGTACCGGTGTAGGATTGTACCACTGTGGCGAGGGATCGTGTGTTTTGTATCAGGACACGACGGAGTTGATTAGTGCTTATGTTGAAAGTATAGACTTTGATGAGTCAGGAAAACTATGGGCAGGTGGTCTTGGCGGAATTACTATTCGAGATGCAAAAGGAAAGATAGCAGAGAAAAAGCCTGAGGACGGAATTACCAACAGCTTTGTGAATGTTGTGCGTAAAGCACCTGACGGAAGAATGTGGGTAGGAACGGAATACGGCATCACGAGGTTCACTCCCGGAGAAAAAGAGTATTCGGTTAGGCTCAGCAAGCGCTGGCTGATGAGCGATCAGGTGAGGGATATTGCTTTCGATAAAAAGGGTAATGCATGGATAGCGACCTCGGGAGGGGTAAGTGCCATCAGAGTGAGAAAGATGACTTTGGCAGAGAAAGCAGATTACTTTTATGACAAACTTATCAGGCGCCATGTTCGCAAACCATGGATAGTTAACCGTTTCAGGTTGGAGATACCTGGGGATACGACTTCAATAGTTGAAGAGGATGACGATAACGACGGCGAATACACTTCCGAATATCTGGCAA
>JAOZOF010000081.1:6104-12395 GCA_029933425.1 Marinilabiliaceae bacterium
ATAGTTGAAGAGGATGACGATAACGACGGCGAATACACTTCCGAATATCTGGCAATGGAATGTTTCCGTTATGCGGCAACAAAGGATCCGGTTGCAAAAGAAAGAGCTAAAAAAGCATTTGACTTTCTGCGTTTTCTTCAAACGGTAACAGGTACTGACGGTTTTTTTGCAAGAACCATTGTTCCAACTGACTGGACCAGAATGCATGACGGTAACAGAGAATTCACTCCGCAACAAAGGGCCGATGAGAAGATCAAAGACCCGAGGTTCAAGCCGGTTGAGTTGAGATGGAGGCTGTCGAAAGACGGTAAATGGTTGTGGAAAGGTGACACAAGTAGTGATGAGATGGCCGGGCATGTATTTGGATATTTTTGCTACTACAATCTAGTTGCTGACGAAAAGGAGAAAAAGGTAGTTGCTGAACATTATGCTAAGATCATCGATCACCTGATGAAAAATGACTATAATCTTGTTGATATTGACGGAACCTATACTCACTGGGGGGTTTGGTCGCCAAATCAATTGAACGGCGATCCGGAGTGGTCACCTGAACGTGACAACAACTCTTTTGAGCTTCTCGGGTATCTGAAATTAGCCTATGGGATGACAGGAAATGAAAAGTATCAGAAAGCGTATCTTGAGATGATAAATAAGCACGGGTATCTTGAAAATGCCAAAAGAATGCTTCATGCAAATCCGGCATTTGACACTTTTTTCGATATCTATTTACAGTTGTATGTATTTCCTTCACTGATAAAATATGAGAACGATCCGAAGTTGAAAAAAGAGTATGATAATCTGTTGAAGCAGTGGTTTGATAAGTATAAAAAGATAAAAAGTCCGTTTGTTAATTTTACCTACAACTGGCTTGCAGGCACATCTGACGAACTGGATAATTCGGTTTTTTTCCTGAAAGATGCTCCTTTAAGTCTTGTTGACTGGCGCATTGACCTTGGCAAAAGGGAAGATCTGCATGTGGTAAGAAAACCTTATCTTGAGAACCTGCAGGTTGACCAACTGCGCCCGCCAAGTGAGTACAGGATGATTCGCTGGGATAAAAATCCGTACTATGCTGTGGCAGGTAATCCTGCAGAGGAGAAGGATCCGACATACTGGCTGTTGCCGTATTGGATGGGTAGGTATCTGGAGTTGATAAAGTAAAGATGCCCCCTCAGTCCCCCCCGAAAGGGGGGATGGCAGAATCTCCTTTTTATTTGGAATGATAGTTGAATGTTGTCTTGAAAAGAATTAAATATTGTGTAACATGATATCCCTTTCTCTCCCCCTCAGGCCTGCCCGACAGTCAGGCGGGGGGAGCCGGAGGGGGCTTTTAATCTTTAAAATTATGAAAAACAAACAGTGGATAAACATTCTTGTAGTAGCCATGTCGCTGGCAACAGCGTGGGCAATACGCGGACAATTCGGTCATGAGCAGGGAGCTGCATGGGCCGGAGGTATCGGAGCTTTGGCACTTGTTCTTGTGTCAGGAAGAAAAGACTGGTATAACAAAATGCTGTTGATAGCGCTTGCTTCGGCAGTAGGATGGGGAGCCGGCGGTATGATAAGCTACGGACAGGTTGTTGGATATGGCCGTGCCGATAACTTTATCAATTCTTTTTACGGATTGAGCATGTTGTTCGTTATCGGGGCTTTGTTCGGACTCCTCGGCGGAGGCTTGGTAGGACTAGTCCTTGATGATGTAAAAGAGAAAAAAGTGAAGTGGGGTCGTTTGATGGCAGAGATGACAGCCGGAGGTGCTATCAGTTATTTTTTCTTTGTAGAACAACTTGGTTTCCTCATGACCCCGCCGCGTTCAGAGGCATGGGCAGTGATACTTGGAGCAGGACTGGCAATGCTGTGGTTTATGGCTCGTGAGCATCGTAATTCTGCTATTCGTGTTGCAATATTTGCAATGCTTGGAGGCGGATTTGGTTTCGGGTTCGGTAACTTCCTGCAGATCGTAGGTAATGTTTTGGAGATCAAATTCAACATGTGGAATGTGATGGAGTACAGTATCGGTTTCTTTGGCGGTACAGGAATGGCATACGGGGTGTTCAGTTCTGTATGGCCTGAAGAGGATGTGAGTACTGTTCCTAAGAAGTGGGTCAACTTTTCAGCTTTTCTGATCGTTATTGTACTGTTCCCGCTTATTGTTTACAGAGAGTCGTTAAGATTGGAACATTTCCTTGGCAGACTTGGGGATATACAGAATTTACAAAGTATTGCAACTATCAGTACCGAAACCGTGGTACTTCTGTTGTTTGCCATGATGGCAGGTCTGTACCTGAAGCTTAAAACTCCCGGTTACAACAGGAATGATGTCAGACTTACATTTTATGTTTATCTGCTTGTTTACATGATAGTAAGCTATCTGATAACAGGTCTGTTTGCAGGTCATACCGCATTGAACCATCACCTGTATCTTGTTAACGCTCTTGTTATCTACTTTTTATCGCGTAAAGAGAGTAGTGCAATGCTTGATACATTAACAGATAAAGTTGAACCACGCCGCTGGTTTGTATATCTTATCGGAATAATCGTTTTCCTTGCAATATTATCGGTTATTCTGATAAATATTCACGGCGAACTGGGCGGTTCGCATAACCGGTTTCCGATAAATTAATGTTCTTGTAGGAACGCACGGCTGTGCGTTCCTACAAGAAATCAAAAAATATTACCATGAGATACTTTCTTTTTACCGGTATGTTGCTGATGCTAATGACAGCAAAAGCACAAAATGTTGATCTGAAAAACACAAAGATCGACGGGGAGTTTAAATTGCCTAATGTAATAGCACCGCTGGATTATAGCGATGATGAAATATACATTACAAATGCAAGTAAGTATCTTCCTGTTAAGGATGATGAATTTCTGGAGCAGGTACGAAAAAGTATGACTGCAACTGAGACAAAAGAGATACAAAAGCTGTTTGATGTGAAAAAGAAAAAGAGATCAAGGTCGGAATATGCCAAAAAGGTTGATTTTTCAATAAATGCAATTGCAGAGGGAAAGGTTGTCTGGCTCGGAACAGATGATGGACTATGGTTTTACGATAAAAAAACAAAGAAAACCGAGAGGTTGTCGAATTACGGAGTGAACGGTCCGCTATCGACGAAGATAACATCTCTTGCGTACGACAGTAAAGGAAATTTATGGATAGGAACTCCGCTTGGCCTGACCCTTTATCGTAACAATGGTGAGTGGTTTTCCATTCGGGGACCGGAAGGTTTACCGGTAGAGGAAGTGACGGCTCTTGCTGTTGATAAAGATGACAGGATTTGGATAGGTACAACACAGGGGGCAATCCTTTACTCTCCGTACAAGGAAGGCCGGAAATGGTATTACAGGGCAGGAAAAAGATACCTGATCGATAATGTGGTATCTGACATTGTTATCCCTGACGGGATGTACCCTGTTTATTTCAATACATCAAAAGGCATTTCCAAATTGGATGCAGTCCCCATGACGCTTGCCGAAAGGGCAGAGCTGATCGAATCCAATCTTGAAAAATGGCACCGTCGGTACGGACTGGTTGCAAAATGTATCTTCGATGATGCGGAGACTCCGTCTACTGCTTTTATCCCTGATGATGATAACGACGGTCTTTGGACTGCTTATCATGTGGTTGCCATGTCTCTTGCCTATTCAGTAACAGGATATGAAAAATACAAAGAAGCCGCACGTGAAAGTATGCATGCCCTCTACATGCTTCAGAATGTGTCCGGTATTCCGGGTGTGGTGGCAAGAAGTGTTGTGCCCATATCGATGAGAGATGAGAAGAGTGCACAGTGGCGGGAGGCACCTGACGGCAAAGTGCTTTGGAAAAGCGACACTTCGAGTGATGAGATAGATGGGCATTTCTTTGCTTTTTATGCTTACTGGGAGCACATTGCAAAAGATGATCCCAAAGAGGCTGAGCTTCAGAAAAAGCAGTTGAGAACAGTTATTGATTACATAGTTGACAACAACTATCAACTAATTGACTGGGACGGGGAGAGGACACGATGGGGGTTCTGGAACCCGGAGCTTTTGAACGACGATCCTGAATGGTACATGGAGAGCGGGCTTAATTCTGCCCAAATACTTTCGTTTCTCAAAACATCGTACTATGTAACCGGCGATAAAAAATATAAAGAGCATTACGATAATCTGATCGTAAAGCACGGATATCTCGGGAATCTGCTTTTGGAAAAGAAGGTCTTTCCTGATGCAAACAACCATTCCGACAATCAGCTTGCTTTTTGTGCATTGTACCCTTTGTTCCAGATGGAGTATGACCCTCGTGCAAGAGATGCCCTGCAAAGAACGGCCCGCAGGCATTACCGTGTTGTAAGCCGCGACGGATCGGCGTTCTTTTACTTTGCCGCAGCCACTATTGATCCCGATTTTGTTGATATCAGAGGCGGTGTTGAAAATCTTCGTCAGATACCGACCGACCGCAGGCAGTGGACAATGACAAACAGTAATCGTAAAGATATCGTCTGGAATCCTAATGTCAGTCGTTTCGGAAAGCTACAATTATTGTATGTCTTACCGGCTGATGAGCGTAATTTCGCAAAATGGAATAAAAATCCGTACTATCCTGACGGAGGGGCAGGAGGTAAAGTTGAAGATGATGGTGCATCCTGGCTGTTAGCCTACTGGATGGGCAGGTATCACGGGTTCATTACGAGGGAAGAATAACTTCCCCTGATTTTCCATTGTCATTTTAATATTGATCCGATATTTTTAGATACCTTGAGAGTTTTATGCTTTATATTCAATAATTTAAGCCCGGTTACATTTTCACAATGCTAATTATCAGAAGCATCATCTTTGATTTGCTAGGGCAGCCCTAATGTATCGAACTCAAACCACCCCTCCACAACCTTACCATCTGCAATGCGGAAAATACAAAGAACAGTAAATGCCGCCTTCACTCCTTAAATTATCGAATATTTTTGGTGTGCAATAAACCAAAATAAAAACTCAGAAGAAAAGATGATAAATGAAGAAATATAAAAGAATCCGGTATTAAGACATCAAACATTAACAAAAACTAAAAAGCAATAATTAATATTATCCGAATTTTTGATATATTTGATAAAATTTAAAATGTTAAACGAATGAAATTTATAGTTTCCAGTTTAGAATTATTAAATCATTTACAGGCAATAAGCCGGGTGATCAGTAATAAAAGTACGCTCCCGATCCTGGACAATTTTCTTTTCGACATTAAAGACCAGAAACTTACTCTGACGGCATCCGACCTTGAAGTAACAATGATCACATCGCTAATGCCTGAAAGTCTGGAAGGCGAAGGCCTTATTGCATTGCCTTCGCGTCTGCTTTTAGAGACCCTGAAAAAATTCCCTGAGCAACCGTTAACGTTCGACATCAACATGGACTCATTTGCTGTTGATATCGTTACCGAAAAAGGGAAGTTCAGTATTGTAGGCCAGAACGGAGAAGATTTTCCGGAGCTGCCGGGTGTTGATGAAGACAAGGTATCCCGTCTTCAGGTACCTGTTGAACTGCTTGAAACAGGAATAAACAAAACTTTGTTCGCAACCGCCGACGACGAACTACGTCCGGTAATGAATGGAATACTGGTTGAAATATCACCGGAGAAGATAAATTTTGTAGCTTCCGATTCTCACAAGCTGGTTCGTTATTCACGTTTGGATGGTCATGCTGAAATGGAAGCATCTTTTATCCTTCCGAAAAAACCGGCAAATTCTCTTAAGGGTATACTGCCTAAAGAAGAAGGTGATGTTTCAATAGAGTTCGACGACAAAAATGCGATCTTCACACTTACTAATTATAAACTTGTCTGTCGACTTGTTGAAGGTAATTATCCCGCCTACAGTGCTGTGATCCCGCAGGATAATCCGAATAAGGTAATAATTGACAGAGTTGAGTTTTACAATACTCTCGGTCGCGTATCTCTTTTCTCGAACCAGGCCAATAACCTTGTAAAACTGAAGCTGGTAAACAATGAAATGACCGTTTCAGCACAAGACCTTGACTTCTCGATTTCTGCTTTCGAGCATATCACTTGCCAGTACGACGGTGATGAAATGGAGATAGGTTTCAAATCGGCTTTCCTTGCCGAGATACTCGACAACCTTAGCTCATCTGATGTGATCCTTGAACTGAGTGATCCATCACGTGCCGGAATTTTACTCCCTTTCGAGAAGAATGAGAACGAAGATGAACTGATGCTGCTTATGCCGATGATGATAAATGCATAAGAGTACCAAATAAAATTTGTGAATTAAGGGTCTCGCTTCATGTGAGGCCCTTAATTTT
>JAOZOF010000082.1 GCA_029933425.1 Marinilabiliaceae bacterium
TGAATATTAAAACCGGTAAAATGGAGATGCTGGCTGAAAACCCCGGTAATATTCAGGGATGGATATTTGATCATGCAGGCAAATTAAGGGTTGCTATTGCTTTTGACGGTGTCAATTCAACTATTCTTTACCGTGAAACAGAAAAAGACGAATGGAAGCCGGTTCTTACCACCAGCTTTAAAGATCAAATGTATCCTACGTTCTTTACATTCGATAATAAAAATGTGATAGCTACCTCAAATTTAGGCAGGGACAAAACTGCCGTGGTTGAATTTGACATAGCAAATGGTAAAGAGATCAAAGTTTTGTATGAAAATCCTGATTATGATGTTGAAAATGTTAGTTATTCAAGAAAAAGAAAAGTGCTGACAACGGCATCATATACATCCTGGAAAAGCGAAAAACACTTTTTTGATGATGAGACAAAAAGGTTGTTCGAGAGGTTGAACAAGGATCTTGGTGATTACGAAATTGCCATCACAGGCTACAATAAAAACGAAGATGTATTCATAATCCGCACCTACAGTGATCGTTCTTTGGGTGCATACTACATCTATGATAAAAATACTGACAAAATTGAGAAAATTACAGATGTAAGTCCCTGGATAGATGAAAACGAAATGGCCAATGTATATCCCGTTCAATACAAATCCAGAGACGGACTGACAATAAATGGATACCTGACACTACCAAAAGGTTATACAAAAGAGACAGCAAAGAACCTTCCTTTTGTGGTTAATCCTCATGGCGGCCCATGGGCTCGCGACAGATGGGGTTTTAACTCTCAGATACAGTTCCTTGCCAACCGTGGATATGGTGTTTTGCAAATGAATTTCCGTGGCTCCACAGGTTACGGCAAAAAGTTCTGGGAAATATCTTTCAAAGAGTGGGGACGGACCATGCAGGATGATATTACCGACGGAACACAATGGCTTATAAAGAATGGCTACGCTGACCCAAAGAAAATTGCCATTTATGGCGGAAGCTATGGCGGATATGCCACTTTAATGGGATTGGTTAAAGAACCTGAACTGTACGCTGCCGGTATTGATTATGTTGGTGTCTCCAATATGTTTACATTCATGAAAACGATTCCTCCATACTGGAAACCGTTATTAGATATGTTTTATGAAATGGTTGGCAATCCAAAGACTGACAGTTTGATGCTCAGGGAAGTATCACCCGTATATCATGTTGACAGGATTGTTGCTCCTTTATTTGTTGCACAGGGACGCAACGATCCCAGGGTAAATATTGATGAATCGAATCAGATAGTTTCAGCCCTCAAAGCCCGCGGGATTGATGTTGAGTATATGATCAAAGATAATGAAGGTCACGGATTCAGGAATGAAGAGAACCGCTTCGACTTTTACCGGGCCATGGAAGCCTTCCTGAACAAACATATAGGAGAGAAACCTACTACAAAGTAAATTATAATAGATTGAGGGTTTCGTTAACAACGAAGCCCTCAATCTTTAGGTATCATTCAGTGATCACCCCTAACTCGGCTACTCCGAGAACCGGTTTGTCATCTACTGTAGAAACTGCCTTCAGTTTAATGTATCGTCCTTTTACAGGCTCAAACTCTACTGTTTGAAGAACAGGATTGTTTTTAATATTTGCAAATTCACCTTTTACATTGGGTTTACCCCAGATACGGCCGTTACGACTGACATAGAATTCATAATCCTTTGCAACCCCTTTTGCCCATCGTCCCTGAACTGGCAAATAAGTAAAGCCTTTTATGTTCAACTCTTCACCAAGATCCACAATTATGTCAACAGGTAATTTATTTCCGGTAACCAAATATGAAGTACCGGGATTTCCGTCAATGGCTTTGTTCCCTTTTTCACCGCCTTTTCTCACCTGCCATTTTTCTTTACAAACATCGAAATCAACTGATGCAACAGGGCTGAACTTACCTGTGGTCTTATCCTTTATCACAGCTTTTACAACACCTTTATCCTTTAATACGAACGGGCCTGAATATAATTTACCCTCTTTTACAGGATCGGAACCGTCAGCCGTGAAATACACCTCCGAAGTTTTTCCGAACGATCTGATGAACACAACACCCTTTTTATTTCTCGAAACAGCCGGCTCTATCAACACAGCAGGTGCATGATACAGTTCCAGATTTGAAATTACCGGACACGCTTTCGATTTCATCACCGTAAAACGAATTTTTTCTGCCTCTACAGGTTCGAAACGTAAAATACGTTTATACCCTATCGTGGTCTCCTTTGCCACAGTTTGCCATTTTCCGTCAACCATTGCTTCCACCGTAAACTCTTTCACCCTTTGACCCAGAGGGATATACTCCTGAACTAAAAAACGATTTACAAAGGTTGGTTTATTGAATTCAAGAACAATACTTCCCGAAGTTACTGTATCAGGTGTTGCCCAATATGTATCCTTATTCCCGTCAATAAGATTCTTAGCACCATAATCACGTCCCCGGACTACTGATGCCGATATCTTTGACCCTTTTGCAAGATCTGTCTTAAAGTCCTCTTTAAGCTGTTTCGATAATGCCATCAATGCTTTTACATCATTCTCATTAAAGTGACCTGACGGCTCGGGAGGAATATTCAAAAGCAGATTTGCATTTCTTCCCACTGAATGATAGTAAATATCAAGCAACTGAGGTAATGTCTTAACCTGATGATCTTCAGACTTGTGATAATACCAACCCGGACGTGTCGATACATCCACTTCGGCAGGAACCCAGTGAGTTCCGTCTTCATGCCCCGATGTTAATTGTTTATAATTTGGTGATCCGGGATAAAACTCATCTCTGCGTAACAGACACCAGTTGGTTTTGTTAGCATACCCTTTCTCATTTCCGACCCAGCGAACTTCAGGACCTGCATCGCTGAAAAGAACTGCGTTAGGCTGAAGCTTCCTGACTATCTTGTAAACTTCAGGCCAGTTGTAGTAAGTTTTACGATCAACCTGACGCTTTTCATTGGCTCCTCCGTAATATCCTGTTCCTCCGTTTGCTCCGTCGAACCATATCTCAAATATTTCGCCGTAATTGGTCAGGAGTTCACGCAATTGCTCTCTGAACACCTCAGTATTGTATTCAGGAGTTCCGTATTTCGCATTGTTTCTGTCCCAGGGCGACAAGTAAATCCCGAATTTAAGACCGTATTTTCTGCATGCATCGGACAACTCCTTTACAACATCGCCTTTTCCGTCCTTCCATTTCGAATACTTAACTGAGTGTTTTGTAGTTTTTGTAGGCCACAAACAAAATCCGTCATGATGTTTTGCCGTAAGGATAATTCCTTTCATACCTGCATCTTTACACACCCTGGCCCATTGATCACAATCAAGATCGGTCGGGTTGAATGTGTCAGGGTCTTCTGCACCTGATCCCCACTCCATGTTGGTAAATGTGTTCATGTTGAAATGAACAAAAGCGTTAAACTCCATTTCCTGATATTTAACCTGCTGCTCTGATGGAAGAGGACCATAAGGTTTTGGTGGTTCAACTTTGCGGCATGAATAAATACCTACTGCCAATACGGCTAATAACAATAACTTTCTCATTTTAATATTTTATTAATTGTAATCCACACTATGATCATTGCCTAAACCCAAATCATTAGAATTTAAAATGAATTCTAATTGACTATCGATTAAGACATTCATCTGTTTTGTCTTTTGCCAAAACAGTGAATCTCTAAATCAGCCTGTCCCGAAGTATCTCGGCCTGCCTGACCATTCGGGCAGGGAGGGTTAACCCGCATGGGGTCTTTAGTTCAGCGATTTCATCGCTTCCTAATGACCAATTTGGGTTAAAAATAACAAAAAATGCCGAACAGTAATTAACCGTACGGCATTTCAGTTTTTCGATCAGAATGGGATCACAACACCAGTTCCCAGCCTTTACGCGGATTGCGCTTTACCATATGGTCAGCATACTCCAATGCATTGACCTTAACCCATTCGGTAACATAACGCGGAATACTTTGAGAAGTATCGAATTTAACCGACTTAGGTACTTTAAGAAACTCATCAGACTTAATGTTCGTAAATTTCATATTCGGTCCGTCCCATTTCAGAATGCGTTTCAGGTCCTTCAATCTTGCGGCAACAGTACCCATTACCACAACTTCATTGAACGGTCCTGCAAATTTAAAGTTCGATTTTGTCTCCTCGCGTTTGTCAGGAGCGGCTTTGCACTGAGCTATCCAGTCTTTTTCATGGCCTCCTGCTCCACCCGGAACACGACGCTCTGTCATTGGAGGTTTATATCCTTTATATTTTGAAGAAGGAATAAGCAGAGGATTCTTAGCATAAGTACCTGTAACGAGTTTTCCTTTTGTTCCCACAAAGAGAACTCCGCCACCTCCGTCTCCCATCGGCTCGTCATCAAGCATCTCTTCCGGTCTCGGAGGTTTAATACCACCGTCGTACCATGTAAGTTTAACCTTAGGAAGTTTTATCTTCTTTAAAGGAGGTCTTTCCGGGAAAAAATATGTTATCGTTTCCGATTCAGCCGGTGATTCAAGTGTCCAGCGTGAACTGCTTGCTATTACACCATAAGGGTATTCAAGCTTCAATGCTCTTGCCACAACATCAAGAATATGACATGCCATATCACCGAGGGCACCTGTTCCGAAAGCCCACCAGCCACGCCAGTTCCACGGGTGATAGATTGGATTGTAAGGACGGTTAGGTGCAGGACCGAGCCACATATCCCAATCCAGTCCGGGAGGAACAGGAGGTTTATCTTCAGGTCTGTTAAGTGCCTGCGGCCATATTGGTCTGTTAGTCCAGGCATGTACCTCTTTCACATCGCCGATAGCACCGTCCCAGATAGCTTCGCATGCCCATGCGGTAGTACCTGCCGATGCACCCTGATTACCCATCTGAGTAACAAGATCAGGATATTTTTTAGCTGCCTCTGTCAGAAATCTTGATTCATAAACATTATGAGTAAGTGGTTTCTGAGTGTAAACATGCTTGCCTTGTTGCATTGCATAATGGGTAACATAAGCATGAGAATGGTCAGGTGTAGCAATAATGACCGCATCTATCTGATCACCGATCTCATCAAACATCTTCTTAAAATTCTGATAAGCGTAAGGTATTGGTTTATCAGGAAAGTCTTTCTTGTGGAATTGTGTTAACTTCTCCCTTAGTCTTTGTGTATCAACATCACACATTGCCACTAAGTTTTCATCACCACAATTTCTGAAATTACCATATCCCATTCCCAAACCTATAACGGCAATGTTTAATTTCCCTTTAGGAAACTCTCTTTTTTTATTATCAATCGGCAGCAACTCTACCTCTTCTTTTTTCGGTTCTTTCGGGGTTTTACATGAAGAAAGAAAAGAAGGAATCGCTGAAACAACAGCAGATGCATAGGCTGCATTTTTTACGAACCTGCGCCGCGGCATCATTTTTTCGGATTCTGACATAACTCAATTTATTTTAAAGCATTTAATACATAGTTCAGAGCATTAAAGTAGAAAAAAAAACATTGCATTCAAACTTTAAGGTTACCAACATCACAAGATGTTAACAAACTATATTATTTTGACAAAAAAACACAATCCAAGCAGGAACATACGATCATATATATGTCCTGTTCAGATAATTTAACCTAATGCTTTCAAACGGCTAAGCAGTGGCGGATGAGAATAGTGAAAGAACACATACCAGGGATGAGGGGTAAGATTACTGAGTGACTTTACCGATATTGTTTTCAATGCATCTCCCAGGGCTTTTGCATCACTAGTTTTTGCAGCAAAAGCATCGGCAGCATATTCATTCCTACGCGAAACATATCCCATCAAAATTCCCAGAACAAAAGAAACAGGAGTGTATAACATTCCAAAAACAAGCAATCCGATATGAAAATTAGGCTCATCAACACCAAGAGCTTTCGATAATGCGGGTGAACTAACGAACAGGCTGAACAGGTAGAACATTATTCCGGTCTGAGCTATTCCCATGACAGCGCTCCAAAGTGTGTGCTTCAATTTGTTATGACCAGCTTCATGAGCAAGAACGGCAACTATCTGTTTTTTCGAAAGATCATTTATCAGTGTATCGTAAAGTACAATGCGTTTTTTACTTCCCAAACCACTGAAAAAAGCATTTGCTTTTGTCGAACGTTTCGAGCCATCCATCACAAAGATGTTATCAAGTTTAAAATTCACCTTTTTCGAATACTCTTCGATGGCATTCCGCAACTCTCCATTTTCAAGAGGAGTCTGTTTATTAAAAAGTGGCAGAATGAGTGTTGTGTAGAACATCAACATAAATATCATGAAAGCACTTGTCAGCGCCCAGGCATACAACCAGAAATTATCTTCTGCCAAAGTATAAAACCAAACGATCAAAGCAAGAATTCCACCGCCTATTACTGCTCCCAGCAACAAAGATTTTAACAGATCAAGAATAAAAGTCTTTGGGGTTGTTTTGTTGAAACTGAAACGTTCTTCAATCACAAAAGTGCCGTAAATACTGAACGGCAACGAGATAAGAGAAGATGCAAAGCCGATGACACCAAAGAACAACAGAGCCTGTAGTACCGGGCTTTGAGTTATAGAAATAACCCAATCATTCAGCCAGGCAAAACCACCGGCAAACAACACTACGAGAAGAATAACGAGGCTGATAGTATCAGAAAAAATATCGAACCAGAAATTTGCCTTTTTGTATTCAATATGTTTTTTATACTTCTCCTCGTCGTAGATGTCTTTCAGCTCTTCAGGCAGCTCTTCTGTCCATCGCGAATGATTCAGAAAATCAAGAAAAAGATCAAAAAGATATTGAAATACCAATATCCCGACTATGATATAAAAAATTGTTTGCGGGTTCATCTGTTATGATTTTAGCGACAAATATACAAAAACGGAGAACCTTCAAAAGACCCTCCGTTTATTTTATTATCGGGTTACACAATGATGAAGAATAAACAAAATCTCATTTCATCATTTACTCATTGTAGCATTCAATCATTAACTGCTATGGGTATTCAACTCCGGTAAAATCGTTCACGTTAGCTAAAGGAACAGTAGAACCGTACTTTGCATTTATTGCCTTAATGAACTCATTGGCAACAATAGCGTATCCTCGTCCGCTTGTATGAATGCCGTCAAGAGAGAAAAAGCCACCGGTAACAAACTCCGTATTGTACCCTACACCATCGATAACAATCCCATTAATTATATTTTCAAGTATTGCATTAGCATCAACAAATGCAAGGTCATTATTATCTGCAGCATCTTTAATTATCGTATTGAACTTGTCGGTTGCATCATCAATGACACTCAACTCGTCCAGATCAAGAACCATCTCATCGGTCAGAGGTTTTAAAACCCCGTAATGCTCATCGCCTAGAATATCAGACAATGCACTTAACAATACTTTCTCACCTTCTTTTATCTGACGGATTCCTCCGGGAGCATTCACATCAGCCATTACAAAAGGATTGTTACCTTCATGAAACTCGATATGAGGAGCTGCTGCATATAAATAATTCAGTAAAGCGGCTGTATCAGCATTTACCACCAGATCATTATATTTAATATAACTAAAATAAGGAAGAGCATCAATACCCGGGATGTTACACATAACCCCTTTTGCCCCGTTAGTGGTAAGTGTTCTGGCAAGAGTTGTAATACTTAACTGAAATATCGATTCAGGAGTAATGTCATAAGGCCCCATACCACTTTCTAATCCTGTTCCTCCTCCCAATCCATACCACAGCACATCATTACCTCCTACCCACAATGAAAAGAAGGTAGGATTATTCATCATAGCATCACCGATAACAGTTGATGTTCCCGGGTTCGAAGCAAAACGCGCATAATAGGGATTGAAATTACCCATGCCCAATGACGGGTCTCCATACTCCTTTGCCAAAAGATGATATGTCTTTGCACCAGGTACGGCAACATTATTGAAAGGAGCTTTCCCGTTGATCCATGTAGTAGGATCTGTCAATAACTCCGGATTACCTTGTGTAGGCACGGGCATTAACATTCCGTTAACCACCTGAAGCGTATAACTGCCGTTCAGAGAAGAGCCCACACTTGTTCCTTCGGGTAACATAGGCTGTTTAAAATCGCCTGTTCCCAACGAAGAAAGCTGTGAAGCTATAATATTCGGGAAACTGTTCACCTGTCCCGTATAGCTAAGGGCCCCGTCAATGTATCCTGAAGAATAAGAATCTCCTACGGACACAAAAACCGAAAAATCTGCATTTCCTGCCTGAGGAACGAACTCATCAACTGAGGGTTCACATTTCCAGAGAACCAATGTTACGAGCAGGAGTAAATAATTTAAATATCTTGTTTTCATAACTTAATCAATTACCGTGTTTTTAAAAAGAATAATTCAAACCAAATCCGGGTATAAAGGCATTTGTATAATACGTTCCGTAAAAATCCTCGAGAGCATATCCGTCCTCACGTTTCTGTCCCTGAATATAAAGGAAGGAAACATCAATACTGAATTTATCGGTAATATACCATGAAAGGCCTCCCGACATACCATACTTGTTTGTCCCCGGTGTTTCGGGTGTCAGATAATCTTCCGGTATCGGTGTCTGATCATAGTAAAAACCGGCTCGTAGGTCAAATTTCTTATTCAAATGATATTCTGCTCCTATCCTGTATACAGCAGAGTTACTGAAATTCCTCGGGTTCTCTGAATCCTGCAATGCAGGAGTGTTTTCTGCAAAATCGAAGTCCAGTGACTGATACGCTGACCAGAATACATACTGGAAATCAAAGCCTAATGTTATCTTTTCACCAGGATTCCATCCCAGACCAACCACCAGATTGGCAGGTAACGGCAGTGATGATGAAAAAGTATTTCCTTCAGGAAAATATCCTTGCATGGATGCCGGTACTGTAAAAACAGCATCACCACCATCCATGTTCATATCAATCTTTGAACGATAATCAACACCTATTGAGAAACTTTTCGTTGCCTGAAAATATATCCCTGCATTGAAACCATAACCAAGTGTGCTTCCTGAAAGTTCGACCTGACCATCTGCACCGTCCTGGTTCTGCAGGGGCAGTGCTTTGTTTATCTCAACTGTACCCGGAGCTATGGTAAATCCTGCCCCTATGCTCAGATTATCAAGTATCTTATATGAAACTGTTGGTTGAATGAATATCGCATGAAACGATATATCCTGGATCAGATAACGACCATCCCATGTATCTCCCCACGACAAAGAGTTTCCGTACGGCGTTGTTACTCCTATTCCTATAGTGAACTTATCGCTGATCTTCCCTGCACCGTAAAAATAGAAAGGAGTACCTACCGGATTGTCGCTGTAAGCTTCGTAAGTGGAAGGCATCTGCTTCTGAAAAGTATTGTTCGAAAATATGGGACTCACTCCAAAAGAGAATTCCCACTTCTGATCCATAAGACTCAAGGCTCCGGGATTAAAATGGATACTTGAGACTCCGAGACTCAATCCTGTGCCTATATGGCCCATTCCTGTCTGACGTTGCCCCTGAAGGTTCACCTGATACCCTTCAGTATGTCCGGCTATCGAATACATAAAAAACAAATAGCCAATCAAAAGAAATTTTTTCATAGAATTAGATTTAATTATTCAATTTGATTTTAACTGAAAAACTTATTAAAAGTAAATTTTCCTTAAAAAATTGAAGCAAGTTATAATATTTTTTTAATTCAATAGAATTATTGTTTTTTATCTTTAATTTGATTGTCATATCTTATTTGATTAACTTTTGAGTTTAATTTAAAATTTTATCAAAATGTTAACAAAAGAGGATCTGCTACAATTAAAACAAAAAGGAATAACAGAAGAACAGGTTAACCGCCAGCTGAACCAGCATCAAACGGGATTTCCTTTTGCAGATATACAAAGGCCTGCAACACCGGGTGACGGGATAATTGTAATTGATAAAAATGAAGAAGGGAAATATCTTGACTTATTCAACAATGCACTAAATGAAGGACTTGACATCTGCAAATTCGTCCCTGCATCAGGTGCTGCCACGCGTATGTTCAAAGACCTTTATGCATTTCTTGAAACCCCGGAAGAAAAAATTCCTGCTATGGCCGCGAAGGAACCTTATGCAGGATTCTTTAAAAGAATTGAAGACTTTGCATTTTATAACGACCTTAAAAAGCATCTTCCTGACAATCTCGATCTGTCTTCGGCTTCAGGCATGAAAATGATAGTTGAAAAAATACTGTCCGAAAGCGGTCTGAACTACGGAAAAAAACCTAAAGGCGTACTGAAGTTTCACCGATATGATGGTTTTGAAAGGACACCTGTGGAGGAACATCTGCTGGAAGCTGCTCTTTACGGCAGGAATAATGAAAAAAAGTCATACATACACTTTACCGTAAGCAAGGAACACGAAGGATTGTTCAACGATGTTCTGAAAAACAGCAAAGAAAAGATGGAGCAACAATACGATACAACGTATGAGGTCAGCTTCTCGAACCAGAAACCATCTACCGATACCATTGCAGCCACACCGGGCAATGAACCTTTCAGGCTCGAAAACGGAGAACTGCTTTTCCGCCCCGGAGGACACGGGGCTTTGATACAAAACCTGAACGATCTGGACCATGATGTTATTTTTATCAAGAATATCGACAATGTGGTGCCGGAACATCTTTCAGCTGACACCGTGCTTTACAAAAAACTTATTGCCGGAATATTACTTGAATACAGAGGCAGGGTTTTCAAAATTCTCAATAAGCTGGATAACCTGAGCACTCTTGAATCCGGAATAAATGACGGACTCGAGTTCATTAAGGATGTGCTTAAACGTGATGTTGTTTATCAAAACATAAAAAAAGATACTAATCGTCAGGAAAGAGCAAACCGGATACGTGAGATATTGAACCGACCCATCAGAGTGGCAGGTATGGTAAAGAATGAAGGGGAACCGGGCGGCGGTCCTTTCTGGGTTAAATCGCAAACCGGAACCATCAGCCTTCAAATTGTTGAAAGTTCTCAGATAGACCTTAAAGATGAAGAGAAAAAGGCAATAGTAGCTCAAAGCACCCATTTCAATCCTGTTGACCTTGTATGCTCAACAAAGGATTACAAAGGAAACAAATTTGACCTGCTTGATTTTGTTGATCCCGTAACAGGATTTATCTCCGAAAAGTCGATGAACGGAAAGCCATTGAAAGCTCTTGAACTTCCCGGCTTATGGAACGGGGCAATGGCTCACTGGCTCACATTCTTTGTGGAAGTTCCCGTGACAACGTTCAATCCGGTAAAAACGGCATTCGACCTGTTACGACCTCAACATCAACCCGCATAATCTTTTTATGTTGCCGGATAGTTTGTACTCACCCGGTAACTGTTTTTTTTGTTTTTCCCGGCAGTGTGGCCTTGTGTCATGCTGCCTTTTTATTTTTACAACATTTCATCATCATAACCGGGGTATCGCTTTTAACATTATAATGATAAGAAACAAAGCATTTTCCAAACTTTTTTCTCGTAGGAACACACGGCCGTGTGTTCCTACGAGAAAAAAACGAGAGATTTATTTTATAATCTTTTTGAACTGATACCCCTGATCATCACAACCGTCATTATCTGATTTACATTAAAATTTTCTACATTTGTTCGTTTAATCATTGAAAAGACAACAATGTTAAAGAATATCATGTTGGTCGGGATAGGGGGCTTTGTAGGAAGCGTTGCCCGCTTTTTGGTTTCAAAACTAAATCTTTCCGTTGAGTTTTATGCAATTCCGGTTGGAACACTCACGGTAAATATTGTAGGAAGTTTTATCATCGGATTTCTGGTAGGCATTGCCGAAAAAAGTATGCTCATGCCTACAGAGCTAAGACTTTTGCTAATGGTGGGATTTTGCGGCGGCTTTACAACATTTTCATCGTTCGCAAACGAGAACATGATGCTTATGCACAACGGACAGTTGCTTACACTGCTCCTGTATACAGGACTCAGTATTTTCCTTGGTTTTCTGGCAGTGTATCTGGGCTTTGTAACATCAAATATTTTATAATAGATCGGGTAACTCTGATCAGATAATAACCTAACAATTAACCTATTATCAATAAAAATCACTAACATGGAAGAATACAGCATACTTCGATTCTATGCAAGTACAACCGATAAGATACACAGTGAGCTCTTATACGAACACATAGTTTACAAAGCGAAAGAAAAGAATATTTCCGGGGTAACCGTCTACCGCGGTGTAATGGGATACGGACTGAGCAGTAAGCACGTCAACACATCACGTTTCTGGGAACTTGTTGAAAAACTGCCAATAGTGATCGAGATGGTTGACAAAACGGAAACATTGGAAGAGTTTTACAATTTTATTGAACCTGACCTGTTATCAATGCCCAAAGGTTGTATGGTTTACATGGAACCG
>JAOZOF010000363.1:0-1794 GCA_029933425.1 Marinilabiliaceae bacterium
TTTAACAGATGAATTAAAAAAGGGATCATGACACTTGATAAAAGAGGATTGTCTTTCGAGGATTTCAAGCGTGAGGTGCTGAACGATTACAAACTGGGCAGGCTCAGCAGATACATGAGTCTGATAGCCCGGAAGGAGGTGTTAAGCGGAAAAGCGAAGTTCGGCATTTTTGGCGACGGGAAAGAGGTTGCCCAGATAGCTATGGCGAAACAATTCATGCCGGGCGACTGGCGCTCGGGATACTATCGTGATCAGACATTCATGCTAGCAACAGGTATGACCACACCCAAAATATTTTTCGCCCAGCTTTACGGCGAAACACGTACTGAACTCAATCCTGACAACGGGGGCCGTTCGTTCAACAATCATTTTGGCACAAGATTAATTAATGAAAACGGAGAGTGGAAGGACCTTGCGGAAATGAAATGCACCACTTCCGACATATCGCCAACGGCAGGTCAGATGCCGCGACTTGTCGGCCTGGCACTTGCTTCGAAGCTTTACAGGAATAATGCAGATTTAAAAAATAATGATAAGTTCAGTCGTAATGGTAATGAAGTAGCTTTTGGCACTATCGGAGATGCAAGCACCTCGGAAGGTCATTTCTTTGAGGTGATGAATGCAGCAGGTACACTTCAGATACCTATGGCAGTTTCCGTATGGGACGACGGATACGGAATATCGGTACCCACCGAAAAGCAGACTGTAAAATCCAGCATCAGTAAAGCCCTTAAGGGCTTTGAAAAAAGAGACAACGACACTTCAGGCATACTTATCTACAAAGCAAAAGGATGGGATTATGCAGTGCTGTGCAGAATGTATGCCGAAGGGATTAAACGCTGCCGTGAGGAGCATGTACCTGTCCTGTTTCATGTGAACGAGCTAACACAGCCTGTAGGCCACTCCACTTCCGGCTCTCATGAAAGGTACAAATCGCCTGAACGTCTTGAATGGGAAAAAGAGTTTGATGCTTTGGCTCAGATGAGAAAATGGCTCCTTGAACACGGCCTTGCCGATGAAAAAGTTCTTGATGAGCTTGAAAAACTTGCCGAAATAGAAGCAAAAGAAGCACAAAAGGAAGCTTATAAAGATTATTTGGAGGAACTGAAAAAGGAAAAAAACGAGCTTCTGGGCATAGTAAAACAGAAAACATGTGTCTGTTCAACACCCAAACAGGCAGAAATAGACAGGATCGTTAATGAGCTTGATTCTGTTATTTCCTTAACGAGAAAAGACATATTAAGTTCTGCAAGGAAAATTCTGAGAAATTATTGTTCAACGTGCTCCATAACCGGAAATATTAAAGCCGATCTGCAGGAGTGGATCAAAGAATATTTCGACAAAGGCCGGGAAAATTACAGTGCCTATCTTTACAGTGAGAGTGAAATGTCGGCACTGAAGGTGAAGCCTGTAAAACCTGAATATTCAGAGCAGCCGGAGAAGATTCCCGGAAGGGAGATACTCAGAGAGAATTTTGATAAGTTGTTTGCAAAATATCCTGAGCTGGTAACATTTGGTGAGGATACAGGAAGGCTCGGTGGAGTAAATCAATCGCTTGAAGGATTACAGGAGAAGTACGGTGAATTGCGGATCTTTGACACGGGAATACGCGAAACGACCATCCTCGGGAAAGGTATTGGACTGGCTTTGCGCGGACTGCGTCCGATCGCTGAGATACAGTATTTCGATTACCTGATGTATGCCCTGCAAACCCTTAGTGATGACCTTGCCACTTTACGATACCGAACCAAGAACGGACAAATGGCACCTGTGATAATTCGTACCCGCGGTCAC
>JAOZOF010000363.1:1894-3256 GCA_029933425.1 Marinilabiliaceae bacterium
GTTTACGATCTGATGGGTGAATCAGACCCGAAAAGGTTCCCGCCTATCTACAGTTGATGAACACAGAGACTCAGAGACCTGCCCGACGGTCAGGCGGGCACAGAGGATTTAATTGTTACAGTGTTACATGGCTACTGTGTTTATCTACTAATTTCACGAATGATCACTAATGTTTTCAGTGCTAATTCGTGTTCATTAGTGGAGATTGTTAGCTCAATGGTTACAGGGCTACAGTGTTAATTGGTTTGGTTTAATTCCACGTTCTTTCGAAAATCTCAAATCACTGATCTGCTATCGCAAATCAGTGTAGGATCAATATTACGGTACTACGTACCTTAAAATTAAAATTATTGTATATTTTCTACAAATATAACCGGTGCTCTGCACTTCAGTTATAAAAGCAGCAGAGCTGCGTAATATTTGTAGAAAATACATTTCATAAAAGAATAAGGTGCAGCGCACCGTAACATTGATGAACGATAAAAGAATTATTCTGAAACAAAAGTAACACCCGACGGCACAACAACATACACATACAACAGCAACAAGCAGCTTACAGGCATAACGATGCCAAACGGGGTAAACCGCACCTATGCATACGATAACCTGGGTCGGGTAAATTCGATAACTGAAACCATTGATAATATAAATTATACCACTACCTTTACATTTGACAATAAAGGACGGTTAAAAACACGCACTCATCCTTCTCCTTCGGGTATTGTGGAAACAATGAACTACAACGGTAACGGATATCTGGAAACTATAGCGACAGGCGGTGCCGTGCGCTGGAGGGTTAACGACATGAACGCCCGCGGACAGGTAACCGGCGCCACGTACGGCAACAACCTTACCGCCACCTTTGGTTTTGATGATTACGGATTTCCCGAACATACAAAAACGGTTGTCGGTACAGATATCAAGCAGGATTACGGGTACAATTTCAATCCTCAAACAGGCAACCTCAACTGGCGCCGTAACAACATGGTAAGCAAACGCGACAGTTTTGCCTACGATGACCTCGACCGCCTTACCAACGTGTACGGCCCGCAAAACCTCACGATGAACTATTTCGACAACGGGAACATAAAAAACAAGAGCGACATAAGCACTGCCGACTTTACATACGACAGTAACCTACCGTATGCACTAAGCTCGCTGAAAAACAGCTACGGCGTAATTCCCGCGGCGCCGCAATCGGCCACCTACACCTCGTTTGAGCAGGTAAGCACCATTGACGAAGACGACTACCATGCCACCTTTACATACAACAGCGATGACCAGCGCTGCAAAATGGAAATATCGCAACAGGGCAGTGCACTGCTTACCCGCATCTACGTTGGCAGCCGCTACATTAAAGAG
>JAOZOF010000083.1:0-3668 GCA_029933425.1 Marinilabiliaceae bacterium
CCTACAATAACTTTTAAAGCCCAGCTTCCTGTAAGTTTTTGAAGACCTTTCATCCCGTGAGTTCCCATTATCACTAAAGCGCTGTCGATCTCAGTTACAACATGGTTTATGGTTTTAAAGATCGTTCCGCCACGTACGATGGTAAACGGGCTGACACCATATTCCTTTTTTATTTTCTTTCCGGCTTCTTTTAATTCCTCTTCAAGCTCAGGTATCTGTTCATTCTTTTTAACAATATGTAACAGGTACAGGTCAGCATTAAGCCTGTTGCAAAACTCAACTGCATGCTTTACGGCATTGTCTGCTACAACTGTAAAGTCATAAGGAACAAGTATTTTATTTTTTTGCGTTTCCATAAAACTATATGTGAAAGTTCTTCGTTAAAGCAATAAATATAGTATTTTTGATAATAAATACAATAACACTGTATACTGAAAATTTTGAATTTGGTTACAATTATTAAGCATAAAATGCATAGGAATAACAATAAAAATTTGATTTATGGACTTGCAGCACTTTTATTTATTTTCGTTGTTGCGATTACATATTTTAAGAATTATGAGTATGTTGTTGTACCTATATGGTTATTTTATGCGATTCTGTTTTTTTTAATAATATCTGTTTTTATTTTTGTACGAACTGTCAGGTTTTATAAGAACAAGTTTAAACGTGAATATGAGAACAGGTATAGAATAAGAGAAAAGCTTTTTCTGAACAGGGCAAATATAGAATCAGAGCAAACGATAATTTATGGGGGGAAACGACATCACAAGTATAAAAAGGTAACAGTTCTTTTTGCAGATATTCAAGGATTTACAAGGATTGTTGAACATATGAATCCGGAGCTTCTGATCGATGAGCTTGATAAATTTTTCTTTCATTTTGATGAGGTCGTTGAAAAATATGGTATAGAAAAGATAAAGACGATAGGGGATGCCTACATGTGTGCCGGCGGATTGCCTCAAAAAAACCGGACGAACCCGGTGGAGGTTGTTATGGCTGCTATCGAGATGCAGCATTACATGAAAAAAGCTAAGCATACGATCATGGGTGCCGATGACGACATGGGATTCTGGGAGTTAAGAATAGGCATTCATACGGGGCCTGTGATCTCCGGGGTAATAGGACAAAAAAAGCGCTCTTTTGACATTTGGGGTGATACCGTGAATATTGCATCAAGGATGGAATCTTCAGGAGTTGCAGGTGAAATAAATATCACCGGAGTAACGTATCAGCTAACAAAAGAGTTTTTTATTCATGAATACAGAGGGAAAATGCCAGTAAAATATAAAGGAGAGACTGATATGTATTTTGTAAAAGGGATAAAGCCGGAATTATCTGTTGACGGAAAAGGCGAAGAACCTAATGAAATGTTTTTCGTCAGATTGCAACATATCCGGTATAATGATATTGAAGAGTTCGTGCTGAAAAAGCTGGAAACCGAAATCCCTTCCAATATGTATTATCATAATGTGTCTCATACCAAAGATGTGATTACACGGGTTGATGTTCTGGGCAGGGCGGAAAGTGTTTCGGATGAAGAGCTTTTATTGCTTAAAACTGCAGCTCTGCTGCATGATGTGGGGTTTTTGATCAGTTATGAGGATCATGAGGATAACAGTATAACTTTTGCAAAAGAGTTATTGCCGGCGTATAAATATTCCGAGGAACAGATAGAGAAGATTGTTGATTTGATCGATGTAACGCGTGTAAACTCTAAACCCTCCACATTACTCGAAAAGGTAATGAAAGATGCTGATCTGGACTATCTCGGCAGGTCTGATTTTGTTCCCGTTTCGGAAAGTTTATTCAGGGAATTGAAAGATAACGGGGTCAGGTTGTCGATAGAAGAGTGGAACAGGATGCAGTTTGATTTTATTTCAAATCACACTTTTTATACCGATTCGGCAAAAAAACTGCGACAGGTAAACAAAGAGCGACAGTTGCAAAAACTTAAAGAACTGGTTGCAGATTATCAATTCTGATTTTATTCAATTCATAGCGAAACATTAAATAGGAATATTCGTAGAGGATTTAAAACGCTGGATCGAAAATAACAGACATAAAAAAACGTTATGTTTGACATATAGATATGAATCCTGATTGGAGCATAGTAAAGATTTTAAGAGTTATAAAGGATTGTTTAAAGAATTTATTTTAAAGTTATGGCAAAAACATTTGAACCGGAAAACAAATTACCGAACATGATAGGTCCGGGAACAAAGATCGTGGGAAACATTGAGACCAACGGCGATATCCGTATCGACGGGTCAATAGAAGGAGATATTCAATCGAAAGGAAAGGTGGTAATAGGTCCTAACGGACTGGTGAAAGGAGAGATCAAATGTATTAACTGTGAGGTGTCAGGTAGCGTCAAAGGGAAAGTCCTGGTTTCCGAACTGTTGTCGTTAAAGGCTTCGTCAAATATCTCGGGAGATATTAAAACAGGTAAACTGACCATTGAACCCGGAGCCGTATTTACGGGCACTTGTAACATGGACCACGGTTCGCTTGAAAAAGGACAACAAACTGCGGGAACAAAGAAATAGCATTTGCGATCTGGTAAAAAATATTTTAGCAGGTTTTCGGCTTTTGCCTTTATACTTTTTGTAATAAATTACGTTCTGGCAAACTGGCTGGGAACGGGTGCCGGTAAGGTAAGCTTAATGGTAGCCTTTTTATGGGTTGTATTTTTATCTTTCAGTTATTTTTACGGAAAGATAAGGAACAGGACAGGTGCCGGCTTTCTTATCGGTTTTTTGTTATTGATGGGATTAAAGTTCATCGTTGCATTGGCGGGAGCTTTTATCCTGATCGATCCTGAAAGTGATCTTGTGAAACAGGAAGCTCTGTTTTATTTATTCGATTACTTTATACTTTTAATATTTGATGTCGCCTTAAAGGTCAGGGAATTAAATAATGAGGCATGAAATTGGGTAAATTCACTGAAAAATATTATTTTTCATAAATAATTCTTCAGGTTAATGCGGAGATTTTTTAGAATAGTTATACCGGTCATATTATTTTCATTTTTAAGTGCTTCTGCTTTTGCAGGTAATGAGGGAGAAAACAAAGGGGAGGAAGAGAGTTTTGATGCACTGGGGATGATCATGCACCATATTTCCGATTCCCATTACTGGCATGTGCTGTCATTTGAGAAAAAAGACGGTACCGAGATCGATATTGCATTACCTCTTCCGGTAATACTCATGTTTGACGGGGCTGTTCATGTTTTTATGGCATCAGCTTTTCATCATGGTGAAACTATAGTTCAAAAGGGCGAGCACTACTTCAAGCTTTACAACGATAAAATATACGTAACAGATGCGACAGGAAAGATAAATTTGAATGAGAACGGTATTCCTGAAAATGTCAGGCCATTCGACCTTAGTATTACTCGTAATGTGGCATCAATGTGGATGAGTGTTCTGATAATACTTGCGTTGTTCATTCCTGCAGCAAGGAAATACAAAGGAAAGCCTTCGATGCCTACAGGTATGCAATCTTTGCTTGAACCTATAATTTTGTTTGTAAGGGATGATATTGTGATAGAGCAGATCGGCAAGGAAAAAGCTGATCGTTTTATGCCTTTCATTTTAACGGTTTTCTTTTTTATCTGGATAAATAACCTGATAGGGATGATTCCGATATTTCCCGGAGGAAGTAAT
>JAOZOF010000083.1:3768-12325 GCA_029933425.1 Marinilabiliaceae bacterium
GCAATCGTTCTGGCTTGGTTAGTTTCTTAAAATATTAAACTATGGATCTATTAACTCCTGATCCCGGGTTGGTTATCTGGACCGGGACGACGTTTATTATTCTGCTGTATATACTTAAAAAGTATGCATGGCGACCTATACTTCATGCCATCAGGGTCCGTGAACATACCATTAAGTATGCTCTTGCTGCAGCCGAAAAGGCGCGGAAGGATGTTGAAAATATTGAAAAGTTGAAAAAGCAGACTCTCGAAGATGCAGCTGTTGAGCGTGACAAGCTTATCACAGAAGCCAGAGAGTTAAAAGCAAGGATCATTAAAGATGCAAAGAATGAAGCGCAAAAAGAGGCTGATAAAATAATTGAAACAACTCGTCTTCAGCTCGAAAAAGAGAAAAAAGATGCCCTGCAGCTTATGCGTGAACAAATTGCAGTTCTTTCTGTGGATATTGCGGGAAAACTTCTTGAACAGGAACTTAAAACAACAAAGAAACAAAAAGAGCTTATCGATAAGTATCTGAAAGAGGTAAGTTTTAATTAGTTGTTTTTTAAACATCAGGGGTTGAAAAAGTTTCGATCCCTTTATTAGAAATTAGGTCATGAATTTAAGTCTTGTTTCGGTACGATATGCAAAAGCCCTTTTCAAACTCAGCATTGAAAAGAAGGTGACGGAGAAGGTGTACAAAGATATACAACTGTTGTTGTCGAATTGTGCCGAACTTCCTGCTTTTTGTGAGTTTGTCCGTAGTCCTGTTATCAAACCATCGAAGAAAAAAGAGTTGTTTGATGATGTCTTTGGTAAGGTTTTAGATCCTGTTACTTTGAACTTTCTTGGTGTGGTAATAGACAACAACAGGGAATCGATCCTTGACTCGATATTCCGGAGCTATATTTCATTTTATAAAAAAGAGAAAAACATTAAGACGGTAACTTTATATTCGGCTTTCGATATGGAAGATGCCTATATTGAAAGTGTCAGAAAATTACTGGCAAAAGAAATAGGTGAACCGCTTGAACTTAAAACTGTAACAAAAGAGGATCTGTTGGGTGGATTTATTCTTAAGGTTGATGATAAAATGGTTGATGCAAGTGTAGTAAGTAAATTAAAACAGGTTCGTGAACATTTAATTAACGGATAAAAAACAGTAGTCAATGGATAAAATAAGACCGGCTGAGGTTTCAGAATTACTGAAAAAGAAAATTGAAGGTTTCAAAACCGATACTGAACTTGAGGAAGTAGGCAGTGTGCTTGAGGTAGGTGACGGAATAGCCCGGGTTTACGGGTTGAATAATGTAAAGGCCAATGAACTGGTTGATTTTGGCAGTTGCTATGGGGTTGTTCTGAACCTGGAGCAGGATAATGTCGGGGTTGTTTTGTTTGGCGCTTCACGAGAGATCAGGGAAGGTGACCTGGTGAAACGTACCGGCAGGATCGCTTCCCTGAAGGTTGGCGAGGGAATGCTTGGTCGTGTTGTTAACGCCATTGGTGAACCCATAGACGGTAAGGGAACAATAAGCGGAGAGCTTTATGAAATGCCGATGGAACGTAAAGCTCCTGAGGTAATATACCGTCAGCCGGTGAAGGAGCCGATACAAACGGGACTTAAAGCCATTGATGCAATGATCCCTATCGGACGGGGACAGCGTGAACTTATTATCGGTGACCGTCAGACAGGGAAAACGGCCATTGCCATCGATACGATCATCAATCAGAAAGAATTTTACGATAAAGGAGAGCCTGTTTTCTGTATCTATGTTGCCATAGGACAGAAAGGAAGTACAGTGGCGAAGATCGTCAGTACACTTGAAAGATATGGTGCTATGGATTACACTGTTGTTGTTTCTGCAACGGCCTCTGACCCTGCTGCAATGCAGTTCTATGCACCTTTTGCCGGCACTTCCATTGGTGAGTATTTCCGTGATACAGGCCGTTCAGCACTTATTATTTACGATGACCTTTCCAAGCAGTCGGTGTCGTACAGGGAAGTGTCCTTGCTTCTGCGTCGTCCGCCGGGTCGGGAAGCTTTCCCGGGAGACATATTTTATCTTCATTCACGTTTGCTTGAACGTTCGGCAAAGATTATTGATTCAAATGAGATCGCGACAAAGATGAATGACCTTCCGGAATCGATAAAACATCTTGTTAAAGGTGGAGGTTCGCTTACTGCTTTGCCTATTATTGAAACGCAGGCCGGTGATGTGAGCGCATATATTCCCACGAATGTTATTTCAATTACCGACGGACAAATATTCCTGGAAGGGGATTTGTTCAATTCAGGTGTCAGACCTGCCATCAATGTTGGTATTTCAGTATCGAGGGTGGGGGGTAATGCACAGATCAAACCAATGAAGAAAGTGGCAGGGACTCTGAAGCTTGATCAGGCGCAGTTCCGTGAACTGGAAGCATTTTCGAAATTCGGTTCTGACCTTGATCCCGCAACAATGGCAGTATTAGACAAAGGACGTAAGAACGTAGAGCTGCTCAAACAGCCCCAATATCAGCCTATAAAGATTGAGCATCAGGTAGCTTTGATGTTTTGTGGTACGCAGGGGCTGTTACATGACATCCCCGTTGAGATGGTCAAAAAATTTGAGCAGGAGTATATCGAGATACTGGAATTGCGTAAAAAGGAAACGTTGGAAAAGATAAAAAGCGGATATATTGACGATAAGATTTTTGAAGAACTTAAGGAAGTGGCTTTTGATGTAATAAGAAAAATTGCAAAAGGATAGAGGCAGATGGCAAATCTTAAGGACATAAAGATAAGGATCAATTCGGTTAAGACCACACGGCAGGTTACAAGTGCCATGAAAATGGTATCTGCCGCAAAACTTAAAAAGGCTCATGATGATGTGGCCCATATACATCCTTATGTGGAAAAGATGTCACATATTATTTACGATCTCGTAAATTCCAGTACTGAAGAGATAAAGACAGAGCTCACTGAGCACCGGGAGCCCGATCACGTATTAGTAGTTGCCATTGCATCGAACAGAGGTTTATGCGGTGCATTTAATTCAAACGTGGTTAAAAAAACCGAAGAACTGATCAGGGAAAAATTTTCGGCCCAGCATAAAAACAATTATCTTACAATTATTGCAATAGGTAAACAGGCCGAAAAGGTATTGAAACAACACGGTTACCAAGTGAGTGAAAATTATAGTGATTTTTACAGCGCCCCCTCATTTGATGCTGCTGCAGAGATAGCAGGCTCCTTTATGGATGATTTTATAAATAAAAAATATGACAGGGTAATAATTGTTTATAATGAGTTTATAAATGCTGTAAACCAGGTGGTGAGGGCAGAGCAATTATTACCACTTGAGATGCCTGTGAACAGGGAAGATGTGAAGTACCGTGATTATATTTTTGAACCCGATGTTGATTCCATAATCCGCATGATAATTCCTGAGGCATTGAAAACCCTGTTTTATAAAATGCTTCTTGATTCCATTGCATCAGAGCACGGAGCCCGTATGACATCGATGCACAAAGCCACCGATAATGCAACAGATCTCATTAACGATCTTGAGCTGGAGTACAACAAAGCACGTCAGGGAGCAATCACTAAAGAGATACTTGAAATAGTTAGCGGGGCAGAAGCGCTGAAGTCTTCCTGATGGAGTTTAGTTCCAGATGTTCAGTATGGTTCCACCACCGGTAACCTGTGTTTTGTATCCTTTCAGAGGCCATGGAGACGGGCCTTCAATAACATCGCCGTAAGGAACTGAGATTAGAAATTCCGTGTCGCAACACGGACATTTACATGTTACATCATCTTTTATCTCTACACGGCAATGATACTTTTTTTCATTGGGACACATCAGGTCAAAGGCATAGTAGGTGTCACTTGTCAATCTGTAAACTACAATTCCGTTAATTCCTGCATGGTTTCCCGCAAGGTCTTTATAAAATAGGAATGTATTTTGTGAACTGTACTGGGGGTCTGTAAGGTCAATTGAAACATAGAACGAAACATTGGGAATTATCTCCTCATGTTCCTTACAGGTTGTGAAGAATAAAAGTATTGTGAATATAAAAAATAGTCGCTTCATTTAGTCGCTTACATTGTTACAGGTTTCTAACGGTGCAATTATATAATAAATTGTGGAATAACGGTAAAAATTCATAACTTTAAATTCGTTTTTGATCAGAAGAGATATTACAGGATATTTTAATATTAATAAAGAATGAAGGAAGGTTTAGGTGACATATTATATTTTCTGGCAATGATAGCTTTCTTTGTTATCAGTGCTATTGTGAAATCAAAAAAAGCAAAAAAGAATGCTGTGCCTCCGTCAGAACCTTCCGGTCAATCTGAGGAAGGACATAGATCGAGTGGATTTCCCTGGTTAGATGATGTGTTTAGGGACGAAGAAGAGGAGCTGTCGGCAGAAGAAGAAGTTAAACCTGCGCCGGTATTTGAAGGTTTGGCATCGCGTAGGGACGCAACTTTAAACATTCAAAAGAAAGAGCCTGTGAAAAGGGAAATGTTTAAATATTCTGAAGTGGAAGGTTCTGAGTTTGGAGGGAGTTATTGGGATGAGGAAGAGTTTGATCTGGAAAGGGCAATAATTTTTTCAGAGATATTAAAAAGGCCTGAATTATAGTTTAGGGGAGGGTAAAAGTCTATTGCTATATTATTTAATCTTTGTATATTTGCAACAAAGAGTTTCGGACAACCGGGATTCTTTTATTTTTTTATGAAAAATCAAATAAAAACAGGCGCTATGGCACCAATTAAATATATTACGGAAGAAGGATTAAAAAAGCTGAAAGAGGAATTGCTTCAGCTCGAAAGTGTGGAGAGGCCGTCCATCTCAAAACAGATAGCGGAGGCTCGTGATAAAGGCGATTTGTCGGAGAATGCAGAGTACGATGCTGCCAAGGAGGCTCAGGGAATGTTGGAGATGAGGATTGCCAAACTTAAAGATACCATCGCTAACAGCAGGATTATTGATGAATCGCAACTGGATACATCTAAAGTTCAGTTGCTGAATAAAGTAATCATTAAAAACCTGAAAAACGGGACAAGGATGACTTATACCATTGTACCCGATAGTGAGGCAGATCTGAAAGCCGGTAAACTGGCGATATCTACTCCGATAGCAAAGGGCCTGCTGGGTAAAAAAGTAGGTGATAAAGTTGAGATCCAGGTCCCTTCAGGAATAATGACATTTGAAGTTGTTGAAATTTCGTTGTAATTTTAATTGACGTAAAAAACAGCAATACAATGGCTACAATATTTTCAAAGATCGTTAAAGGGGAAATTCCTTCGTATAAAATAGCAGAGGACGATAAGTACTATGCTTTTCTTGACATTAATCCGCTTGCAAAAGGTCACACACTTGTGATCCCAAAGCAGGAGACAGATTACCTTTTTGATCTTGATGATGAATTGCTTGCCGGACTGATGGTCTTTGCAAAAAAGATCGCCCTGGCTATTGACAAAGCCGTTGATTGTAAAAGGGTCGGCGTAGCTGTTCTCGGGCTTGAAGTGCCGCATGCCCACATTCATCTTATCCCTTTGAAAAGTGAGGCTGATATCAGCTTCTCGAATCCAAAACTGAAATTTTCTACGGAGGAATTTGAGGCAATTGCCGAATCGATCAGGAAGGAGCTTTGACGGAGCAGACTTAAAAGAAACACATAAATCATAATTACCGAAGGTTTCGCTTATAGCGAAGCCTTCGGTGTTTAAAGGCACTATTTCTTCACTCTTCCCGGGTTCTTGCTGATAAACTCTTTCCAGCTTTTTACACCGCTTTTTGAAGTGATCCTGCGGTTTTGCAGAAAATGACAATACGCTGCGGCAAGGCCATCGGTGGCATCAAGGTATTTAGGCAGTTCATCGATGTTAAGCAGATGTTTCAACAGCAGAGCAACCTGCTCTTTCGATGCATTGCCACGCCCTGTTATAGCCTGTTTTATGCGAAGTGGTGCATATTCGAATATAGGGATTGAGCGCGAAAGAGCTGCTGACATCGCCACTCCCTGTGCCCGTCCCAGTTTCAGCATCGATTGTACGTTCTTTCCGTAAAAGGGAGCTTCAATGGCTAGCTCATCAGGATTGTAAGTGTCGATAAGCTGGATGGTACGTTCGAAGATTTTTTTAAGTTTCAGGTAATGATCGCTGTACTTGTGCAGCTCCAGAACGCCCATTGTCACCATTTTGGCATTGTTGCCGTTAACAAGAATAACGCCGTAGCCCATGACTGTAGTGCCGGGATCAATGCCTAATATGACACGTTCTTTACTCAAAACTTTTTTGTTTAAGTATGGAGCTGAAAGAAAGACATCGTTCCCCCATTGATTCGCTAAGATTGTTCAGCAGTACTCTTGAATATTTGTTGATCACCTCCAATTCATCAGGATTGTTGCATGTCCATTGACATGAGTAATTTGTTGAGTCTTCCCGGTTACTTGTCATCAGCTCAAAAAGTTTGTAATTCACGTCAGGCAGAATGTCTTTGAATGTAGGTAAGTAAGTGCGTTGCATCCATTGCTCCCATTCTTCCATGCTGTCGTTCTGAACCGAGAATGTCGTGTTGAAGATGTACATGCGGAAATATTAAGCTCACCGGGTCACTCTGAGTGACCCGGTGAGTAGTTTAATTTATAATATCGAATCCTGTGTAAGGCACTAAAACTTCAGGTATCTTAATGCCTTCCGGTGTCTGATTGTTCTCAAGTAAAGCTGCAACAATACGTGGTAGCGCCAGTGCACTTCCGTTCAGTGTATGCGCAAGTTGTGTTTGTTTTTCCCCGTCTTCTTTGAAGCGAAGTTTAAGCCTGTTACTTTGATAATTCTCGAAGTTTGAAACAGAGCTTACTTCCAGCCATCGTTCCTGTGCTGCAGAGTAAACCTCGAAATCGTAAGTAAGAGCAGACGTGAAACTCATATCGCCGCCGCAAAGTTTCAGAATGCGCCAGGGGAGTTCAAGCTTTTCAACCAGGGTTTGTACATGTGCCACCATTTCTTCAAGAGCCCTGTACGATATGTCAGGGTGAGTGATCTGAACGATCTCAACTTTGTCGAATTGATGAAGGCGGTTCAAACCTCTCACATCTTTACCCCACGAACCAGCTTCGCGCCTGAAACAAGCAGAGTAGGCACAGTTTTTTATCGGGAAATCAGATGCTTTAACTATCATATCCCTGTAAAGGTTTGTGACCGGCACTTCGGCAGTAGGTATCAGGTACAGATTGTCGGCTGTAACATGATACATCTGACCCTCCTTATCGGGTAGTTGTCCTGTTCCGAACCCCGAATCCTCGTTTACCATCAGCGGAGGCAATACCTCTTTAAAGCCTGCTTTCTCTGCTTCATCAAGGAAGAAATTGATCAATGCACGCTGTAGTTTTGCACCTTTACCTTTGTAAACGGGAAAACCTGCACCAGTGATCTTTATCCCGAGATCAAAATCGATGAGGTCATATTTTTTTATCAGATCCCAGTGAGGAACAGCAGAGTTGTCGAGTGCCGGTATTTCCCCACCCTGTTTCACAACTTCATTATCTTCTGCAGTTCTTCCTTCGGGAACCGAGTCGTGAGGAAGGTTTGGCAACAGAACAAGTTCTTCGTGAAGTTCTTTCTCGACAGTGTCTAAGTCTGCGTTCAACTCCTTGATAGTATTTTTCAGTTCCGCTGTTTTGGCTTTTGCTTTGTTTGCTTCGTCAGCCTTGCCCGATCTGTACAACGCTCCTATCTCTTTTGATAAAGAGTTCATCTCGGCCTGTGACGATTCAGACGCTTTTAAAAGGTTGCGTCTTTTTTCGTTTAGGGAAAGGATCTTTTCAACGATCTCTGATGCGTCGAAGTTCTTCTTTTTCAGCCTTTCAACAACTTCTGTTTTGTGCTCCTGAATGAATTTTAATGTTAACATAGTTTTGTTTATTATGAAGCCATAAAAAAATCTCCTGAAATTATTACGAAAGTAATAAAAACAGGAGATTTTTAATGCGTTTTTGAAATCTTATTCAGCTGAAGCAGGTTCTACTGAAACATAAGATTTGTTGTTTCTCTTCTTTCTGAAAACTACAGTTCCGTCAATGAGGGCAAACAGGGTGTGGTCTTTTCCCATACCTACGTTTTCACCCGGGTGGTGCTGAGTACCGCGCTGACGTACTAAAATGTTTCCGGCTTTGGCAAATTGTCCGCCAAAAATTTTAACTCCGAGTCGTTTACTTTCCGACTCTCTTCCGTTCTTTGAACTACCGACGCCTTTTTTATGTGCCATTTTATCTAATTTTTTTAGTTATCAACCTTCTATGTTTTCGATTTGAATCTGAGTGAATTGCTGACGATGTCCGTTCTTTACTTTGTAGCCTTTTCTTCTCTTCTTCTTGAAAACGATAACCTTATCGCCTTTAACGTGAGAGAGTACTTTAGCTGTTACTTTAGCTCCTTTAATGACAGGAGCACCGATCTTGACATCTTTTTCATCGTTGTCGATCAAAAGCACTTTTTCAAATTCAACATTGTCACCTTCGTTGGCCTTCAGACGGTGAACATAGATCTTCTTCTCTTTTTCTACTTTAAATTGCTGTCCTGCAATGTC
>JAOZOF010000084.1:0-7665 GCA_029933425.1 Marinilabiliaceae bacterium
TGTACATATCCGATTCGTTAAAAGTTATAGTGGTTGGAAAAGCTGTGTTCTCAGGCAGGTCGTGAGAATAGATGTGCCATCCGTTATCGAGTGTGGCTTCACAAACCACTTCAACCTGTGTGTCACTTATTTTGTTTGCTGAGAATTTCCAGGTTACATGTTGCTCTATCTGGGAAAAAACAGATAAAGCCGGTATCAATAACAGTAAAGAGATCAATAATCTTTTCATGATAAATGATTTTATTTTTCTTTATATTATTCCTGTTTATGGACAGGCCGTAAAAATACAAAAAAAAGTATCACAGAAAAGTTAAGGAATGTTTTTAAGCGTCTGATAATTATCATATTATTTTTAAGACTATTCCGTCTTAATAGGAAAGTAAGAACCCTTCGAAAAAAGGAATAAAAAAAGGTCAGCCTAAACAAGGCTGACCTTTTTATTGTCTTTATCAAGAATCTCGTACTCGAGAAAACTTAAAGAATCAGAAGGTACTACTCTTAGTTTCATGCTGTACTTGAATCTCCATTTCGTAACTAACGAAGGAAATCCTTTTTCAAGATAGGCATAAACTATCGGGTGTACTCTTAGTGTCAGTTTTTTCAAATGTAGCTTATCTACAGCATACCGGACCGCATTCTCGATCTCCTGTGGCAACAATATTGCCGGAGCTCTTTTGCCTGAACCGTAACATGTAGGACAAGTCTCTTCCGTTTCGATATGCATTTCGGGGCGAACCCTCTGACGGGTTATCTGCATCAGTCCGAACTTGCTCAAAGGAAGAATGTTGTGTTTAGTTCTGTCCAACGACATGGCCTCTTTCATCTTTTCATAGACTCTCTGCCTGTTTTCGTTGGATTGCATATCGATGAAATCAACAACAATGATCCCACCCATATCTCTAAGTCTCAGCTGGCGGGCAATTTCCTGCGCTGCTGCCAGATTAACCTCAAGAGCGTTTGACTCCTGATTTGCGTTCGACTTAGATCGATTGCCGCTATTGACATCTATAACATGAAGAGCTTCCGTGTGTTCAATAATGAGGTAAGCTCCGCTTTTAAAGGAAACCGTTTTGCCAAACAGTGATTTTATCTGGCGCTCGATAGTGAATTGATCAAATATCGGTGCGTTTCCTTTGTATAGTTTTACAATACTTTGACGATCAGGGGCGATAAGGCCCACATAATCCCTAACTTCCTGATACATTTCAGGTGAGTTAACATAAATAGCATTGAACGACGGGTTGAAAATATCTCTTAACAAAGCTGATGTTCTTCCTATCTCGCCGACGACGAGACCCGGGGTTTTCACATCATAGATCTTTGCGCTGCTGTCTTCCCATCTTTTTACCAGCATCTTGAGCTCTTTATCAAGTTCTGCTACCATCTTTCCTTCGGCAACAGTACGCACTATGACCCCGTAATTTTTGGGTTTAATGCTTAATAAAAGACGTTTCAGACGCTGGCGTTCTTCTGCTGACTCAAGTTTCTGACTTACCGAAACCTTATCGGAAAAAGGCATTAATACCAGGTTCCGGCCTGCCAGAGATAATTCTGATGTCAAACGCGGCCCCTTCGTTGAAATGGGCTCTTTTGCAATTTGAACTAAAACTTCCTGTCCTGTAGTTAATATGTCAGAAATGGCTCCATTCTTATTGATGTCGTTTTCCGGTTTAAGCTTGTGTAAAGCTACTGTTCCCCTCTTGTTCCTTGTGATATTAAGGAATTTGTTAAGAGATTTGAATTGTGGTCCCAGATCATGATAATGCAAAAAAGCATCTTTCTCATATCCTACGTCCACAAATGCAGCATTCAATCCGGGCATGATCTTCTTTACCCTTCCAAGGTAAATATCGCCAACCGTAAATTGAATGTTACTCTTCTCTTTTCTTAGTTCCACCAGCCTTTTGTCTTCCAACAATGCCATGGAAATATTTGAGGGAGTTACATCAACAAATAGTTCTGCATTCACTACATGAATTTAAATTAATATTTCAAAGAACTTACCCTGTTCTTACAGGGTCTATACTACAAACAACAAAACAGAAAGTTAGAACTTTCTGTTTGTCGAAATTTCTTATAAGAAGAGAAAATTATTTCTTCTTCTTATGTCTGTTTTTTCTTAATCTTTTCTTACGCTTATGCGTAGCCATCTTATGTCTCTTTCTCTTTTTCCCGCTTGGCATAACTCCAAAAATTAATGGTTTACAATTACTTTACGTTATTCTTCACCTTTGTAACGAAAGTTTTTGAAGGCTTAAATGAAGGTATAAAGTGCTCAGGAATAATAATTGTAGTATTTTTTGAGATGTTACGAGCAGTTTTTTCAGCTCTTTTCTTCACTACGAAGCTACCAAATCCTCTTAAATACACATTTTTACCTTTCACCAGGGAACCTTTGATGGTTTCCATAAAAGCTTCTACAGTCTTTTGTACTGTAACTTTCTCAATTCCAGTGTTTTTTGAAATCTCGTTAACAATATCAGCTTTAGTCATTTCTTATAAATTATTTAATTATCAATTATTTACATAAAGATTTTTTACTAACAGCAGATTGCAAAGATAAATGTTTTATCAAAATAAAAAAACAAAATGATTTTTTTTAGCCGATTTTTCACTATTAAATTCTTTGTATTGTTTTGCTTTAAAAGAAATTAGGGTTTGTGTCAGGCATTAAACGGGTGACAATTATCATGTTTTCTAACTCTTTTGATTTATGCCGTTTTTTACTTCGTTTGAAAAACATCAAAAGTTTTGTATTTTTAACCTGTATAAAAATAAACAAAATCAGATGTCGATCAATAAGGTAATTTTAGTTGGAAATGTAGGGAAAGACCCTGAAGTACATTATGTAGAGGAAGGACTTCCGGTGGCAAGATTCCCACTCGCCACATCGGAAAGAGGATATCAGACGCGCGACGGTCGCCAGGTGCCTGACAGAACCGAGTGGCATAACATTGTGGTTTGGCGAAGGCTGGCCGAGGTGGTTGAAAAGTATGTGCGTAAAGGTACTCAGTTGTATCTTGAAGGTAAGATCCGTACAAATTCATATGAAGATAAGGACGGAATCAAGAGATACAGGACCGAGATAGTTGTAGATGTACTTCAGCTGTTAGGCAGCCGGGCCGATAATCCTGCTTCACAGGGAGGCAGTACAACAGCTGCAACAGGAACTTCGACGTCACCACAGGCAAGTGCTTCACAGGAAACGGGAACAACTTCAGGAGGAGATGTTTCGGACGCTGACAAGAAAGAGCCTGAAGATGACCTGCCGTTTTGATCATGTTTAACTTTAATCTGACTTGATTGGAAACCGAGATAGCATCATTTTTTTCCGCCATAACGTACCATCCTTTCACACCGGGCACGGCCGTCAGCATTCTTATATGTCTGATGTTGCTTGTATTGTCTGCAATGATATCAGGTGCCGAGATAGCATATTTTGCCCTCACGCCCAAAGACCTTGAAGACCTGAAAGAGCATGAGTCAAAGATCAATAAATTGATCCTGAATCATCTGAAAAAACCGGAGCTGCTCCTTGCTACTATTCTTATTGGTAACAATTTCGTTAATGTGGGCATAGTGATCCTTACCACATTTATCGTAAGCTCACTGGTGGATTTCGGCGGCTCCATCACACTTCAGTTCGTTATTGAAACTGTTGGAATAACAGGTCTTATCCTGCTTTTCGGGGAAATAACACCCAAAGTTTACGCCTCTCATTTCTCGAAAAAGTTTGCCAGCCTGATGGCCTATCCGCTGACAATAATGATCAAACTTTTTAAGCCGTTAAGCATCATTCTTGTAAAGTCGACTAAGATAGTGAACAGACGCCTTGCAAAAAAACGGAGATCACTTTCGATGGATGAATTGTCGCATGCCGTTGAGCTGACATCAGGCGACATAGAAGAGGAGAAAGAGATACTTGAAGGTATTGTGAAGTTCTCAAACATCAAGGCTGAAGAGATCATGACCGCCAGGGTCGATGTTGTTGACCTCGATATCAAATGGGATTTCAAGAAGGTGCTGCATGTGATCAACGAGTCAGGCTTCTCCAGGTTGCCTGTTTTTGAAGACACCCCTGACAATATCAAAGGAATACTGTATGTTAAGGATCTTCTTTTACATATTGATAAAGATGCTTCATTCCGTTGGCAGAAATTGATACGGGAAGCTTTTTATATACCTGAGTCGAAAAAGATAAACGACCTCTTGCGTGAATTTCAGTTGCAGAAGACCCACATGGCCATAGTAGTGGATGAGTATGGCGGCACATCGGGTATCATTACTCTTGAAGATGTTATTGAAGAGATAGTTGGCGAGATAAGCGATGAAATGGATATGGATGAGGATTCATTTACGAAACTGCCTGACGGAACATATATTTTTGAGGGAAAGACACTTCTGAACGACTTCTTTAAAATAACATCACTCGAGGAAGATGTGTTTGACGGTGTAAGAGGTGATGCCGAAACCCTGGCAGGACTGCTGCTGGAGATAAAAGGCGCTATGCCTGAAAAGAATGAGGTAATAGAGTACGAGAACTATCGTTTTGCCATTCTTGCAGCCGACAGCCGCAGGATAAAAAAGATAAGTTTTAAACAGATTGAAAAGAGTGAAGATACACAACCAGAGTCATGAAAATCATAAAATATCTTTTCATTATATTTTTTCCGGTCTTGCTCCTGTTCTCCTGCGGACAAAAATACACCCCCAAAGAACCGGGATATTTCAGGATAGATCTTCCCGAAAAAAAATATGAATTACTTGATACGATATTTCCCTATACTTTTGAGATGCCTGTTTATGCAGAAATAAAAACAGATAAATACCATCCTAAAAGCTTCAACTCAAATATCGTATTCCCGGATATTAAAGGAACAATACATCTCACCTATTTCAACGTGAACAATAATATTGACGGGTTGCTCGAGGATAACCGCAGAATGGTATACAAGCATACGATCAAGGCCGATGCCATAAATGAGCAGTATTACGAGGATACAGTAAAGAATGTTTACGGAGTTTTGTATGAGATCAAAGGAAATGCGGCGTCACAGGTGCAATTTTACGTAACCGACAGTGTGAAGCATTTTCTGAGGGGAGCTTTATATTTTAACTCTGTGCCGAACAAGGACAGTATCGCTCCCGTGGTTCAGTTCGTGGAAGAGGATATGATACATCTGATAGAAACTCTTTCCTGGAAATAAAAACGTATCCTTATGCCTGTCTATTTGAAAAAAGAACTTGAGAACGGGAACAGGATAGCCGTATGGGAGATCACTGAGTCTGTTGAGAAACTGCATGACATGGTAAGTTTGAGTGAAGAGGATGAAAAGAAGCTTGACTCTTTTCGTCTTGAGACGCGCAGGAAAGAGTGGCTTGCGGTGCGGGTTCTGGTAAAAGAACTGCTTGGAGAAACTCATGGTATTTTTTACAAAAGATCGGGAGCGCCGTATTTTAAGGATATTGATCTTCAAATAGGTATTTCTCACACAAAAGGGTTTGCAGGATTAGCAGTAGCGCCGTTCCGCACTTCTCTCGACATGGAAAAAGCTTCGCCGAAGATAGAGCGGGTAAGCACGCGGTTTGTAAATGAATTTGAAAAACAGTATATTCCTCATGAAAAGAGGATCGAATATTACAATCTGATATGGTGTGCCAAAGAGACTCTTTTCAAATTGCTCGACAGACGTGATGTGGTTTTTAAGGAGAATCTCAATGTAAAGCCGTTGGTTATGGAAGAGAAAGGAACGGTAACCGCTGATGTGATATTCCCGGATCTGAATTGCAAAGTTACAATGGGATATGAGGTTACGTCTGATTTTACTTTAGTTTATTACATTAATCATACCGGAGATGATATATGAACAAATACTGTCAAAGAGATCAAGAGATAAAAAGCAGATAGCTTTACTGATAGATCCGGATAAGACAGAGCAGCAAAGTCTGGAAGGTCTGCTGAGATCTGTGAACAGAACTCCGCCTGATCTTATTTTTGTGGGTGGCAGTCTGATCTCTGCCAATATTGACAACACTGTAAAGGCAGTAAAGGACAATACCGATATCCCCGTTCTTCTTTTTCCCGGAAGCAGTATTCAGATAAGCCGTTTTGCCGACGGAATACTGTTCCTGTCGCTTTTGTCAGGGCGTAATCCGGAATTCCTTATCAGCCATCATGTTTCATCCGCTCCGTTACTTAAGTTATCCGGGATGGAGGTAATATCCACAGGTTACATACTTATCGACGGGGGTAAGGTGTCGTCGGTCGAATACATGAGCAATACGAAACCTATTCCGGGAGAAAAGACAGACCTTGCAGTTGCTACTGCCATTGCAGGCGAGATGATGGGGATGAAAATGCTTTATCTTGAAGCAGGCAGCGGTGCCTTAAACTCTGTGCCGGCGTCAATGATATACGGTGTTAAAACTCAGACAACCGTCCCTCTGATAGTAGGTGGCGGGCTGAACAGTGTAAAGAAGATCGAAACTGCATGTAATGCAGGTGCCGACATAGTTGTGGTAGGAAATGCTTTTGAGAAAGATCCCGGATCGTTTGGAAATTTCGTAAATACAGTAAGAGATATAAATGATCAGTGATGTGATGAGCTCCCGGACATGCCGGCAACTCACCACTACACTTTCTATCAGATTAAAGTTATTCAGTAAAGATTTTAAGTCTGTCTTTCACTCTGCCAATTATCCATTTCACATCCTCTTCAGTGATATTGTGTATCTCAGCGATCTGCACTGTCGAAAGATTTACAAATACGTAATGATCGACAATAGAGCGGGACAGTTCAGGAAGACTGCTGTATATTTTACCTATCTTCAGTTTCTTTTCATCTGACAACTCTTCTTCTGTCAGATCAAAACTTTCGGCCAGATCCTCAAAATGTTCGTTTTGCAAAAGGATGATGTCCTCCTTGTCGTGTGTGTCGTACGAAATATCCTCAAGGTCTTCCATCAGGATCAGTTCACCTTCCGAATCCACCGTGTAATTCTCCTCCAGCTCCTTCATCTCTTCAGCTATCAGTTTTTCTACCGAGATCCTCTGACCCGAATGTTTCTCTTTGATGTTGTTCAGTAATTCGCGTGAAACAGCGAGCATCTTCACTTTAAGATTTCTTTCATCGATCAGGGAATCATGGAACTCATCAAAGATCTTAATGTAAACATCATCAATGATCTCGTCGGCAGAATAGGTATCCCTCGGGATCACTCCCTGTACTTCCCACTGACGCAGTTTGTGAGATGTGAGTTTTTTAAGTTCAGGTAAAAATTCACTTAATATTTTATTGAACTCATCTTTGTTCTGTGATTCTTTGTGAGTTTTAAGTCTGTTTAGATCTATTTTGTCTGCCATTTTTTCACCCTCCATACTTTAAGTTAATAATTTTTCATCCATTTTAAGAGTGGCAAAAAATATACCATCCTGAGACAAGTGATCAGAAGACTAACTTATTTTCCTCTTATCAGAGTTATCGTTCCGTGAAGCTTGTATTTTTCTTCTTTAATGAATCCCTGTGCATCGATGACGTAAAAGTAAACTCCGGGGGATGCTTCGCCTTTGCCGATACGACCGTCCCAACCTTTTGCAGGATTTGATGATGAGAAAACTTTTCGGCCCCAACGGTTAAAGATGTCCATCTGGAATGTTTTCAATGA
>JAOZOF010000084.1:7765-8948 GCA_029933425.1 Marinilabiliaceae bacterium
GTTGTATCCATCTCATTCTCTATTCCACGGCTTTCGGGTTCCTGAGTGAATATGGCTTTTACGGCTAAGGCAATGTAATGTATAGAGGCCGTCTCTGTTAGTCCGAACTTAGAACCTACAGTAACTGAAATGTCAGAATCCTCAACAGGTGCGTCGATGCTTATCTGCTTATCGGTCTCACCGGATACCGGATTATCTTCATCGGGTCCTTCAGGTACAGATGCCCAGGTGTAGGTCAATCCATAATCCACGAGTATTTCAGCACCTCCGGAAGGATCGTAATAAGTAAGTGTTTTAACAGTATCTTTTGCGTTCAGTTCAAGAGTGTAACAATCTTCAGAAACAGTTTCGATATCGGCAGAGGTGATCTCAGGCTGAAAAGCCCAGCATGTGTATGTGCCGGATTCTCCGTTCCCGTTGTCGTAAGTGACCCTGTACCCTGTTTCAGCTAAAGCGGATATTGACGATGATGTTCCCGTTTCGGTGCTTACATGAATGTCGAAACTGTTGTTGGCCGTATTGTAACGATACCAGTTGAAAGTATATGGTCCCGTACCGCCCGGAGCAAGATTTAACGTTGCGGCATTTATGTTTGAGAAATAAAAAATAGTGTCATTGGCCGTACCTGACGGATAGGCAGTTGTCTCACCAAAGATCGCCTCGGGTGAGGTTATCTGGGCATGAATCCCTGCTGGCATCATTAATAAAATTATCAATAATACCAGGATCAGCCCTCCTGAGCCTGACCTTTTGTTTTGTATGTGAAAAAAGTTCTTGTTAATCATCTATGCAACTCAAACTGATATTTCTGATACTTTTCGAAAAATAATTAAATAAGCTGATTCAACCATCTTCGAAAACGATCTTTCAAATCTATAATATTTCTTCGGGAACATCTAATTTTTGCACTCCATTTTGAACGGGTACAATTTAACTTTGTTATTTTTGTAACGTAAAAAACTAAAGATATTGTGCAAGACTACCTCGAAGGATTGAATCCCGCCCAGAAAGAAGCAGTACTGAATACCGAAGGTCCGTCACTGGTAATAGCAGGGGCAGGTTCGGGTAAGACACGGGTTCTCACAATGCGGATAGCTCATCTTCTGACAAAGGGAGTGGCTCCGTATCGCATCCTTGCACTTACCTTTACAAACAAGGCAGCCAGAGAGATGCAGGGTCGTAT
>JAOZOF010000084.1:9048-12311 GCA_029933425.1 Marinilabiliaceae bacterium
AGGTTTTCGAGGAAGCCTTTGATACATGAGATATATGCAAGGTATGTAAATGAATGCAGGAAAAGCGGAGTGATGGACTTTGACGACCTGCTGCTGAACACGAACATTCTTTTCCGTGACCATCCTGATGTGCTCGAAAAATATCAGAACCAGTTCGATTACATTCTTGTTGATGAGTATCAGGACACTAACCTGTCGCAATATCTGATAGTGAAAAAACTTGCCGAACGACACAAGAATGTGTGTGTTGTGGGTGATGATGCTCAGAGTATCTACAGTTTCCGGGGTGCCAAGATCGAAAACATTCTCAGTTTCAGGAATGATTATCCGGATTACAAACTGTTCAAACTTGAACAAAACTACAGGTCAACCAAAAACATAGTGAATGCTGCAAACAGCATAATCCACAGGAACAGCAATCAGATACATAAGACAGTATTTTCGGAAAAGGAGGAGGGCAACCGTATCAGGATATTCAGTGCATACTCCGATGTGGAGGAAGGAATAATAGTTGCCAATGATATTTTTGAGACACGGATGAGAAGCCAGGTTGCTTTTGAGGATTTTGCCATTCTTTACCGTACAAATGCCCAGTCGAGGATAATGGAAGAGGCACTGAGGAAAAAGAATATGCCTTACAGAATCTACGGAGGATTCTCATTTTATCAACGCAAAGAGATAAAAGATCTGCTGGCGTATTTCCGGCTTGTTGTTAACCCGAATGATGACGAGGCGTTGAAAAGGATAATCAATTATCCTGCACGGGGTATCGGTAAAACTACCATGGATAAACTGGAAGCATATGCAGGGAACACAGGTATGCCGTTGTGGAATATACTGACTAATCCTTCCTTGAGTAATATAGGTTTTAATGCAGGGACTCTGAAGAAACTGAAGGCTTTTGCCGAGATGATCAGGGAGTTTCAAATGTCATTAAATAAGCTTCCGGCTTACGATATTGCGGTAAAAATAGCAGAGCGTAGTGGGATGAGAAAACTATTCCAGACCGATACATCGATCGAAGGCCAGAGTAAGCTTGAAAATATTGAGGAATTGCTCAACGGTATCAAAGAGTTCTCGGATGAAAGATCGGAGGAAGGAAAGGAGTATAGCCTTGTTGATTTTCTCCAGGAAGTTTCTCTTCTTACCGATCAGGATACTGACAAGGAGGAGGACAAAAACAAGGTGACCCTGATGACCATTCATTCCGCCAAAGGACTTGAATTCAAATATGTTTACGTTGTGGGGGTGGAAGAGGGACTGTTCCCGTCGCCTATGGCAATGGAATCGCAAAAAGGTTTGGAGGAGGAGAGGCGCTTGTTCTATGTTGCCGTTACAAGGGCAAAGGAGCAGGTTTCCATATCGTATGCAAAACAGAGATACAAATACGGGGAGTTGTCATTTAGCAAGCCAAGTCGTTTTATCGGGGAGATCGATCAGCAGTATTTGGAGATCAAAGGTGATGCATTGCCTAGTTTCGGGCAAAAGAAATCAGCAAAGCCAAACTCGTTCCGGACAAGGAACAGTATCTCTTCATCGCCGTCAAAGCCCTCATTCAATTATAAAAAGATAAATAAGGGTCAGGGGGCCAAAGATACTTCTGGTTTCAGCGGGACTGCAGCAGGCAGGTTGAAGAAAGGGATGCTTGTACTGCATGAACGTTTCGGGAAAGGAAAGGTGCTGAGCGTAACAGGAGAGGCTCCCAATGCAAAGGCAACGGTGCTTTTTGAGAACGCGGGACAGAAACAATTACTGCTTAAATTTGCCAAACTTAAAATTTTGAACTAGCTTTGCCACAAAGGCAGTAACCCTCCCGGTTTACATTAAATCTTTCATTACTGCTGCAAGCAATTTAAAAGCAAAACTCAGACCGCTGCAATAAACACAATATTCAATTTGTAATTTAAGCGATAAGACTATTACTGATAGCGGGTGACAGTTATATAAATATGATGGACTATAATTCAAACAGAAAAAAACTGGTTCTTCCGGAGTACGGAAGGCACATTCAAAAAATGGTAAACCATGCTCTTACCATTGAAGACCGTGAAGAGCGCAAGAAAAGCGCTCAGACGATAATTTCAGTCATGGGAAATATGTTCCCGCATTTAAGGGATGTAAGTGATTTCAAGCATAAGCTTTGGGACCATCTTGCAATAATGTCTGATTTCAAGCTCGACATAGATTTTCCTTACGAGCTGCCCAAACGGGAAAATTTATACACAAAACCTGAGAGAGTTCCATACAGTGACCGCAATATCCGCTTTCGTCATTACGGCAGTCTTGTGGATCAACTGATCAAAAAGGCCATTGAGTTTGAAGATGAAGAGCTTAAGAAGCAGCTGGTAATGCTGATCGCTGCTCACATGAAGAAAGCTCTTTACCAATGGAATAAAGACAGTGTGACCGATGACCGCATTTTCGATGACATAAAAAGAATGTCGAACGGAAAGCTGTTTGTTGAAGAAGGGACTGTCATTCCTGACTACAGAGAAAACTCCTACCGGAACAGGAAAAAAAACCAGCAGAAAAAAAGAAATACAAACAAAAAAAATATATCTTAAGGGAAATTTTAACAGGTTTCTCTTATGAGTAGTTTTGTTATCGAAGGAGGCAGAAAGCTTTATGGTGATATCACACCACAAGGTGCAAAGAATGAGGCACTTCAGGTCATTTGTGCGACGCTTCTTACGCCTGAAGAAGTAATAATAAAAAATATTCCCGACATCCTGGATGTCAACAATCTTATAGAACTCTTGTCGGAGCTTGGTGTAAAAATCCGGAAGCTCGGGGCAGGAGTTTTTTCATTTAAAGCGGAGGATATCAATATTGAATTTCTGCAAAGTAAAGAGTTCAGCAAAAGGGCATCTTCACTTCGCGGTTCGGTAATGCTGATGGGACCTTTGCTTGCACGTTTCGGAAAGGCATATTTTCCGAAACCCGGTGGAGACAAGATAGGAAGGCGGCGCCTTGATACTCACTTTGTGGGTTTCGAAAAACTGGGAGCTGAGTTCGAGTTCGATTCGAAAGATGTTTTCTACTCTGTAAAGGCCGACAAGATGAAAGGAACTTACATGCTCCTTGATGAGGCATCGGTTACGGGAACGGCCAATATTCTTATGGCTGCTGTTCTCACACCCGGAAAGACTACCATTTACAATGCGGCATGTGAGCCTTACGTTCAGCAGTTGAGCATCATGCTCACTTTAATGGGAGCAAAGATAGAAGGTGTAGGCTCAAATCTGCTTACCGTTACAGGAGTA
>JAOZOF010000085.1 GCA_029933425.1 Marinilabiliaceae bacterium
ACGTTGAACTTAACATTAAATGTTCCGTTTGTTACGGGATTGGGATAAAAATTGACGCTTTCCGTTGTTTGTGGTCTTTTAATAGCTGTAGCAGCACCAAATGTAAGTTTTAGTTTGGGCTTTAATGCATCGTCACTGCTATTACCCGAAGTAATAAAAACAAAGTTTCCATTATCCTGATAATCTTCAGCCGGAGATAACCTGACAAATACAAAATCACCGGCTTTTGCCCCGTTATCGTATTGTGCATTTATATAACTTGCAATTAAAGCTGAAACTTCTGTTGAAGAGGATATTGATCCCGGTGTTTCTATTGCTCCACCAGCCGGTGCTGTCCAGAAATTATCCTGTAACCCAACTGTCCCATTTTGATCAGCAACAAATGCTCCACTGTAATGCATATCAGTAGTAATAACATCTCCGGTAGAGAACGGCAAACCATATAAATCAAAAGAACCGGTTACCCACTGTCTTTTCCAATTAATATATACTGTTATTTCTCCTTCGGTTATAATCTTGCCAGCCGGTCTTTCAGGTAATTCAAAAACCAATATATCACTTATTAAGGTAAGTCCACCTCCATTATCCGAGCTCCCAAGCTTCATTCCTGTACCGGTATCATAACTAACATCATTTGTATAAGGATTATTTACTGTTGAAACTGAAGGGTCATAAACCATACCATCTGCTCCTGAAGAATTAATAACAATTACCTGATGAGAAGAAGCATTAACAGTAATCACAACCCCCTCACTATCAGAATCCGTTCCATCACTTACTGCAATTGAAATGTTATCGTTGTATGTGCCGGCATCACCATAATCAGGTGTAAGTGTTAATGTTGCTGTTCCGTCACCATTATCAACTAAAGAAGCAAAAGACGGAAGGTTTACCGACGAAAAAGTTAATGACCCTCCCTCTGCATCACTTGCAGTGATAGTAACAACTTTTGTCTCCCCTTCTGTGACTTCCTGATCTCCTATAACATCAAGCACAGGAGGAGTATTAGCCCCTGAGTCTAATGTTCCTGTTACCACAGTCTCTCCTTCATCCGGAACAGCTTTTACCAACACATACTTATTACCATCGGTATCAGTGATCAGGCCTGCCTCAACAGCAGTCCCGTTTTGAGTGGCAGAAACAGCTGTCCAGGAATTATTTACATGTATTTTTACAGTTAGTGGAAAATTAAAATAGCTGTCGATCATGTGATCTGAAAGTGAGAAACGGATCTCTTCAGGAGTAACAGATGTAACATTGAGGGTGTGAGTAACATACGACTGACTGTAAGCAGCTACTTTCTGGAATGTTGAGACCCATATTTTATCTTCCATGTCTTTCAGATACTGCAGTAATGCATCTGCAGCATCCTGATCCGCCTGTGCATCAACAGCATGAAAATGAGTACTGCCCCACCCCCTGTAATAGTGAGTATTATATAATGTTTGTGTTGAATCGATTAGTGGCAGAATATACTTTGCAGGATCTGCTGAAATATGCGGGCTTGAAACACTGTTGACATCAAGATAATTAATTTCATTTGGTTTGTTAAGCAACCCTGTCACTCCCCTGATCCCGATAAATAGCTGACGCGCAACATCTTCATTCCCGTCACCGAAAGGATATGCATATGTCCTGCATCTGTTAGGTGTTGCAGCAAGCTCGGTATCAATTTTGTTTTTTGTAGCATTCAGTCTGTCATAATATTCCTGATCAGTGGGATTAGTCCATCCTTCAGGTTCTTCTCCTTCATCGTACCAGTTACGGTCATCATGACCGTCAACTGCATTTCCTGCATTTGCCAGATTTACAAACTTATTCCAGTCCTGCACATTGTATTGCGGATCTTCAGCCTGATTAATAACAAACCAGGTAAAATTGAAACCGTACTTTGTGTTCATGCTCTCCCAAAACGGAATATTTTGTTCGTTGTTATCGTCAATGGTAACAGTGAATGCTGCCAGTTTATCATCCTGCCAAAGGCACACACTGCCCTGTCCGTGATATTCGGGCCATTCTTTCTCGGTAAGTATAAATCTTGGCGAACTGACCGGATCAAGATTCATTAATTGCTGCGCTTTTGAAGTGAGTGGAGCAATTACATTTAACAACACAAACGATAATATTAAAATATCTTTCATAATTTATTCCTGTTCAACCTTACACTTAAATGAAGCCACAATCTGATTGCTAAAACTTTCAAAAAAACAAGGTGTTATTTTTTAAATTCTTATCATCACATTAGAAAAAACTCCGGGACAAAAGATCCCGGAGTTTTTTTCAAAATGTATAAATCTTTATTGTACTTTCAATTTTGTTGTCTTTACTACTTTATCGTCAGTTAATCTAATAAGATACAGGCCTTTAGGCACGTTTAACGCTACGTTAACCATCTTACTTGCTGCATTAACGGTTTTTGTCATTATCAGTTCACCTGTTAATGAATAAATACTGATCGTACCTGCACTGTTCAATCCTGAAATCTGAACGGTAAAATTCCCGTTGGTTGCAGGGTTAGGATAAACGGATAATGATTGAGTTACAGACCTTTTAATGAATGTTGCATCACTAAAAGTAAGTTTGAGTTTCGGTTTTTTAGAATCGTCACTACTATTTCCCGAAGTAATGAAAACAAAGTTACCGTTATTCTGGTAATCTTCAGCAGGAGATAATCTGACAAATACAAAATCACCGGCTTTTGCTCCATTGTCATATTGTGCATTTATATAACTTGCAATTAAAGCTGAAGCATCTGTTGATGATGATACAGAGCCCGGAGTTTCTATTGCTCCACCTGCCGGTGCTGTCCAGAAATTGTTCTGTAATCCAATCACCCCATTTTGTTCGGCAACAAATTCACCATCGTAATGCATATCAGCACTAAGGGCATCACTAGTAGAAAACGGCAATCCATAAAGATCAAATGAACCGGTTACCCACTGTCTTTTCCAGTTAATGTCAACTGTCACCTCACCCTCTGTAACAATCTTTCCCGCCGGTCTTTCAGGCAATTCGAACACCAAAACGTCACTTATTAAAGCGAGCCCTCCACCATTATCCGAACTGCCAAGTTTCATGCCAGAACCGGTATCATAACTAACATCATTTGTATAAGGGTTATTTACTGTTGATATTGAAGGATCATAGACCATTCCATCTGCAGCGGAAGAATTGATCTCTACAATCTGAACATTCGGATCAGTAACAATGACACTGATTGTTTCAGTATCGCTGTCTGTTCCGTCAGTTACCGTAATAACAATATTATCATAAGTGCCTATATCACCTGATTGTGGTGTTAATGCCAATACTGCTGTCCCATCACCATTATCTGTAAATGTAGCAAAAGAAGGTGTGTTAGTTGCCGTAAATGTCAAATCGTCGCCATCTATATCATTAGCAGAAATATTTACGTCTTTATTTTCTCCTGCATTTACTGTTTGATCTCCTATTTCATCAAGAACAGGAGCATTGTTACCTCCACTGTTATCTTCAAGGGTAATCTGTAAAGTTGGCTTATTAGTCATTGTAGCATCATCAATACCAAAATAGTGTGCTCCCGGCATATTAAGATTATCTACACTTAAACGCAGGAATATCCAATCTCCTGCCTGAGCTCCGGACTGGTACTGTGCTTTAATATAATTCACTAATGCTGTATTTTCACCTGCTTCAGTTTCTTCCCATCTTGGAGTATCGTCTACTCCGTCATCGGCATTTTTTGTAAAAAAGTCATCCGCAATTCCTACATCACTGCCATTCCCTGTACCAAAATCTCCCGAATAATAATCTCCTGTACTTATAGTTGCTACATTACGAAATGTAAGGCCATAAAGATCAATGTTTGTTGTTGCCCAGGAACGCCCATAGTTTACATATACCTTTAAAGATGCATCTGTAATTGTTTTCCCTGTAACATCAGGAAGCTGGAAAGGAATAATAACACTTGTGAAATGTCCGGTTCCATCAACCGCACTTCTGCCAACTTTCATACCTTTATCACCAACAGGCAGGGTATAAGGGTTGTTTTCCGTAATGGAATCAGGATTTGAAACAAATCCATCTTCTTCCGAAGAATTAATTGTCAAAACCTCTGTTTGAGCAAACAATGATAACGGTAATAACGTAATTAATCCAATAATAAAAACTCTGAGTAAATTTCTTTTCATAACAATAAATTTTTAGTTAAACATAAATTTCAGTATAAATATAATAAAAATATACAATCGATTGGCATAAAGTTTCAAAAAAACAAATATAAATTTGAGTTTAATGACATATCAAGAATATTATCAATGTTTTATCATTTAAAACGGGAAAAGATCATGCCGTAACATTCACCTAAATAAAATCACCAAACATAAAATTTACGGACGTTGTCACCTGTCTTAAAGTAATACAGTCCGGTTTTCAGGTCAACATTATTTCTTGTTTCAAAAACTATTTTCCCTTCATTGTTTTTAGCGATCTTACCTGAATAAACTATCTCCTTTTTTTCATTCAACAACTCAAATCCAACTTCTTTATCAGGGAACCCAACAAGTGTGATCTTCACATTACCGTCGTACAAAATATCAGGACTGACAACTATCAGGTTCTCAGGAACGGCTTGTTCCCCGGAATGTTCTTTCCCGATAGTGATCTTAAGCACAGGTCTGTCTCCATATTCATCAGCATCCGCACTGCTGAACACCCAACGTGCATAATCCTGGACGTCGGTACTTGAAGGACTCATACGTAAAAACACATAATCCCCGCCTACTGCACCTGATTCGTAAAGAGCATCCAGATAATTCGTCAGTATCTTGCTTCCGTCAGCTGAAGTTGTGATCTTTCCGCCTTTGTTCCTGCCAAGGAAATCCTGTTGTATCGGTCTTGCGGTCTGATCTCCCATAATATCACCCTGATAATAATCCGACTGTAGTACTTCCGGTGATTTTCGGGGAATAAGACCAAAAAGATTAACTGCCCCCATGGGAGTATTGTCGATTTTTTCAAGATTAACAGTAAACGATGCTGATTTTACCGTGAAGCCTGCAGGTAAAGGCGGCAATGCAAAAGGCATAACCATAACTCCGTCAAAGCCTTTCCCTACACCTCCCACTCGAATTGATTTCTGACCATTCCAGTCAGGCTTTTGATTGTGATTTCGTAATTCAACATCCGTTTTTTCAGCAATAACCTCGATTGTCTGATCACCCGCTTCCACATAGCTATATTCGTAAGCCCCCGCATTAACAGTTGTCCCGATAGGGCGTGGAGTCCCGTCGGCATCAATTTTAGGTGACAGGTCCAGGTTCCCTGCATTAACTGCAAGGGCTGAATCCCGAAGATGAAAATCAAGATAGTCCCATTTGGCAAAATAGTTGTCAAGTGCATCGTACGAACTTGCTACTTTTATGTTGTTTGTATTTATTCCTTGTTCATCCTCGATAAGATAATCGCTGGCAAGATTATTAGCAACACTATTGTTTGCCGATACTTCTCCACTCTCTTTGGCTGCAATCCATACTCTGACAGGACCAAAAGATTTATTCCTGTATTCATCCTCAAGGTTAGAGTATCTTGTATCCAGGTAAGGATCGATCACAGTATTGTTAATGATATCGGAATTCACAATGTTGAAAAAAGTGATACCATGCCAATGATCGGTGATCACAACATTATTTTCCACAGCCCACTCGCTGTAATTGCCGTCAAAACCAACTATACCCATTAAAGGGGCAATGTTTTTTCGTTCGGGACTGGTATAATCAACGATAACATTACCGAGAAGAATGTTAGACTTCGATTGTTTTTCCCCGGAAGAAACAGCCTTGAAGGCAGCAGCATTGTATCCGGTATAAATAAAGTTTTTAATAAGATTATTTGTTAAGATATTATTACTGCCGTTACATATAATAGCATGGTCAGTAAAGTCAGTAATTTTATTGCCTGATATTGTCCATTTATCGCCATTGATGGTTACTGCTGTGGACACACCTGTAAAAGTATTATATAATACTGTGTGACGCGACCCTGATAGTACAATACCTCTTTTCACTGTTGACTTAATCTTATCAACAGGCAGTTCATTAATGGTTTCTTTTGTAATGAAAAAACAATTTTTCACTTCCACGTACATCGATTTCGGATAGAAAGTAATGAAGTCTTCAAATTTGGTGTCCGTACCCGAAAAAGTAATGCCTTCGATATGCCATTTAATGGTAGGTGATGTTTTGGCAATGTCGAGATGGGATATTACGGGTTTTTCACCCGGTGCAGATAAAATGTAAATGTAGTTGGGATTAATCCCTGTAAGCTCAGCTGAGCCATGGTCGCCTGACATCAGCAGCAGAGTGTCGCCCGGATTCAATTTTATATCGGACGACAAAACTTCTTTTAATGACGGCAAGGGTGATTCCTTTGTACCTGTATTTGTGATACTGCCTTTTAAAGGATTACAGTAATAGGTATTTGCATTAAGAAATGAAGTAACAAGAAAACTTAATATTATTTCAAATATAAATATTTTTAAACGTAGCATTACTGCAAGATTAATTCAAAATAGGTACATAATTATTATAAAGTAAGCGGAAAGTGTATTTGCTTACACTTCCGCTTACTGTTTTCACTAAGTCAAATTTTAATTGTCTGCCTGTCCTAAATAAAGAACCAGGGTAGGCTTAACATAATCCGGATTGTTATTATCTCCATTAGCTGACTGGATCTTTAATGTTGACCATGTTGGCTGATCTAGCCTGTCAGGGTTGATACGTAAAAATACATATTTGCCTGTTGCTCCATTTTGAATTTGATCATTTATAAATGCTTCCAATCCTGTTGCACCATATGTATGTTCACCAACAGGTTCGGCACCGTTGATCATTGCAGCCTGTAATGCTGTAACATCAGCATTCGTATCGGTATCATAAACTCCGGTAAAGAAATCGGAAGGCAATACACTATCAGCATCACGAGCACTAATACCATAAAGATCGTAGTTAGTATTACTATCCCAACTTGTACTAGCTGTTACCTGTAGTTTCAATTCTGCATTAATAATCTTCATTCCTGCAGGAATTTCAGGAACTTCAAATGGCAGTACCATGCATAAGCTGCTTACTCCCTCATAGTCGGGCAGCCAGGTGGGATCCATCTTCCCTGCTACTAATTCTACCTGATTTGGATCAACCAAGCGTGGCTTATCATAAATATGTGCATCATTTATACTGGCAATAATCTGGTAAATAGATGCAACGCTGACCATGAATGTATCCGTTGTGGTGTGCAATCTGTTAACAGCACTCAAAATGATATTATAATCTCCGTCATCACATCCGCCACAATCGCCGTAAGGTTTAAATACAAATGTACCTGTTCCGTCTCCATTGTCATTGAACGTAGCGAAGCGAGGCAGACCTTCAACCTCAAACGCTATGCCTTCTCCGAGAGGATCAGTGGCCTGAACCTCTACTTCAAGAACTCCGCCGCCGGTAACTGTGTAATTTGGAATCGGAGCAATTATAGGAGCCTCATTCTGACTAATTGTAGTGATAGTCATGTTCGAAATCCTATGTGAACCTACGTTCACCGGCTGCCAGTCACCATAAATGATAGCCCAGTGATCAAGTGCTATATTTGAACGTCGGAAACCGTAATCGTCGGCAAGCTGTATTTCACTACCGCCTTCGGGTGTAACATAAACATCGTAAGTGTTAGTTCCCACATTTATCTCCATACGCACATGCATGTTCTGTCCGGCAGAATAAGGTATATCCGCATCGTATTCGTATGATCCGCCATTCCTGGCATCTAATCTGCCATCTTTTGTGAAACGTACGATACATGAAAGATCGCCGAAACCGGTAGATATACCTTTAAGAAATCCTGTTACCGCATCAATGCTGTCCATTGATGCCACCATGTCAAACTCGGCAATGAATTCACCGGTCTGATTCTCGATCTCAAACGACTGCCACTGATTAAGCAGACTTGTTTCTCCCGGAAGGTTTGCATTGATCTTAAACACTGCAGTATCAGAATATTGATTCCTGGTTGCAATGAAATAGAGCCTGTCGGACCGTTCTTCAACTGCTTCATAAGTATATTGAAGTTCGCTTCCTACCTCAGTGTCATTTAATACCCATTTGTAAGTTGCATCTTTCGGTGATACCTGAAGATGAATGGTCAATGACTCACCAACCGTAACGTTGTACTCTTTCCAGTTTGGTCTTTCACCGGAACCATAGTAGTAGATGTAGATCTCATCCGGTGCAAATTCGGGATTGCTGTACTCTTCTTTACATGCCGGAATCATCAGCAGTAAACTTAACAGCCCGAACAATATATTTTTTGCTTTCATCGTATATAATTTTGTAAATTACTAATTTAAGATAACTCCTCTGGTATTATCACCATCCCACCATACGGGGGCGCCCCAGAAGTTCTTTCCGTCGGCAAGGTGCGGTTCAAGATTTTCCCTGTTATACTGCATCTCCGAGTCAGGATAAGGGATTCGGCGAGGGATCAGACCATTGAGGTTCGGATCGGTGTAAGCCGGATCGTAAGTAGGGACCAATTTTGGATATCCCGAACGTCTCCAGTTCGCAAACGCCTCAATTCCGTTAAAGAAAAAGTTAACGTAATGCTGCATATTGATAACTTCAAGATGGTCGGTTGTATTCCACATGTCCTCAACATGCTTCAGGTAAGTGTTTATATCGGCCACACTTGCAGCAGGAGAACGTAAAATATTGTGAAGGTCATCGATACCTGCATTCACGGCATTCAAAACATGGGTCATCGCATCGCCTGCAATACCCCAGCGCACATTAGCCTCTGCTTTCAGCAGCTCAACCTCGGCATACGACATGTAGATGAAAGGCGCATCGAAACGGTTAAGCTCGCGGCGGATCTGAACTGCCTTGAAATACTTGTCTATCTGAACGTCCTTGCCGTCTTTTTTCACAAAGAAAGGGGCCCAGGTAATACCCTCGTCATCAGTAGGATCCCAGATGAATTTTCCCGGAGGGAACCCCAAAAGGTCACCGTAAGTCTCTTTCCACTCCTTAGTAACTTCGGCACTCATTTCATTTGTCGATTTGAAAGCGATACGTCCTGAACTTACATTTTCAACATACGCACCATAAACACCGAATGTCATCTCAAGACGCGGGTCTTTATTATCCCTAAGGTAATCGGAATAGGTGGCACAGGCAACAACTATCTCATCATTAAAATGCTGAACCTGTGAAAATCCGTTACCTCTGATCTCAATAGCATTGCTTGAGCTGATGTCGTAGTTCCCGTGATAGAGAACGGCGTTGTCGGCTGATGATTCTATCAATGTTCCGGCAAGAGCTTTCTCAGCTTCTTCACGTGCTTTCCCTTCTTCAACGTTGATAAGCCGTAGCGCGAGACGCAGGTGAAGCGAGTTTGCAAACTTCTTCCACTTGTTAATATCTCCGTCAAAAAGAAGGTCTGATTCCAGTTTCATGTTCGGGTCAAACTGCTGCACAGCCTCGTCGAGCTCTTTGAACAGGTCGTAATAAATATCTTTTTGTGAATCATACTTAGGCCACATAATATCCTTATCGTATCCTGAAACAGCCTCGAAATACGGTATGTCGCCGTAAGTATCGGTAAGCTGCGAGAAAAACAAAACCTTCATCACCCGTGCAACTGCCACATAATTTATCATCTCAGGCTTATCCTGAGCTTCATTAATGGCAAGCTGCAAATCGTTGATGTAGCTGTACATGCTTCTCCACATATATTCGGGATATCCTGCGATCACTGTATATTTCTGTCCGTTTGAGATAGCCCAACCGTCAGAAACCATCTGTACGAATGCCATGTGATAACCGGCTGTTGAACGCCATATCGTTTCACGGTCACCTGAATAGTGAATGGTCACTTTTGCTATCAAAGACTTAGGATCAGCCTTTGTTGAAGCAGCCGGGTTTGTGTTGAGATCTTCAAAGTTAGAGCAACTTTGTCCCAGCAGTCCCAAAACAATAACCGGAATTAACAATTTGAATAATTTATATCTTTTCATCTGTCTGTATTTTTAATATTCTGGATATCTGTTCAATTAAAACTTAACATTCAGGTTAAAACCAAAGTTTCTTCTGTATGGTAATGAACCGTATTCATATCCTTGTCCGTTACTGATAGAGTATGTTGATTCCGGATCAACATTAGGAAGATTTGACCATACCAGCCAAAGGTTGCGGGCAACAAGCGACAAACCAATGCTGCTTATGACTTTTGATTTTTTAATTCGCTGCCCTGCGAACGTATAAGATAACGATAATTCACGTAATTTGAGATATGAAGCATCATAAATGTAGGGCTCCATTATCTGGTTGTTGGTAAGATAAGAATAGTAATCCTTAGGATTTACATAAACATTGTTAGTCTCCCATACCGGGCTCTCTTCTGTTCCTGTGTTGAAAACTCCCTGACCAAGGTACCCTCCCGTGGCTACCCACTGATCAACCGGGACTCCGGCAGCTATTCTCTCTTCTTCCGATTTTGCCCATCCTTCACGCCCTTCGAGAGTGTTAACATGCGTTCCGTACTGATACATCTTCATATTCGTCATCGAAAGCACATCGGCACCCCACTTCATGTCAAAAACAGCTCTCAAGCCTATACCTTTAACATTAAGCGTTGAAGACAAACCGCCTGTCCACTTGTACTGGCCGTTTCCGATAACAACCTGCTCATCGGTGCGTAACGGCAATCCGTTTGCACCGTAAATAACATCCCCGTTATCATTTCTTTTAAAAGCATAACCTACGATATCGCCGTAAGTCCCGCCCTCTTTTGCCTGAATGTATGAACTGACCCACTCTGCACGGGCAAGTTCCTGCACTTTTGCTTTCTCGTGAAGCTTCACAACTTTATTGATGTTACGTGCCCAGTTAACTGTAATATCCCATCTTACATCTTTAGCCTTTACTGGCACAACATGCAGAAGTATCTCATATCCTTTGTTGTTGATCTCTCCGGCATTAATAAATGCATAAGGATAGGAACTTGCATTGGAAATAGGCAGACGAATGATCTCGTCAAAAGTAGACTGATTGTAGTATGTAAAATCAAGACCAACTCTCCAGTCCAAGAATTTTATACTTGTTCCGAATTCATAACCTTTTGTCCTTGAAGGTTTCAGTTCGGGGTTCGGCCTTACATCACCACTTTCGGTACTGAAATCAATACCATTCAGGCTGTATGGAAAACTATAGTACGTACGATAAAGATTGTAAGGGTCCGTATCGCCTCCAACCTCGGCATAAGAAGCCCTCAGCTTGATAAACGATATTGCTTTTGATTTAATTGAACCGAAAGAGTTCGTTACTATCCAACTACCCGAAAATGACGGATAGAAATATGAGTTATGCCCGTCGGGCAGGGTTGATGACCAGTCGTTACGCCCGGTTACATCGAGATAAAGGAAATCCTTGTAGCCAAGGTTTACAAAAGCATACAAAGAGTTGATCTGTTTTCTCGGGTTATTGTAAACTAAACTGTATTCTTTGTAATTGTTAATTGATGTGATATCTGAAAACACCTCATCCTTACCGAGCATATCGGTAGTTTTATTGTCATACTGCATAAGGTTTCCTCCTACACTGGCATCAACACTGAAATTCTCTCCTACCTTTTTTGAAAATGACAGCAAAAATTCAGAATTTATCTCCGTTGTATTTGCATTAAGATATCTCATCTCGCCGAGTTCCTGGTTTGGAGTTGTCTTTGGTGCATAATTGTAATATACATATTGATATGTGTCAATACCCGATTTGATCTTCAGGTTAAGCCAGTCGGTAAAATCGTATTTCAATGAAACATATCCCAGTACCCTGTTCTTCTTTGAATTGTTCTCCATGTTGTAAAGAGAATAGTATGGGTTAATGATAAGTGAGTTGCTGTTCCATGACTGGTAATTTCCGTATTGGTCTACACGGCTGTCTTTAAGCCATATCTGATCGAAACTGGCAGGAAGGGTCATCAGGGCCCTTGCTACGTTAGCTCCCGAATAACCAAGATACGGGCGATTGTCAACATCTTCGTGCGAATATGTCATCTTTGCATCAAGGGTAAGTTTTTTCCACATCAGCATCGTTCCTTTAATGTCAAAATTCTGTCGACTGAGTCCGCTGTTCGGAACAATATCAGAGTTGTGAACATCGGTTGCCGAGAATCTAAAGTTTGTCTCTTCGTTACCTCCCGAAAATGCCAATGTGTTCTGGGTTGTGTAACCTACCTGGAAGAAAGAGTTGATGTTGTTCTCCCCTTAGGCTATGTTCAGATGTGGATTA
>JAOZOF010000086.1:0-3053 GCA_029933425.1 Marinilabiliaceae bacterium
CAAGCGGCTTGAATATGGCACCCTTAAATGTCCATTTATGATATTCAATATTCTTATATCTTTCCTCTTGCGGTGCTGAAGCCCAATATTCATCTGATTTATTACTGAACAAAGAATAGGGTGGTGTAATCTCCAGTCCAACAGAGAAATCGGATCCGCTACGAGTATAAATAGGATTATCTATTGAACGCCGGCTTAAAATAGCCTTGAATGAAAGGTTATTGGAAACGCCATTTTGCATTATGAAGTAATTCCAGTCTTTCAGGTCATACCGTTGATAACTTGCCTCAAAATACACAGAAAACCAGTCATCAGGCCAGCTAAGCCTTTTGCCGTATCCTACCGATGCACCAAGTATCTTCATGTACTGACTCGGAATGGCATCGCGATCATAATTATAATAACTACTTCCGTAACCTCCATAACTGCCATACGAATTATAAGAATATGGATTGTAGTAACTGCTACTAACACCTGTTTGAATAGAATAGTAAGCAGAAACACTGAACGAGTTCGGTCTTTTACCTCCAATCCACGGTTCAACAAATGAGATACTGTACGATTGGTAATATTTACCGTTTGTTTGCGCCCTGAGCGAAAGGGTTTGCCCGTCACCTGTAGGCAGCGGTCTCCATGCCTCTTTGTTAAATATGTTACGTATCGAGAAATTTGAAAATCTTAAACCAATAGAACCTACGAACATACCGGCCCCCCAACCTCCTGACAATTCGATCTGGTCATTTGCCTTCTCTTCAAGATTGTATACCAGATCAACAGTTCCGTCTTCCTGGTTTGGAAGAACTTCAGGATTGATCTTTTCAGGGTCAAAATGTCCTAACTGTGCCAATTCCCTGACGGTACGTATCAGTAACGACTTATCGAATAGCTGCCCGGGTTTTGTCCTAATCTCACGACGAACCACATGTTCGTGTGTTTTTGTATTACCTTTTATCCTTACCTCATTTATCCGGGCCTGTTGTCCTTCGTAAACACGCATCTCAAGATCGATGGTGTCGCCATGCACGCCTGTTTCAACCGGGGTTATACTTGCAAAAAGGTAACCATGGTTCATGTACTCGTTACTTACGGCATCGTCATCTTCTAAAAGGCGTTTGTTAAGCTGCTGTTGATTGAACACGTCACCTTTTTGTATCATCAGCTTGTATGAAAGGTAATCGGAAGGATATACACTGTTACCAACCCACGTGATATTACCGAAATAGTATTTCTGTCCTTCTTCAATGTCTATCTCAATATCTACGGTGTTGTCTTCATTTTTGGTTACCTTTTTATTTACAATCGTTGCATCACGGTAACCGTATTCGTTGTATTTGTCGATAAGTGCCTGCAGGTCATTTTCAAATTCTTCCTCCACAAATTTCTTGGTCCTGAAAAAGTTGATGGGATTCCCTTTATCATTCGTCTTTTTCATCGCCCAGTTAAGCTTCCTGTCATTCAACACCTCATTACCATTGAACTCCAGCGAATTCACCTTAACCTTTGTCTTTTTATCAACATGGATTTCAAGTATTACATGGTTCTCCTGATTGGGATCATCCTTTTGAACAATATTGACCTCGGTATTGTAATACCCTTTCTCAACAAAATAATCAGTAATGTATTTTTTAGCTCTGTCGATAGCATATGGAGTTACCTGAGAGCCTTTCATCATTGCCACTTTTTCGGATACTGTTTCAAGCTCACTCTTTTTCAAGCCCAGAAAATTTATCTCCGAGAGTCTGGGTCGTTCTTTAAGCTGTATCTCAAGATATATCTTTTTACCGTCAATCTTATCGGCAAGTATTTTCACATCTGAAAACAGACCGTGTTTCCAGTAACGCTTAATGGCCTCCGTGATCTCATCTCCCGGGATAGCTATAACCTGACCGATCCTCAAGCCTGAAAGGTTAACGAGAATATTCGGGTCGAGGTTCTCGATACCTGTAACTTTGATATCGGCAATTTCATATTTGTGAGGCATTCCCGAGTAATTGATCTTAGGGACCTCATTCTGAGAAAATACTGATATGTGGGGGATTAATAAAACTAATAATAACAGGAAGCTATATCGCATTTTAATTATCGTTTTTTCAATGTTCACTTTCAAATTTGTTGACTCGTTTTTCCAAAACGTCGCTCTCTCCTCTGATAGTCAAGCAATGCCTCATAAAAATCTTCTTTCCGGTAATCCGGCCATAACACCTCGGTAAAATACAACTCCGTGTACGCCAGCTGCCACAACAGAAAATTTGAGATCCGCAACTCTCCGCTTGTCCTGATCATCAGTTCAGGGTCAGGCATACCTTTTGTTGCAAGGTATTCACTGAAAATATTATCATCTATATCATCAACATTAAGTTTTCCATTCTGTACATCCCTGGCAATTCTTTTTGATGCATCCACTATTTCCCACCTTGAACTGTAGCTCAATGCTAATACTAAGGTCAGACCTGTATTCTCTGATGTTTTAGCTTCAGCATCCTCCAGTTTTTTAAGCACACTGGCCGGCAGACACTCTCTGCATCCAATTGTATTCAAACGTACATTGTTTTTAATTAAGGTTTTGGTTTCGGAACTGATGGTCGATACCAGTAATGACATCAACGCATCAACCTCCCTTTTAGGACGGCTCCAGTTCTCGGTAGAGAAAGCATAAAGAGTAAGGTAGCCGATACCCAGCTCAGCAGCAGCTTCAGTAACCTCGCGTACAGCAGTCACACCATGCTGATGCCCGAAAATACGGGAATTTCCCTTTTTCTGAGCCCAACGCCCGTTACCATCCATAATAACGGCAACATGCTTCGGTAACTTCTCCCTTATCAGTTGATCCTTTAAAGATTCCATCTTCAACCGTTTCTACTGTTTTTGCCTTTCCTCAAATAATTATCACAAACCTCCCCAGCACTCACTATTTCTTTTCAAAAAGCCAAAAGTAACATAAATATTAATAACAGAAAACCAATCGTTGTTATGGAATGTATCTCCTAAAGCGTCATAGTTATCCACATCATCAACAAACAGTTTAACAAACGACCATTCTGCTCCAACTCTCA
>JAOZOF010000086.1:3153-7389 GCA_029933425.1 Marinilabiliaceae bacterium
TTATCCACATCATCAACAAACAGTTTAACAAACGACCATTCTGCTCCAACTCTCAGCCATTTACTGAATTTATATTTGACACCCAGTCCGAGCGGCAAAGATAATACAAAATACGGCTTTGTATCTGTATTACCCGGTGATATTTCGACTAATCTGTTATATCCCATTCCGCCAAAACCTAAAGAAATATATGGTGTAAAAACAGTTGTCGAAATATATTTATGATCGTATGAAAACAGATTTATCTCACCTGAAAGCGACAGGTTGATAACATTCCTGCTAAAACTTGCCGGAGTACCGTTCACCCAGCCGTAAGTAGGTAAGATCCCATCTTTATCACTGTCATACGAACCGCTCAGCCCGGCAAATATCGCGGTTCCTTTAAGAGCGATCCTGTCGTTAAATACATATCGTAACAACCCGCCAAGTGCCGGTCGTGGTTTAACGAACGGAACTCCCGGATTAAGATCACCCATGTAATACGACACTCCTGCCAAAGGACCTACCTCAAGCCTGTCCTGAGCATACATGCTGCTTCTTAAAAAAAACAACACCGATAAACTCATTAGAAACAGAACCATGAACCGTTGTTTACTGCTACTGTTTTCTGAGTCGATCAGTTTATGCACTTCAATATTTTTTTCAGCCGTCACAAATGTAACATTTAATATTAAAACTAAAAGTTTAAACTACACATTAATAATAACATTTCGAATGAAAAAATATTGCATTACGGATAAAAATTGGGACACTTAATTACGTTTGTCGACACCCCACATTAGTTTATTTCTCAACGTAGCGTAAAAAGACTGATCGGTAAGTTCAACCACCGTGATCTGAAATCCTGCCTTTTTGACCCTGATGATAATATGCTCATCAAAAATACGGCTGCGTGAATCAAGCGATGCAAGGAACTTTCCTGCACGAGCTTCAACTTTCAGCGTAACCTCAAGATCATTAGGAACAACCATGGGTCTTACGGTCAGGTTGTGAGGTGCAATAGGTGTTATAATGAAGTTTGTTGTTTCAGGATGAAGGATAGGCCCTCCCACACTTAATGAATAGGCGGTAGAACCCGTGGATGTGGAAATTATCAGACCGTCGGCCCAGTACGAGTTCATGTAAACATCATCGAGGTAGGTGTGGATAGTTATCATTGCCGAGCTGTCGATCTTGGTTATTGCAAGTTCATTAAGGGCGAAGTTCATCTCCCCGAACCCGTCTTCTCCGGCATAAGCTGTTAGTAAGTCAAGCTTTCTCTCTTTATACTTACCGTTAATGATGTCTTCAAGTACAAACTCGATCTCCTCTTTCGATATCACTGCCAGAAAACCCAGGCGGCCGCTGTTGATCCCCACAATGGGGATACCTGAATCCTTAACATAAGTTACGGTTTCAAGGAATGTGCCGTCGCCACCGATACTAAAAACAAGATCGACGCCGGTCAGTCCGGGATTATCGGCAAAAAAGCCTGAAACATCAGGAGTGATGTTCACCTCATTTTTCAAAAACTCGTAGAACGGCTTGTAAATAATTATATCAATTTCCTTTTTTTGAAGAAAACGAAACAATTTAATGCAAGGATCATTGAACACCTCACCAAACTGTTTCCCGAAAATAGCGATCTTCATTACTGACGGTTAATTACGGCCCCGGAAAGATCTCTTTATACCCCGAAACCTTTGATTCTTATAAAAAAAAACAAATACCCAAACTACAACAGGTATAATACAAAGTTATTAAACTGTTTCACAAGGCTTGCAAAAAAACAAAAAGATTTAGGAAAAAAACTGTTCAGGTATTCAGGTAGCGCATAAGAGCCTCATAATTTTCGCGGGCTTTTATATCGTTCACCCCCTCACCCACATACGTGGTCTTAACCTGATACCCATACCTGTCGAAAGCATTAAGAACAGGTTGAATGTCGCTTCTGTTAAGCTTAATGGTGATGTTCAACCTGTCATCCGGGCCGGTCTTTGAAACATAAAAACTGAGCACTTTAGCCTCTGCATCCTCAATTATCCGAGATATCTCCGAAAGGCTGAAATCTTTCTCATTAAGTTCCATCTCCACGATCCCTCCGGGAGTATGAGCTGCTATAAGGTCGGCAAATTTATGAAGAAGATCGCTCTGGGTTATCAGCCCCATATATTCCTTACTCTCATCCAGAACGGGTATGACCGTGAGTTTCAGTCGTGAAGCGATTTCGATGACATCATAAACATGCTGGTAATAAAATACATAAGGACGCATCAACGACAATTCATGAGCTCCGAGAGGTTCTTCTGCCTTATTGAAATCATAGATATCGACATCTGAGATCAAACCAAGGAATTCTTTGTTGTTTACTATCGGCAGATGCGACACCCTGAATACTTCCATCCAGTTCAGTGCATCCAGCCCTGTGTCTGATGTTTTCAGGGCAGGAACAACATCCGATAATAAATCTTTAGCTAACATAGGTATCTTTATAAATACTTAGTAAATTTGCAATGTGTAATATAAAATTATATCTCGCCATTCACATTGCTACCAAACATTAAATATAAAACATATTACATTTACATCAAAGATTTTAATGAAACAATAATATATTATGACCAAGCTTAGTGTTAATATAAATAAGATAGCTACCCTCAGAAATGCACGCGGAGGGAACATCCCTAATGTATTGAAAGTGGCGGTGGACATTCAGAATTTCGGAGCTGATGGCATAACAGTTCATCCCCGTCCTGACGAACGTCATATCAGATATAACGATGTTATTGAACTTAAACCACTGATAAAAACAGAGTTCAACATTGAAGGATATCCCTCGAAAAAATTCATGGAGCTTGTTCTGAAGGTGAAACCTCATCAGGTAACTTTGGTCCCTGACCCGCCTGACGCTATTACTTCGAATGCAGGATGGGATACCGTTAAGGAAAAGCGTTTTCTACAGGAAATAATTGCACAACTTAAAGAGGAAGGCATCAGGACTTCGATATTCGTGGATACCAATCCCGATAATATCATCAATGCCACTTCAACCAATACCGACCGGGTAGAACTGTACACAGAACCTTATGCAAGGATGTACCATGACGATCCGAAAAAAGCAATAGAACCTTACGTTGAAGCTGCCGACCTTGCCCGGAAACAGGGACTTCAGATAAATGCGGGTCATGACCTGAACCTTGATAATCTGAAATTCTTCAGTCATCATATACCTTTCCTTGCTGAGGTATCGATAGGTCATGCTCTTATCTGTGATGCCCTTTACTACGGCCTTGAAGAAACAATCGCATTGTACAAGGATCAACTGGTGAAATAAACTCAGGAATCTTGGAGCTTTTTTACAGACAATCCGGTGAAACAGGAGAGCCACTCATAATTCTGCACGGTCTTTACGGCTCAGGTGATAACTGGATGAGCATTGCCCGTCCGCTTTCAGAAAATTTCCGGGTGTATCTTGTCGATCAGCGTAATCATGGCAGGTCGCCTCATTCAGAAGATATGGACTATGATCTTATGGCTGGAGATCTCCTCGAATTCTTCAACAAACATCAGATTGAAAAGGCGAATATTATCGGACACTCCATGGGTGGAAAAACGGCCATGTGGTTTGCTTCAAAACACCCCATGAAAGTAAATAAACTGGTAGTGGCTGACATTGCTCCCAAAAGCTATGAAATGACAGATTCAAACGCCGGGGTACACAAAATGATAATTTCGGCACTAAAGACTGTTACTCCTGAAACAGCTGCAAGCAGAAAAGAGATAGAGAGCAGACTAAGCGATCTGTTACCTAATCCGCAACTTGTAATGTTCCTGTTGAAAAATATTGAACGGAAAAATGACGGCAGTTACCGGTGGCGGATAAATATCAAAAGTATTGAGAAAGATCTTGAAAAAATAATGAACGGATTCTCCGGATTGTCAACTCCCGTAAATGTTCCTGCCTTGTTCCTCAAAGGTGAAGAATCAAACTACATCAAGGCAAAAGACCTGCCACGGATAAAGGAACTCTTCCCGGATTCACAGGTTATTACAATTCCTAAAGCCGGTCACTGGCTGCACGCACAGCAACCGGAACTGTTCACAGCCAAAGTTCTTGAATTCTTGAAAAGTTAATAATTGAGGAACTGAGTGTTTGAGGAACTGATAAATTGTATAAAAACTAAAAGCCTTTAACACTGTAACCATAGAGCCATTCAACACTGTAACACTGTAACCATAGAACCATTTAGCACTTTA
>JAOZOF010000086.1:7489-12303 GCA_029933425.1 Marinilabiliaceae bacterium
ACACTTTCCACCTTATCCGCCTCGATCAGATCCTCACCCTTGAACCTCAAAAAAAGCTGTGCCGTAGCCAGAACATCTTTCTCACAGTAACGTGCAATTCTGTCAATGTCGCCTTCCTCATAAAAAACCTTTGCAACCTCACTGCCGTCAATGTCATCCTTTGGCGACGGAATACCGAAAATATTGGTTAAAAGGTTAAGGGAAGTATAATGCTTGTAATCGCCGAATTTCCAAAGATCGAGAGTATCGATAAAATTCACCTCCCATGGTTTCTTGCCGGCAATATTCAGACTTTCGGGAAGTTTAATACCGTTTATCAGCATACGCCGTGCAATGAACGGCACATCGAACTCCTTGATGTTGTGACCACACAAGAACTTTTGCCTGCTTCGATCCAGCATAGATGCAAAATCATTCAGTAGTTGTTTTTCATCATCACCCGCATACGACTTTACCCTGAACGTTTTAATGTTGTCAACCATTCGGATAAAACCTACGGAAATGCAAACTATCTTACCAAATTCGGCATAAATACCTGCACGCTGATAAACATCAGCCGGAGTTTCATCCTCCTTTCTGAAATACTTCGACTTCTTATCCCAAAGCTCCTGCAAAGGCTCTTTTACATCCTCAAAACTCTTTTCCTGCGGTACAGTCTCAATATCCAGAAAAAGTATATCGTCAATTCTGTATTGCTCAAGCATGATTTTATATTTTTAGTTCTATTTTTGCTTATTCCAAAGTTAAAACAAATTTAAAAGATATGATCAGACACGTAGTATTATTTAAGTTCAAAAAATTCGAAAATGACAAGGATAAACAAGTCAAAGAGCAGGAAATAAAAGATGCTTTGATGGCATTAAAAGACAAAATAGAAGTGTTACGATCGATCGAAGTTGGTATTAACACAAATTCAAAAGAAACTTACAACCTGGCCTTGATCACAACATTCGATAATTACGACCACCTCAGGGAATATGCCTCACATCCGGAGCACCTTAAAGTTGTGGAACTTATAAAACCGGTAAAAGAAGACCGGTCCTGTGTTGACTTTGAAATATAGGTTAAAACGATCCTGATCTAAAACAGGCCATCATCAGAGTAGTAAGCCAGCGGCAACCTGCGCAGATTGTACTGTGATGCCATCACTTCGCCGTAAGCACCTGCCGACCGTATGGCTATCAGGTCACCCCTGCGTGCTTTGGGTATCCTTACCGCTTTCCCGAAACTGTCGGACGATTCACAGATAGGGCCTACAACATCATACTTCTCTTCACCTTCCTGCGATGTAAGATTCTCTATTTTATGATATGCCTGATACAGAGCAGGACGTATAAGGTCACTCATTCCCGCATCCACAATGGCAAATTTGGTATTCACGCCATCCTTTACATAAAGTACTTTCGATATCAGATTCCCACACTGTGCAACCATTGAACGCCCCAGTTCAAAATGTACCTCCTGATCAGCATTCAACTCCAGTATCTCATCGAAAAGTTCAAAGAATGCCTTGAAATCGGGAATAGAATTTTCGTCAGGATTTTCATAATCAATGCCCAGGCCGCCACCCACATTTATCACCTTAGGATACAACCGGTTCGACACAAACCACTTTTGCAGGTCATTGACCCTGAGACAAAGATCCTTGAACGACCCCAGGTCTGTGATCTGGGAACCAATATGAAAATGTATTCCGATAAAACGAACATTCCTTAACCTCTTAAGCACTTTAGCAACCTTTTCAAGATCCCACTGGTTTATTCCAAACTTATTCTCTTCAAGCCCGGTAGTAATGTAGTGATGAGTGTTTGCGTTCACATTCGGATTAAGCCTGAGAGCAATATTTGCGATCCTGTTCTTTTCCCCGGCGATCTCATCAATTATCTCCAGCTCGGGTATTGATTCCACATTGAATGATTCTATCCCTGCATCTATTCCAAGTTCAATTTCCCAATCGGCCTTTCCCACACCGGCAAAAACTATTTTTGACGGGTCAAAACCTGTTTCCAGGGCTTTCCTCACTTCAAAGCCGCTAACACAGTCGGCACCGAAGCCAAAATCCCTGATCTCTCTCAGAATAGGGCCATTGGCATTTGCCTTGAAAGCATAATGTACCTTGTATTTATATTTGTCCGCTTCCTCTTTAACAGCTGAAAGAGTAGAGCGCAACAACTCCATATCATAAAAATAGAACGGCGTATCGATACGGCCGAGTCTTTCTATCAGTCTTTCGTCAAACATTCTCAATTCCGTTAAAACAATTTATCACTCAAAGCTTTTAACGCACTCTCTTTGTCTTTTGCATTTATCAGAAGCGAAACATTATAGTTGCTTCCCCCGTACGAGATCATCCTCAAAGGAACATGTTTGACCGCCTCAAGTATTTTGTGTGCATATCCTTTATTTTCAGCAACCAGATCGCCGACAACGCATATTATCACCTGATCTTCATCCACATGAACGGTGCCGTATTTATTCAGGTCTGTAACTATCTCGTCAAGATAAGTGTCATCATCAATGGTAACGGAAACACCAACCTCCGAAGTGGTGATCATATCGATAGGCGTTTTGTAACTTTCAAAGATCTCAAAAACCTTTCGCAGAAAACCATGTGCCAGAAGCATCCGCCCCGATTTGATCTTTATGGCAGTAATGTTATCCTTTGCCGCTACCGCAGTGATACGGTTTTTCTCCTGTTTCGATGATATCAGCGTACCGGATGCATCAGGCTCCAGAGTATTAAGAAGCCGGACAGGTATGTTAGCCAGTTTTGCAGGGAGCACACTTGTAGGGTGAAGTATCTTTGCTCCGAAATAAGCAAGCTCGGCAGCCTCATCGAACGAAAGTTCTGATATCGACTGTGTATCTTCAACCACTCTCGGATCGTTGTTGTGCATACCGTCAATGTCTGTCCATATCTGTATCTCATCAGCTTTAATGGCAGCACCGATCAACGATGCCGAATAGTCGCTTCCTCCCCTCTGAAGATTGTCGATCTCTCCGAATGCATTCCTGCAGATGTATCCCTGAGTGATCAGTACCTTTTCGGTATTATACTTTTCAAGCAGGCTTTTAAGATTATTCTCAATGTATCTTGTATCGGGTTCATTTTTCGAATTAATCCTCATGTAATCCAATGCCGGAAGCAAAACAGAACTCTTCCTTTGCTCCTGCATGTAATAATAGAACAAGGCCGTTGTAAGGAGCTCGCCCTGAGCAAGTATCGCTTTCTCTTCATACACTGTGAACATATCTACAGTAAAAGACCGAAGATATTCCATATAGGTTGAAACAACTCCCTTTCCTTTTGTGTTGTACTCTCCCGACGAAAAAAGATGCTCCACTGTGTCAAGATACCTTTTCTCCAGTTCATCAATAACCTTATTGGCACCTTCATTGTCCTTTTTATATAAATTACGGGTAACCTCCTCCAGACTGTTTGTTGTTCCCGACATGGCAGAAAGTACAACGATCTTCCTCTCACCATCAGATACCAGTTCTGCCACACTCTTTATCCTTTCGGCAGACCCTACCGATGTTCCGCCAAATTTCAAAACCTTCATGTATATTTTTTTTATCTGATTTAATGCTTTCGAGACAGCAAATGTAATAATTTAACTCACACAAAAACAAACCTCAATAACATTTTGTGTTATTTTTAATGTTTTGTTATATTCTTAACAGCAACATGTATAGTACCTGAAAGTAAAAAGAGTTATTTACTATAAATGTACTTCCAATACTTTTGTACGCTTAGCAGGTATAAGCTTTATGGAACGTAACTCTGCAGGTACGAGAACGGTCTCTCCTTTCTTTACACGAACACAATCTCCGGAACCGTAACAAATATCAAATTCACCGTCGATACACATGTAGATCAGAAATGAATCTAAATGGTAAAAATCCTTTTCAATTATCTGATCAAATTCCAGAAAATTCGTATTGAAATATTTGCATGAAACGATCTCAGTTGTTTTATTGAGCTCACGGACATAATCTGTTCTGAGATCTTCATAGTAGTTGTAATCAATGGCGTCAAGTGCCAGTTCGGTATGCAGCTCCCGGGTGTTACCATTAGCATCTCTTCTGTCGAAATCATAAATACGGTAAGTCACATCCGATGTTTGCTGTATCTCGGCAAGCAGTATCCCTTTACCAATGGCATGAACTCTTCCGGCAGGAATGAAGAACACATCACCTTCGGTAACATCGTGCTTCATCAGGATATCTTCAAGTCTTTTCTCCTCAAGATACTTCAGATACTCTTCCTTTGACACTTTCCTTGAAAACCCGGATATCAGCGAAGAGCCCTCATCAGCCTGAATAATGTACCACATTTCGGTTTTTCCGTTGGAGTTATGTCTTTCCATGGCAAGTTCATCATCAGGATGCACCTGTATCGACAGAACATCATTGGCATCAATGAACTTTATCAGCAAAGGGAATTCATTACCATGCTGCTCATAAACTTTGTCACCCACAAGGTCACCCATGTAGATCTCAAGTATCTCGCTCAACAAGTTACCCTTCAGGAAACCGTTCTCAACGATCGAAATATCGCCTTCAACTCCGGATATTTCCCAACTCTCTCCCGCATTGGGAAGCGGCGAGAAATCCTTATTCAAAATTGTTTTAAGTTTTTGCCCACCCCATATCTTATCTTTAAGTATAGGTTTGAATTTTATGGGATAAAGATTTTTATTCATGACTATTGCTTTTTTACAAAGATACATAACAAAATTATCTAAATCACCTGTTTTTATGTTTCCTGAACATAAAATTCCACAACAAAACTTTCACTACCTTTGCGGCAA
>JAOZOF010000087.1:0-1641 GCA_029933425.1 Marinilabiliaceae bacterium
CAGGCACATGTGAAGGCTTTTGCGTCTTTCAGCCCGACTGACATCAACTGCTGCTCATAAGGTTTCTGCTTTCCGTATACAATCTTAAACAAAAGTTTTTCAAGCAAACTGTCTCCAAGATTCTCAGGATCAATGGGACGGGGATCAACAGTAAACGGCATTCTCGCTTTTAACCCGCTTTCCACCAATTCATCCATTAACCGGTAAAGAGGTTTAAGCATGGTAACCCCGAAAGACGTTACAAGATGCACCGGTTTATCCAGCGAGACCAGTCGTTCCGCTCCGAACAGCTCACCATAACTGACCACAGTTTTCATTACCTTGGCAAGCGTTTCACCATGTTTGCCGTTGTATATTTCCTGTTCTTCTTTAGTTAAATTCATCTTCTCATATTTTCCCGGAATCGAAAACCCTATCTCTATTCCTGTGTTTCCCCCGCTTTCTTTAATGTCAGATGAGAAATTACAGGGCCCAAGAACTCATGTATTATCGTCGCTCCCATTATCACACCCGTAAGTATATTTGCAAATCCTCTGAATTCCGGCTCCTTACTTACGAGCAATGCCAATCCGAGAACGATACCTCCCTGAGGAATGAGACCTGCAAATGCATATTTTTGCACCTTCTTATCCATCTTTAGTTTATGAGTACCAAGATACATTCCTGAATATTTTCCAGCAGCACGGATCAGAATGAAGAACAGTATCGAAAGGATAAGAATCATGTTAGTTGAATCGAATTTGAAGGCCAAGGCATTGAATACAAAAAATATCAGAAAGAAAAGATCTTCAAGTCCCTGCTCTGTTATCTCCAATATCTGTTTCTTATAGGCATTAAAATTTCTGACCATAAATCCCAGCGTTAAAGTTGAGAACAACTCATCCATCTCAAGATAAGTTGCAACTCCGAATGTCAACGAAAGAAATCCCAGGAAAATAACTACATGTGCTTTTCTCTCCTTTACCTTCAATAGACTAACAGTCTTATTAAAAAGAAACCCGAATACAACTCCTGTAATTACTGCACCTATTATTTTGTAGAAGATGTGATAAATAACACTGAAAAATCTGATATCTTCCGTACCTACAAATGAACGCGCAAAGGACAAACTGAAACTGAAAAGGATCAGCGTAATTATATCATCGAATGCTGCAGCTCCGAGTATCGCCTTCGTAACCGAACCGTTAGCCTTGTATTCATGAATTACAGCCAGTGTTGCCGACGGGTCGGTGGGAGCTGCAAGTGATGCAAGAAGAAGAACAAACGCTATTGTAAGGTGAATACTGATACCGGATATGGGAAATATCCACAACGTGATGGCCAAAAATCCAATAAAGATGAAGAGAAATGCCGTGAACGACTCATAAAACGCAAGAGTGAAATATTTTTTACCGGTAGTTCTTAGATCACTTATCGAAAAGCTGCTGCCTATCTCAAAAGTAATAAAAGCAAGACAAAAAATAGTTACCGAATCAGCTATCAGATCAAAATCCGAAGGAATAACATCAGTTACCTGAGGATTCAGAATAAGTCCCGCTGCCAGATAACCCATTATCTTCGGCAAGCCAACTTTTTCGGAAATAACAGAAAGAAAATATCCGGAAAGTAAAATCACACCCAGGTACAGAATATTCATAACAA
>JAOZOF010000087.1:1741-12266 GCA_029933425.1 Marinilabiliaceae bacterium
GAAAGAAAATATCCGGAAAGTAAAATCACACCCAGGTACAGAATATTCATAACAAAAGATTATGTAAAAGATTAACGAATTTAGTTATTTTTTTCAATTAAACCCGGCTTATGCAGTAGGAGTTATGAAATAGCGAACTATCTGCCTGACGAATCGGGAAGGCCTGCATTTAGCAAGGGTTAACCCCGGGTTAAAAAAGCGGATACTTTTTGTTATCCGCCTTTACGTATTTTACCAAATCCTTTGTCCCTATTTTCTCACGATCGTCTGCTCCCTGCCCGGACCAACCGAAACGATCGAAACAGGTACATTAAGTTCTTTTTCAAGATATGATATGTAATCTTTCAGTTCCTCCGGAAATTCATCTTCCGACATTACGTTAGTCAGATCTTTGTTCCAACCCGGAATCTCTTTGTAAACAGGCTCAAGGTTATCAGGCAGCTCAAAAGGGAACTCCTCTACTATCTCATCACCTATCTTGTAAGCAACGGCAATTTTAATGGTTTCAAAACCGCTCAATACATCACTTTTAGTCATGATCAACTGTGTAACCCCGTTTATCATTACTGCATATTTCAATGCCACAAGATCGATCCATCCGCAACGGCGCGGACGTCCCGTAGTGGCGCCGAACTCATGACCTGCCTTGCGAAGCTCCTCACCTGTCTCATCAAAAAGCTCGGAAGGGAAAGGCCCACTGCCAACTCTTGTACAGTATGCCTTAAAAATACCGTAAACCTCTCCTATCCTGTTGGGTGCTATTCCCATTCCTATGCAAGCACCTGCAGTAACAGTATTGGAAGATGTAACATATGGATACGACCCGAAATCGATATCGAGCATTGTACCCTGTGCTCCCTCGGCAAGAACCTTCTTACCATTCCTGATGTACCTGTTTATCTCATGCTCACTGTCGATAAGATTAAGAGACCTGAGAGCTTCGATACTTTCGAATAGTCCTTTCTCATACTCTTCTATATCATACTCGAAGTTGTACATCCCAAGAAGCTGAAGATGTTTTTTCTTCAGAGCTTCATATTTTTCATCAAAATTGCTAAGGATGTCCCCTACCCGTAATCCGTTACGACCGGTCTTATCCATGTAAGTAGGCCCAATTCCCTTAAGTGTAGAACCTATCTTGGTTTTTCCTTTCGACGCCTCCGATGCCGCATCAAGTATACGGTGAGTAGGCAATATCAGATGGGCTTTTTTTGAAATGTACAGATTTTTAGTGATATCAAAACCTTTTTCCTTAAGTGCATCAAGCTCCTCTTTAAAAGTGATAGGATCAAGCACAACGCCGTTACCGACAATGTTTATCTTATCTCCGTGAAAAATCCCTGAAGGTATATTATGCAGAACATGTTTTACATCACCAAACTCCAATGTGTGACCTGCGTTAGGTCCACCCTGAAACCTTGTTATAACATCATATTCAGGGGTGAGGACATCAACAACTTTCCCTTTACCCTCATCGCCCCATTGTAAACCTAATAATACATCAACTTTCATTATTCGCCTGTTATTTTACATGAAAAATCGGACTCAGGATACCCCTGAAATCCGATGTGTAAATTTAGACATTAAAAACGTTATAGCCCAATTTAACGGAGGAAAATTGATCTGCTTTTTCAAATCTCAGACTTTTAGAAAAGATACATTGACGCTTCGATGTCCTGCGGACGATCGAAGGTCTTTATCCGGCAGCCGGACATTAAATCGTACAAAGCGCAGCGGAGTACATTCAATCGTCAAAAGTATCATACTGCCCTTTTACGTTAAAGTACAACAATACGACCGGGCTTTATTTATCTTAATTCTACGCTGTTGTAAAAATAAAGATCATAAACCTGTACCTGCATAGACGTGTTATTTTTTTGTTGGTTTAAATCCTATCCTGCGACGTCCTTGTTGTGCCAGTTCCTTCTGTTTCATCTTTTCAAACTGTTTCAGGTATTCAAAGATAAGCATGATCTTCTCATCCTGCTCAACATCTTTCTTCTCGAGCTGTTCCAATTTTTGTAGTATTTCCTTTTGTGAAGAATAAGAACTCCCGCATTTTCGTGAAAACACGGATGATACGAATATTTACAAGGATAGCCTGTTTACTGTTCAATACACTCGAAAGCATGGCAACGCCTTGTTCGGTAAATGCCAATAGGCATATATCGTGTTCCACCCCAACTTGAGGTCACAATTTGTGACCTTAAGTCATTAAACTCCTCTTTCGTCAATAAAAACATAAAATCCTCAGGGAAAGGTTCAATATTTCTTTTTACCTGTTGTTTCAATGCTTTTGTTGATACTCCATATGGAATAGCAAGATCCTTATCCAACATCACTTTCTTTCCCCTGATAACATAAATTTTCTGCAATATTATTTCGTCAAGGATTGCTACTTTATCACTGCTCATATTTTTGCATTTTAAAACAAAACCAATTTTAATTCTTTAAGGTCGCAAACTGTGACTTTAAACTTATTTCAACAGAGTATACTCCACCAGAATGCTTTTAAACACTTTGACACTTCGATATCTTTTGTTGTAATTCGGGCGATCGAAGGTCTTTTAGAGTTCGGGCTCATGAAGTGATCTGATGACTCTCAGTCATCTGATCACTATGAAACTTGTAAGCCAAAGAAATGCAATCTATTCAGCGTTTCACGCTTATTTACCATCTTTACTTGATAAAATAAGACTCACCAACAACAATAACGTCGATACCGTAAACAGTGCCACCCCTATCTCGTAATACTGGGCAATAAAACCGAACACCAATGCCATAACAGAGGTTAGGATCGTTTTCAGCAACGACTGTGCCGACATTACCGAAGTAAGTATTTCGTTAGGTGTATGATCAGCCACAAATCCTGTAAGGGCAGGCTTTCGGATATTCTCGGCAATGTATATCCCCGCAAAAGTTATCAGTGCGGGTACCCATAACTGATCAAAGTAAAAAAGTCCTGCAAGTATGCCTGAGCTGAAACCGATATAAAGAGTGATTTTTGCGACCTTATTTTTATATCTCCGGGTAAACCGGGCCGAGTAACGCGAGGCTCGTGATGAAAGAATATAAATTATGAAATAGAAAATACCTATAAATAATCCTGTCTTCTTATCTTTTTCCATGGCCATAAAAACAGGTATCATCAAAGCAACATTAACCATCACAGGCTGAATGTAATCTTTGACTGCTTTCAGATATGCAGTATGATTGGCAGAAGTATAGATCAGCTTCAGTAGTTTGGCATCTTTAACAGTAGTAACAAACATTTTTATGGCTGTTACCAATCCGGCATTCACGGTCTTTGTCCTATCCTTAATACTTCTGTTAAGCTCCGAAGGATACGATATGATGAGAAGCAGATTTATAAGATACGGAACAACAGAGTAGATGAACACAGAACTGTAATTGGCACTAATGAAAACAATAACCCCGCCTACAAGTGATGACAAAGCCGATCCGGTTTGAGACCATGAGCGTGTATAACCATAATACCTGATCTTGTGCTCCTCCCACCCGTTAATTTTCAGATAATCCATTATCATTCCCTTGTGAGTTCCTGACCTGAAAGCATCGGCCACACCAAACAGTACAAAAGCAATCAAAAACAGAATAAACCCTTCTGAAAAATAAAAGACTATGAAAGAAAAAATGTAAGCAATAAAAGATGCAGCAAGTGTTGTTTTCCTCCCATACGTATCAGCAATAATGCCGGAAGGCAGTTCAAAAATATTGATGGTTATCTCACGAACGGCATAAAGAACGCCTATCTGAGAATACGGCAATCCTTTATCAACAAGGAACAGTATGAAAAAGGCATCGAAAAACCGCAGATTCTTTAAGAATCCGTAAGCCGAGAATTTATAATACTGTATATCCTTTTTGAATGTGGACATGAGATGAGCCTTCTATTAATTCATTATTCGCGAATCACGAATTTAAACAAACAAAACCAAATATCCTCACACTATTTATCTCACATCTCTGCCCCTCTATTCTGCCTGAAGATTATACACTCCCTTTACAAGTACCTCACCAAGACCGCTGCCGTCAAATATCTCAGTAAAATGCTTTGATACCCTGCCTGTCTCAACTTTTACCCATTTGAAGTAATAAAGATCCCCCTCCTTTTTTACCAGTGTTAATACTTTAAATCCTGTTCTGGATTTAGACAGTGCTTCGCTTGGTAATGCGGGAGCTTCCTGTTTATCGGTAATTATACCTGCCCGGATAAATGAGTTGTTCACAAAGTCGATCTGACCTTCGTCAATATCTGCCAGACAAGTTATTGTTTTTGTATCGGAGTTGATCGATTTACTTATATTTTTAAGTTTAGCAGCATAAACACTATCCCTGTTATTGATGGTATAGAAATTAACATCCTGTCCCTGCTTCAGATAATACACATCATCCTCAAATACCGAGAGCCTGAGCTGCATTTTATCCTGATCGATAACATCCATCAGTTTTTGCTGCTGCTCAACGAACTGTCCCAGGTTGATAAATACATCTGACACCTGACCTGTGATAGGAGACAGCACCGGACATGTTTGATAGAAATTATTTTTCTCGATCCGGTTAACGTTCAGGTCAAGTAACTGCAGTTGCATCTTAAGTGCCGTATATCGGGCATGCATCGACATGTATTCACTCTCGATAGCAATAAAATTCTTCTCAGAACCTATTTTTTCCTTGTACAATTTTTTACTGCGCCGGCAATCAGAATCAAGCTGTTTCAGCTTAGCCGATGTCTCTGCAAAATCTTTCTGAAGATTGATAAATTCGTTTGATGTCAGTTCGCAAAGTACATCCCCCTTTTTCACATGGTCGCCGGGGCTTACATTGATCTTCTTAACCAGACCACCTATCTGGGTACTGATATTTGCCATGCCACCGGGAGTAACAGTAATGTATCCGTTACAATCAACTATCTTGTCAAAGTCGTGTGTGACAACCTTACCAAGCTTCATTCCGTTAACATCAAACTGCTCCTGCGTGATCTTTATCAAATGTGCATTTGCAACATCTTCTGCCCCTGCCTTTTCGTTCCCGCCTCCGGAACATGCATCGAAAAGGAAAGTTAATGCAAAAATGAATACCAATCTGAATATGCTGTAATGTTTCATATTTTTAAAATTTTTAGTCAATTCAACTGATCAATCTGCCAATTGAAGGTAATTGATCTCTAATGCTATGTTATTGTACTGCTCAATATTGTCGTAATAATTTAAAGTAAGGTCTATCGCATTCTCTATGCTCATCGCAAATTCAAAAAAGCCTATATCACCAAGGTCATACCGTTTCTTAGCCGACCTAACGATCTTAGTGCTCAGATTTACTCCCATTGTTTCATAGTAATCTATCGCCTCTTTGTATTTACTTAATTGCGAAAGCAATGTTATGTACTCCGATTGAAGACGTATTTTGTAATTATCACTCAACTGCCTGCTCGCTTCCACGGCAATTTTGTTTGCTTTGATACGGGCTTTCTGCTCCCCGAAGAACAGAGGAACACCCAATCCGACACCATAACCGTTATACCTCTGCGAATTCTCATAACGGTTTGTTCCGATGAAATACAACAAACTGATATCGGGTGCAAGCTTGTTCTTTTCAAGTTTCAGTTTAAGGCTTTGAAGCTCTGTCTGCCGGTCTGCAATGATTACTCCCGGCACGGCATTCACATCCAGCTCATCAACCTTGACCAGCCCGGGCTTGGTTGACGGAACAACAAAGGCTGTGTCATACTGCATATATTTTTTCAGTTGGTTGTATGCAGCTTCAAGATCAAAGGTTATACCGTGAAGCATAAGATACACATTCTGCAATTTCGCCTTTGCATTCATCAGGTCCAGCTCGCTGTATTCTCCCTCCTTGTAACTTATCTCCACACTTCGAACAAAATTACGGTACAGGCTGTCGATCCTGGCAAACAGCTTTTTCTTGCTCAGAAGTAGCTGAACCTCATAGTATGCTTTTGAGACCTCTCTGACCAATATCCGCTTTTGTTTCTCAAATCTCAGTTCCGACAACGTGATATTTTGCTTGTTCAATTTATTCTGCGCCGAATAAACAGTCGGGAAACTAAACTCCTGAGACACCCCGAAAATACTCAGAGGATGTCCGTTATCGGCTATATTGTTCTCATCGTATTCATAATATAAATTCGTTTTATCCACCGAAAAAGAGGTAGGTTTTAAAGCTTTCTGTTCTTCCACCATCAGATGGTAAGCACTGAGTTCCTTATTATTCTCAATGGCAATATTTACGGCATCGTTCAGAGATATCTCCCTGCTCTGACTAAATCCGGTTACCGATGTTACCAGAAGCAATAGTACAGTCGCCATCCCTTTTGCAGTGCTCTTTTTAAACGGATTACGCATATATTTCGGGTTATTGAAAATACTAAAAAACAGAGGCAGGGCAATCATCGTTAACATGGTGGATGTTATGAGCCCTCCAATAACCACAGTGGCCAACGGACGCTGTACTTCAGCTCCGGCACCTGTGGATATGGCCATCGGCAGAAAACCCATAGCTGCTGCGGCAGCTGTAAGCATCACAGGACGCAGACGGTCCCGTGTACCCTGAAAAATTAATTCTTTCATATTTTTCATTCCCTCTTTCTGTAAGTCTTTAAGATGCTCAATTAACACAATTCCGTTAAGCACTGCTATACCGAACAGGGCTATAAAGCCAATACCGGCCGAAACACTGAAAGGCATTCCTCTTAACCACAAAGCGAAAACACCTCCGACTGTAGAAAGCGGAATAGCGGTAAATATCATAAATGCATCTTTCATCGATTTAAATGCAAAGTGAAGGAAAATGAAGATCAGCAACAACGCAAGCGGAACAGCAAACATCAAACGTTTGGTGGCGTTCTGGAGATTCTCAAACTGACCTCCGTAAACAACATAATAACCGGGGTCAAGAGTTATATTGGCATCAACTTTTTTCTGAATATCCTCAACAACCGATTGAAGGTCACGATTACGAACATTGACACTGACCACAACACGACGATGGGTGTTCTCACGCGATATTTTGGCCGGGCCTGTCGTGTATTTTATCTCCGCCAACTCTTTAAGGGGCACCTGGTTCCCGTTAGGAAGAGGCACAAGAAGGTTCCTGATGTTGTCGATATCTTTTCTGTCAGCTTTATTCAATCTGACTACCATGCTGAACCGTTTTTCCCCTTCGAAAACACTTCCGGTCTTTTCCCCTCCGAAAGCAGTGGCAAGATATCTGTTCAGCGTTGAAGCATCTATTCCGTAATAGGCGATCTTTTCGCGATTGTATTTGACACTCATATGTGGCAGACCTGCTGTTTTCTCAAGTATAACGTCGGCAGCACCCGGAATACCCTCTATAAGTTTCTTTATCTCTGATGCTTTTTTGTTAAGATAATCCAGATCTTCACCAAAAACTTTCACTGCAATATCAGCTCTCACGCCGGTGATCAGTTCATTGAACCTCATCTCAATAGGTTGTGTAAACTCATATTCTATTCCCGGAATTACCGAAAGTGCCTCCTTGAACTTCTCTGCCAACTCCTCTTTCGATTTTGCCGCAACCCACTCTTTACGCGGATGTAGCTTTATTATCATATCGATCTCTTCCATCGACATAGGGTCAGTGGGGACCTCAGCAGCCCCGATACGACAAACTATCTGATCTACCTCATCAGGAAAATTATCGATCAGGATATTTTCCATCTTTGTTGTTGTCTCAATTGTCTTCGTTAAAGACGTTCCTGTTTTTAGTACCGGCTGAATCACAAAATCACCTTCATCAAGTGTCGGAACAAACTCACCTCCCATCTTCGAAAATATAAGGCCGGTAACGATCAGAGAAACCAATGCTGCGGCAAGAACTGTACTTTTATGACTGTATGACCATTTAATAACAGGTTCGTAAGTGATATGTGCAAAATGCATTATCCTGTCGGCAATATTCTTTTTATTTTCTTTTGGCGGCTTGAGGAATAATGAAGCCGCTACCGGAAGCCAGGTAAAACCGAACAACATCGCTCCCAGAATGGCAAAACTGAATGCCAGTGCCATTGGTCGGAACATCTTACCTTCAACACCGCTCAATGAAAGTATCGGGATGAACACTATCAGAATGATTATCTGTCCGAAGACTGCTGAACTCATCATCTGTGATGCACCTTTGAAAGATATCTTATCCATAATGGTATGTCTTTCTCCCGAGGGAACTCCCTCAAGGCTCTTTCGCTCCAATGCAAGTTTGAGCACAATGAACTCAACAATGATCACTGCCCCGTCGATTATAATACCGAAGTCAAGAGCACCAAGACTCATCAGGTTGACATCAATACCGAAAATATACATCATCGACAAGGTGAACAACAGGGCCAGCGGGATCATGGATGCAATGACCAGGGCAGAACGGGCATCGCCAAGTAAAAGGAATACAGTAAGAACAACTATCAGAAATCCCAGAAGCAGGTTCTCAGTGATAGTAAATGATGTCTTGCCAATTAATTCACTCCTTTCCAGTATCGGATTTATGAAGACTCCTTCCGGAAGGCTTTTCTGCACTTCTGCCACACGTTCTTTAACGGCATTGATAACCTGCTTCGAATTTGCATCCTTCAGCATCATTATCTGTCCCATAACTTTCTCACCCTCACCGTTTGCCGTAATCGCTCCGAAACGGTTAGCATAGCCGAAATGTACCTTCGCCACATCTTTCACAAGTATCGGAGTGCCGCCGTCATTCTTCACAACAATATTCTCAATATCTTTCAGCGATTTCACCATACCGTCACCCCGGATAAAGTAACTCTGATTAGTCTTTTCGATATACCCTCCGCCCGATACACTGTTGTTCCTTTCCATGGCATTAAACACCTCGAACAAAGTAACATTCAGGCTTCTTAATTTATCCGGGTCTATCGCTGCTTCATATTCTTTCAGATATCCTCCCCAGCTGTTTACCTCAACCACACCTTTTATTCCTGACAACTGACGCTTAACTATCCAATCCTGAATGGTACGCAGTTCCATTGCTGAGTATTTATTCTCATATCCGGGTTTAACATCAAGAATGTATTGATATATCTCACCCAAACCGGTGGTGATAGGCCCCATGGAGGGAGTCCCGAAACCTTCAGGGATATTTTCCCTCGCCGATTTTATCTTTTCGGCTATAAGCTGACGAGGAAGGTATGTTCCCATATCGTCATTAAAAACAATTGTAACAACCGAAAGCCCGAACTTAGATATCGAACGTATCTCTTCCACTCCGGGAAGATTTGCCATTTCAAGCTCTACCGGTGCGGTGATGAACTGCTCTATCTCCTGCGTTGAAAGATTCCCCGACGTAGTTATCACCTGCACCTGATTATTGGTTATATCAGGAACAGCACCAATGGGGATGTTCATTATTGCATAAACGCCGAATCCGGCAACAGATAGTGTAAACAGGATGATTATCAATTTATTTTTAATGCTGAAATCAATGATTCTTTCAATCATAAGTGCGGCATTAACTTTTAATAACTACTTAAAGATACTGATAAACTAAGTCAGTAACCAATGATTTTATATCAATTTATTCTATCCCTTGTTAAATATTATCTATGAAAATCCCGGCATTTTAAATTGTGTAAAGTGTTGTGATGCTTACCTGTATTGTAAAAATGCAAATTAATCATGCTACATTTCATCTCATTCTGTTATTAACATTAAGAAAAGGCAACATGACCCTTCTTTTTATTTGACATCAAAAAAACAAAAATCTATCGCCCGGATAGTTATAATCTAAATGTAGAAATTGTACTTTTGAACTAAAACCGGTTTTTATGCTACAACGTGATTTCATATTACGAATGATAGAAGAGATATCGAAGTTCATCACCCTGGTACTAAAACTTAAAGATACGGGAGAGCAGGTAAAAGCATATGACGAGATAAAGAAGATAACCGAAAAGTTCACAGGTATCTCATACGATTCTCTTGTTGGTAACGAAGAATACAAGAAAAGTCTGGGGATAAAAAAAGATGAACCTGTCGCTTATCTTGATGCAAAAGGGCAATTCTTTCTTTCGGCAGGTGAAATATGTCTGGATCTGAACAAACGTAATGAAGCACAAAAACTGTTTGAAACCGCACTGTTTTTTTACACCAATGCCGAAAACCGCCATCAAACATTCTCCTTTCAACGGCAAGTGGATATGTCGAAGATATTCGATTATCTTGATCAACTTGCAACTCCTTAGATCTGCAGCTTTCACCCTTGTATCAAAGAAAATACACTTCGTTCCTACGGAACTTCTTTATCATTTTGGCTTAACAACAAGGGATTTTTCATCCCTTGTTGGAACATGACCTGCCTCCGGCAGTTGCATTATTTCCGTAGGAACAACATACCCCGGCATTTAATGGCGAATTTACATATTTAAAAGATTGCCGGTTCTTTCAAACATCCGGAAACTTTTATTTTACGTTGTTGAAAAAGTTATCTTCTTTGATCTTTATGATACGCCTCTCGG
>JAOZOF010000088.1:0-1082 GCA_029933425.1 Marinilabiliaceae bacterium
ACAACGGCAAGGACATTCTTTCCTTCTTCCCCGTATTTTTCGTTCAGTATCCTTTCAATTTGTGGCAGACTTATCATTTCTCCTGAAATCTTAATGAAACGCTTCAGCCTGCCTGTTATGAACAAATATCCCTCATCATCGACATAACCAAGATCGCCTGTTCTGTAATACTGTGTTCCATTAATCGTTATAAACGGATTCTTATTTTCATTACCAAGATAACCTGAAAAGATATTCGGGCCTTTTACCATTATCATCCCTTCTTTTCCCTGAGGTAAGATCTCATTAGTATCTATGTCGGTAATTAATCCTTCAATTCCGGGAAGGAATTTCCCCACACTGTTCAGTTTTTGCTTGTTTTGAGGATTGAGTGTGAGCACGGGAGAACATTCGGTAATTCCGTAACCTTCAAGAATAACAGCATCGGGAGCAAGTCTTTTGAAATGTTGTAAAGTATCCGGTGTCAGGGCTTCAGCGCCGGAAATGACGAATTGAACACTCTTAAAATGATATGGAGCGGCATTTGCCATCATCAGCTTCAGGAATCCCGGCGTTACAACAAGTATGTTACAACCCGCATGTTTCAGAATGTTCATGACCTCTTTCCCGTCGGTGGGATTAGGCGAATATGCAACTTTTATTCCCGACAGTAAAGGCAGGATCGTCATTACAGTAAAGCCGAAACTGTGGAACGGGGGAAGGATACCGAGAAATATCCGGTTGTTATCAATGTTTTCCATTGTGAGAACACCGTTCAGGTTGTTCACGATGTTTGAGTGGGAGAGAGGCACTGCCTTGGGCATAGCCTCGCTTCCCGACGTAAAAAGAATAACTGCAGTGTCATCAATGTCTTTGTAGTTGATGAAGAGCTTTGGTGCAAAAGACTTGAACAATGCTGATAACTTGTTCTTCAGTTTCAGTTTTGGTATCTCTTTCTCAAGAAGTATCAGCTTTGTTTTACTGCTTTCGGGCAGCTGTTCTTCTATCTTTTCGATGAATGAACCTGCAGAAAGGATCTTTTCGACACCGGCGGTTTCGATGTTGTGTTCAAGGACTTTTTTACCGACTGTCCAGTTGAGCAT
>JAOZOF010000088.1:1182-12108 GCA_029933425.1 Marinilabiliaceae bacterium
GAAGGTTTAAGCTTCACCTGTGTGCCGAACCGTCCGGTTGCTATGCTGCACAGGTCTGCAACGGTTTTTATGCTGTCGATCTCAGGTGTGGTGAATCCCGGAAACTCATTCTCTATCTCTGTGATCATCTCAACCAGATTAAGAGAATCGGCGCCAAGATCAAGGTAGAGTGACTTGTTCAGCTCAACATCATCAGGCGATATTTCAAGTGTTTTTGCAACTATCTGTTTAATCTTGCTGATCGTTTCCTGAGGGAATGATGTCTTTTCGTTATTGTTGTTCTTAAGAGCTTCTTCTGCACCTTTGATGTGTTCAGGCAATTTCCTTTTAGGAGAAGGGAGATAAAAGACATGTTTGAGGAACAGAGGTTTTTCCTCACCGTGAACATTGTAAAACTTTTCAAGGAATGAGTTGAACACCTGTCTCTCTTCCTTTGCTGCTGTCAATGCTTCCTTGGTAATGTCAACAAACTCAAATTTTACTTTTCTTCGCGGAGTGAAAAAGATGAGATTGGCCAGGATATATCCTGTACATTTTAATAGTGTTTTGAAAAAATCGGGAGAATCTCCTGTCCATGCTTTTGACCAGATACTGCCCCATAATCCGTTTATTCTGACGCCTATAACACGTACACCTTCAGGCAGGTTCTCTACCACTCTTTTTGCACTCTGTTTATTGTATATTTTTTCGTATCCCTGTGCAGGAAGTTGTCCTGATGGATAAAGAACGATATTCTTTTTTAACCCGAACCCTTTAAGTACCGATGATGTTATGTTGTCAAGCACTTTAATGTTACGGCTTCCCTTTTCAAGATCACTTACTCTGATAGCTCCCCAGTTTTTAAAAAGATGCTTTATAACGGGCATGTCGTAATACCCTGATGTGACAACAGGGACGCATGTTGTGAATCTGTAAATGTGGCTCATGAAAAGCATGGGGTCAACAATTGCCTGATGATTGGGCAGGAACAGCATGGGGGTCCCGTCTTTCAACAATTCAGTGCCTTTCAGCTCAACTCTGTACCGTAATGACAGTAATGCCCTGCCGATAAAGAAGATGATCTTTGAAAAGAATATCAATATGGGATTGTTATGCTTCATTGTTATTTTTCCTGATCAATAACTTTAGAATTCTTCCCTGCTCCGGGGATCTTAAAATACATAAGAACAGTAACAAATGCAATGATTAGTGCAGTAACCACAAAAACTCCTTTGGGGCCTGTCAGAAATTCAACAAGTGCAAAGATGCCTGCAGAGATAAGTATGAAAAGAAAGACCATAAGATTGTTGTAGGCAAGGATTTGTGTAAGCATTCGTCCCTCAACGCGGTCCTGCATGAAGGCATTCAACGGTATTTTGAAGAATCCTGCAAAGAATGCCGTTACAATGACAAGTATTGAAAATATAACAGGTCCTGGATCCAGGATCAGGATCAGAATTACACTAATGAACATTCCAATACCTCCAATGGGTATGAGCGAGGTTCTTACTTTATGGTTTGAAATAACTCCGGCAAGGTAGCATCCCAGGCCAATACCAATGGCAACCAATGCCATGATAATGCTTGTGTCAGTGTTTGACAGCTTTAGTATCCCGGGACCGTAGATGATAATGTTCATCTGGATAAGAGAACCGATAAGCCAGAATGTTGACAGGCCCAGAATTGAATAGTTCAACCCTTTTATCCTCTTCGACCATTTGAATGATTCAATGGTAAACGTGACAGGATTAAGTGATGCATCATTCTCTGTTTCGGGATCGCTCTCTTTGGGATTGATGAAAAGGCTGCTGAATAATCCGGTTATGGAAATAAAAAGGAACAGACCTGCAATTATTGATGTTTGATGGTCCACAAAACGGGGGAAATTGATGATGTCGGATATCGTACCCGCAAGGTATGTTCCGATAAGAACAGCAGTGAATGTAAGCATCTCCATGGCTCCGGTACCGAATGATATTCCTTCTTTTCCTCCTATATCACGGATTATTCCGTATTTGGCAGGAGAATACATGCAGCTTTGAAGTCCCATGAAGAACATGGCTGTCATTACAGTTGGCAGGTTATGAAAATAAAACCCGACAGCGGCAAGAAGCATTATGGGGATCTCGGCGACTTTGGTGATTTTTATTATCAATGCTTTGGGATGTCTTTTCGACAACCGGCCTGCAATGGGAGAGAAAAGAATGTATGGAAGTACCATCATAGCAGAGGCAAGTGATATCACGAGCGATTTGTTGCCTTCATCTGCAAGCCACATTATTCCCACAAAAGCGATAAGGTTTTTCAGAAAGTTATCATTCAGTACACCAAGGAAGTTGGTGGAGAAAAGAGGAAGCCACTTTGTGTTCGGTTTGTGCATTATCTATGGTTACAGTGTTACAGTGTTACAGTGTTATATGGTTACATGGTTAAAGGGTTTTATGGCTCTATTGTTAATTTGTTGAATATTTTCTGTGTACTATGGTTGATCGGTTAATTATAGGAACCTAAACCACCAAAATTAAGAAGTGTTTATTTAACTAACCGGGAATCCAAAAACCATTTAACACTTTAACAATAGAACCATTTAATTCATTCCGGCCAGAGAGGTTCATCTTTTTCATTATCCCAGAATGGCCCCCATTGTATTTCGGCAAGTTCATCGTTGTCAAACCAGAGGTTCAGACTGAAATCGAATGATGTAACCAATTGCTGGTCCGGGAATTCTTCAGATGAAATATCCTCAATATCGATATTGGTTATTCCAAGCACTTCAAGTTTATCAAGAACTTCCTGTAATGAGTCTCCGATCAGGGAAACCTCTTCTATCTGAGCATCTTCATCACTTATCGTGACTGACAGGAGTCTGTTGTCATATTCTTCTGAAAAACCGAAAGAGAGGTTCTTTTCGTCGTAATGTAAAATTGCAAGGCCGTCGTCATCAGACATCTCATATTCTGAAGGTTCACCAAGGATATTCTCGAGTTCATCAGGTTTGATGCCTAATTTTACATCATCGATACCTGTTCCTAATTTAATCTTCTGCATGATGATATTAATATTTTCGTTCTAAGATACAATAAATGTTGTAAGTGAAGTACTCTTTCAGAAAAGGAATGTACGTGAACAGATCAAAGAGTTTCATTGAAAGTTTGTCGCTGACATTAGTCCGGAAGTCTGTGACCGACAATCCCTCTGTATTGTTAAAGATCTCAATGTATTTTTTCAGCGAGTACCCGTTAAGCCCAAGGTCATGAATTGTGTTGATGTTTTTGTTATGTTTAGTGTTCAGCTTCCTGATCAGTTCTTTTTCTTTTGTGACATGCGACCAGGGGAAGATGTGCTTCAGCCTGTTGTGGTCGCCCCACGGACTGTTGTAAATAGGGCCGAAACCCGTTATCAGTTTACCGCCGATCCTGAGCTTACTCCTGATCTCTTTCATCAGAAGTTCAGAATCGATGAAGTGTTAGAAAGAGGCTTTTGAAATGATAATGTCGAAATGATTGTCCGGAAGCTCATTTATGCCTATGCATTGAAATGAAACTGTGTTTGTCAGTTCATTGAAATTCTTTTGAAGGTTCTTATTTGCAAATTTTATCAGTTCACAGTTGATATCGATACCGATTACCTCTTTTGCATCTTTTTGTCCTACATCAATGGAAATAGCTCCGTGACCGCAACCAAGGTCAAGTACAGTTTTGTCCTTGAAATTGACATCAGGAAACCGTCCCAGGAAAACAGGGTCTCTGTTCTCTTTTTGATGATTGAAATATTTTATGTCTTCTTCTTTCATATTTTTTTGAACGCAATGATAAACCTCTACGGATCGACGATAATTTACTAAAAGTTCTTCCTTCTGAGAGCTTTCTTTTCCGAATGTTTTCGTTTTGTGTCAAGCCGGCGTTTTACTGAAGTCCGGGTCGGAGAAGTAGCTATACGTTTCTTTACGGGTTTTAATGCATTGTTCAATAAAGTAAAGAATCGTTTAATGACCTTTTGTTTGTTCAGCAGTTGTGAACGTTCGGTTTGTGATGTTAGAACAAGTTCATTGTTTGAATTAATGTTGTTTTTCAATTTTTTCAGAATGATCTGCTTCTCATGTTCATTCAGGCTTTTCGATAACAGGACATTAAATCTCAGTTCAACTTTCGTTTCCACTTTATTCACATTTTGTCCGCCTGCACCGCTGCTACGGGCGGTACTGAAAACAACTTCCTTCAAAAGTTTTTCCTCTCTTCCCCTGATGTATGTAAAATTTTTTGTTGTCAATCTTTTCCGGTTACTGTTTGTTCTTTTTTCGGTACAGGTAGTTTTGCTCCTGTCTCTTTTTGCATTTCTTTCAACAATGTTTTTAAACTGTCGGTCTTGTCAGGCATTGTTGAACTAAGATCGTTTTTCTCACCAATATCATTTTTAATATTGTAAAGTTCCGATTCGTCATATTCGTAAAACTCTATCAGTTTCCAGTCACCGCTCCTGACCGATGCACCCGGAGTCCACCCACTGCCGTGATAGTGCGGATAATGCCAGAAAAGAGTGTTGCGTTTGAGCTTTTTCCCGTTCATAGCGGGAGTGATATCAATGCCGTCGACGTATTGGTCAGGTACAGGTTTTATCCCTGCCATATCAACAAGGGTAGGATAGAGGTCCATACTGACTACAGGCTGATCAACAACCTTGGCTTTGTAATTATCACCGGCAGGTTTAATTATCAGTGGTATCCTGATGCCTCCCTCATAGCACCACCCTTTGCCGGCTCTTAACGGATATAGCGAAGTTGGCGCTCCTTTCCAAAGCAAAGTGCTTAGTCCGCCGTTGTCGGAGGTAAAAACAATTATTGTGTTATCATATAATTTCAGTTTCTTCAGTTCTTCGATCAATCTACCCACGTTTTCATCCATGGCGTAAATCATTGATGCATACTTGGGATTGTTTTGCTGTGTCTTGGTAAAGGCTTTACGTTCTTTGACATAACCACTGTCGGGGGCGGCAGGCAGTGTTTTTACTTTTTCTTTGAATTTTTCGATGTACCTGTTACATCCCTGGATAGGTGTATGAACGGCGTAGCATGCGAGGTACGCAAAGAATGGTTTTCCTTTTCCGCTCTTCAGGTTGTTTTCAATGAATTTTATTGTTTCACTGGTCAGTCTGTCTGTCAGGTATTCACCTTTCGGGCCGTCAGGCAGCTGGGGATTTTTGTAAGGTGAATAGTAACCTCCTTTAGGTTGTCCTGTATGATTTCCTCCGATGTTAATGTCAAAACCCTGATCGTCGGGAAGAAAACCTTTACCTCCGAGGTGCCATTTACCTGCAAAGAAAGTGCTGTAACCATTATCTTTGAAAGCTTCGGCAATAGTGTATTCTTCAAGAGGTAAAGCGTTCAGTAAAGATGGAGTTTTCAGTTTTTGTCCTTTGTCCCCTCTTCCGGGTATCCAATCGGTTATGCCGACACGGGCCGGGTGTTTTCCCGTCATTAAAGAGGCCCGTGTTGGTGAACATACGGTTGATGCGGCGTAAGCATCGGTAAACTTAACAGCTGTTGAGGCTAACTTGTCGAGGTTTGGTGTTTCATAAAATGTGCTTCCATAGCAACCCAGATCTTTCCAGCCGAGGTCATCAACCAGGATGAAAAGTACATTGGGTTTGGCATCCTTTCCCTTTTTACATGAGGAAATAAGAGTGAATGATAAAATGAACAGGCTGATGAAAACTTTTTTCATGGCTGTTTTTATTTAAAATAATAGGGTTCTTTTTCTTTTGAACTTTGGTAGATGCCAAGAATAATCTCTACTGAACGGCGGGCATCTTCAGGAGTAATGAACGGCTCATGACCTTCTTTGACAGCATCGATGAAATCAGCTATCTGGGCTTTGAAAAGATGTACAGGATTTACGGACGGATCGGAAGCTGTTTCCTTTGGGGCCGTGCCAACACTTAATTCCTTTTTTATCCTTTCATCCTCTTCTGTTTCGTCTTTGAACACCCAATGTGTGAAATGATCATCTTCCATTACCACGCTTCCATGAGTCCCGTTTATCTCTATTCGTTTCTGAAAACCCGGGTATGCAGCTGTTGTGCCCTGGATAACGCCGAGAGCACCGTTCCTGAACTTCAGGACGGCAGCAGCCGTATCTTCCACTTCGATCCTTTCATGCCCCAATGTTGCTGTTACTGCCTGAATGTATTCCACATCACCTGCAAGCCACTGAAGAAGATCGATGGCATGTATCGACTGGTTCATCAATGCACCACCTCCGTCAAGTTCCCATGTGCCTCTCCATTTACCGCTGTCGTAGTAATCCTGCGTACGGTACCATTTTACAACAGCGTCGGCCATGGTTATCGTTCCGAAACGACCATTGTCGATAGCTTTTTTCAATTCAAGTGAAGCCTGTGCAAACCTCGACTGGAAAATGCAGGTGAGTTTAACTTTCTGTTTTTTTGAGAATCCGATCATTTCATCAATCCTGTCAAGAGTTATCTCGAGGGGTTTTTCAATGATCACATGCTTTTGATGTTCCATGGCAAGCATCCCCGTTTCAAAATGGCTTCCCGACGGAGTACAGATTATCACAATGTCTATGTCCTTATCGCTTACCAGGCTTTCGAGAGTTGAATATGCCTTAATGCCATATTGTGCGGCAAACTCTTTGTTTTTCTCTTTTGACCTGCTGAAACATCCTTTAAGTGTTGCATCCGGCAGTAAACGGATCGCTTGCGCATGTGTATGTGCGATCGTGCCTGTTCCTATTAACCCGAAGTTCATGATCAATTATGGTTTATTTATACCCATGATCCCCCTGCTATAACGGGATTCAAGGGGATAGATTTTAATGAATAGTTGAAAATACAATTAACTTTTGAATTAAAAAACTATTCGCTGAACAGAATTGAACTATCGCCGTAACTGAGAAATCTGAAATCATTTTTCAGGGCATAGTCGTACACTTTTTTCCAGTTATCACCAATAAAAGCACCGATAAGCAACAGTAATGTGCTTTTAGGTTGATGAAAATTTGTGATCAGGGTTTTTACAAGTCTGAACCTGTATCCGGGGACAATTATGATGGCTGTTTTACTGTTGAAATATGTCAGGTTGTTTTCAGACATGTACCTTAAAAGTGCGTTCAATGCTTCTGCGGGGGAATGATCATCAGGCAGGTTGTAAGGATCCCATTGGCTTATTCCCTCCCTGATATCTGTCTCTTCGAGCAATCTCACACCCAGCCAGTACAGACTTTCAATGGTACGCACAGACGTGGTACCTACAGCTACAAGTTTTTCTTTCTTTTTCAATATCTCTTTTACAACACTTGCTTCAACTACAAAATGTTCAGTATGCATTTCATGGTCGGCAATGGTTTCCGACTGTACGGGCTTGAACGTTCCTGCACCAACATGCAGCGTGATATTCTGGATTGTAGCACCTGAGGCACTTAATTTTTTAAGAAGATCATCGGTGAAATGCAATCCTGCGGTAGGGGCCGCTACTGAACCTTTATGTTTGCTGTAAACTGTCTGATATCTTTTGTTGTCGATCTCTTCTGATTTCCTGTTCAGATAGGGCGGGATTGGAATAGTTCCCATATTTTCAATGATATCGGCAAAGGAGATGTTGTTTTTACCCCATGAGAACTTAATGATGAATGATTGTCCGTCCTGCCCGTTTTTTTCTGCCTGAACAATTACTGTATCGCCGTTTACCTTAATTTCTTTTTGTAATATCCCCTGTTTCCATTTTTTTGCATTACCAACAATACACTTCCACTGAACAGACTTCGTTGTTTCAAAAGCCAGCTGAACATCGACAGGGTCAACGGGTTCAAGGCAAAATATTTCGATAGTTGCACCCGTTTCTTTCCTGAACTTAAGTCTTGCACGGATAACTTTACTGTTATTAAAGATCAAAAGTGAATTTTCAGGTAGAATCTCCGGCAGATCAGAGAAGATCGTGTGTGAAATGTTATCGTTCCTGTAAATAAGAAGTTTGGATGCATCCCTGTTCTCCAAAGGATATTTGGCTATCCGTTCATCCGGTAAATTATATGTATAGTCGGCGATATGGATCACAGGTTTGTTCATCTGTAAGATTAATTTACGTTTGCTGAAACATGATTTTGCGTTTATTATTTTTCTGAAAAACGCCGGTTTTTTAATTAGTTGACCGCCGGCAAAATTAATTAACTTTGCGATATGAACAATATGATAAATTTTCAATAAAAACGATATGGAGATGAAAATTGGCGATAGGGTAAGATTTATGGATGTAACAGGTGGAGGCGTAATTACCCGCATTGAAGGACGACTGGCATTTGTGGAAGATGAAGACGGGTTTGAGATACCGGTCTTACTGTCGGAGCTGGTTTTGGTGGAAAAAACTGAAATAAGTAAAAATGCAAATGAAGCAGGAATAGTAACAGAGAAAGAGTTATCAGGTGATACAGAAATATCAGAGGATGAAGATTACGATTTCGAAGAGGATGGTACAGATGATGATCCGAAATTTGTGCTCGCTTTTTTATCCGGTGAAAAACCAGGCGTGCAGTCAGGTAGTATCAGGCTTTACCTGATAAATGACAGTAATTATTTCAGCTTTTTCACTGTAAATGAAACAGGCAGTAATGGGCAGGCAGTGAACATTGTCAACGACAGAATTGAACCGAATACGAAACTTTCCCTCGGAAAGTATCTTGTAACCGAGCTTGACGGTAAAACATGGGAGATCGGTGCTGTTATGTTCAAAAAAGGAAAACCGTTTAAACCACTTCCGGTAATACAAGAGAACATCAACCTGAAAGGCGCGAAATTAATGAAAGAGAGCAGCTTTGTCGATAATGACTACTTCGACGAAAAGGCAATGTTATACTATTTATTAAAAGGAAGTTTTGAACAGAAACTTGAATCACTTTCGGAAAAGGAGATTGAAGAGGTTAAGAAAGAAAAGGGGAAAAAAGAATTCAGGAAAAAAGCCAAAAGACGGGATGAACCGGGAATTCTTGAGGTTGATCTTCATATTCATGAGTTACTCGATGATACCGGAGGTTTGTCTAATTCCGAGATGCTGGCAATACAGATGGATAAATTCCACCAGGTGATGAAAGAAAATCTGAAAAATAAAAAACGTAAAATAGTATTCATTCACGGAATTGGTAATGGCACACTGAAAACCGAGCTTCGTAAAGCTTTAGACCGGAAATACAAAGACCACTACTACCAGGATGCATCATTCAGAGAATACGGCTACGGAGCTACAATGGTGATCATCTGATAAAAAATCACTTTTCATACAAAAACGCCTGTTCTGCAATGGAACAGGCGTTTTTTATTGCCCTAAAATTAAGATGAATCTAACTCATTTATAACTTTTAATTAATATTATCTATGAATATTAAAAATGAAGATTTATAAACTTTATATCATTTATTCTAAACTTAATTTATTAATATCTAAATATAGATTATTTTATTCTGAATATAAAATAATCTTTACTGATTTATAAAATAAATAATACAATCATAAATCAGAATGTAACTTTTTTAAGAAATATTAGTAAAAATAAGAAAACGCAAAATTTATTTAATAATTATAATAGGTTGTTAAATTAAAATAAATATTTTTGATAATCTCAAATTATGCATTATTCAAAGCAAAAATTTGAAAGTTTTCTTATCAATAGCCGATCGATACTGAACATCAGTTTCAATACCAGCAGTATTAAAGAAGCTATTGGTGATTTCGGTTATACTGATGAAAGACTGGAAGAGGGGAAACGATTATACGATGATCTTGTTGAAATAGCTGAACTCCAGGAGAAAAAAGAGGAGGAGAAAAAGTTGTGTTTTGAGCGGAAAGCATCATTTCAGGCAAAAGTATCATCAGAATACATGAAATATTTAAAGATAGCCAGGATAGTGTTCAATAAAGATGAAGAAGCATATTTAGCACTTGCCCTGAAAGGTCAAAGGGAGAGAACCTATGATAAATGGTATCATCAGGTATCTATGTTTGTTAACAATATATTAGCAAATGAAGAATATCTGAAAAAAATGAATTCGTTCGGGATCAAAAAAAATGACATTAAAAAGCTTAGGAAAGATATTGATGGGATTCAAAGGATTTCGGAAGAATGTACAAGATTGTCTGCCAGGGTAAGTAGCATTGTTAAAGAAAAGAAAATCAAAATGTTAAAGTGGCAGGAGTGGCTTAGTGATTTCATTAAGATTGTGAGAATTGCCATTCAGGACACTCCGTCTGCCAATAAACAATGGCTGAAACAGTTGCTAACTAAGGGTGAATAAGAGAAAAATGTTATTGTAAAAGTGAAACTTAACCAAAAAAGGTTCGTAGAAATGTTAAATATGTTAAAGGAACAGAATAGTATTTAAATGAAAAGCTTTGAAGCAGATAAGGAGAGCATTTTGCAGCAAAGTGAGTAATGAACCTGATATACACACATATGAAAAGCATGAGATATATTAATACACTGATCGTTATTTTGGGATTGTTGTTAATATTTCCGCAACAAAACATAGCGCAGGTATCCGGGAAGAAACCGGTAACTGCGGCGGAATTAAAGAAACAACAAAAACTTTATCGTACTGTTGATAAGGCAATTAAGAAGAACCGAATTGCAGTTTTAAAAGGAGTAAACGGAAATATCTCCAGCCTGGAAGATAGTTACTGTTCAACAAGTGGTTCTGATAATATAGTTCCTGATACTTGGGAGCCAACAGCAACAGGAATCTCATGGGATGTTTATACAAAGGATAGCGGTGGTGATGTTTCGCATCCCGATTGGTATGAAATACAGGGAACAGGAACAAATACGGTCTTGGTTTTTTATCCTGACAGAGTAACCTCGAATTATTACGGGGATGTTATTGTTTTTGAATATACACAGACCGATGGTATTGGTAATGTTGCCACTTCATATGATTATACATACGT
>JAOZOF010000364.1 GCA_029933425.1 Marinilabiliaceae bacterium
GGATTTAATTTCAGGTAATATTTATTTTGATTTACATAAAGAAAAAGAAATGAAGGGTTTGAAAATTAAGTTTTCAATTGTGGGATTGTTATTTGCTTTGTTCCTGGTAATGTCAATTGATATCTCGGCTCAGGTGCAGGATGATCTGAAGGACATTCTTACGAATAAGCAATGGCATAGGTATCAAAAAGGTGAGATGCTGATAGAAAAAGGAAAACTGTTGATAGCCGAGGTAGATTCGGGAAATGTTGACAGGAGTGACACAAAGCAGTACCGTCGGGAAAAAGACATGAAAAAGCAACAGGCTAATGTGTTGATCAACGAAGGACTTAGTATGAAAATGAAAGCTCTTGAAGATCATATTAATGAAGCAGGAATTGAAAAAAAACAAAATGAAAAGGTATCTGCTAAACTCGATGAGTTAATGTCAGTTTTGCAATCGGGAATGAAAAAGTCGAAAAAGATATACGGAAGATTGGATAAAACCCCGGATCTGTCTAAATCGGTTAAATACCAGGATGATGCTATAGAAGAGAAGGAGGTTACGGTTGCAACTGTTGAAAAAGGATTGCTGGAAATTAATGAAATACAGGATGAAACAGTGGCGGAACAGGTTGCTGAAAGTCCTGTTGTTGAAAAAAAGGTAATAGCGGAACCTGAACCTGAAACTGTGATCGCAGAAGAGGTTGTTAAGGCTCAGGCACCTGTTGTTGAGGCAGTAGTGGTTGAAGAGACAGTAAAACAACCTGTTGTTGAAGAGAAGAAGCCTGAACCGGCAGAGGAGCAGGCAATTACTCCTGACGTATATTTTACAATACAGATAATGGCCGATAAGGTAAAAGTATCACAATCACGTTTAGACAGGGTTTACATCGGCTCCAGAAAGATAATAGAGAATGTGGCCGATGGCTGGTACAGATATTCGGTAGGTAAATTCGGCTCTTATTCCGAAGCGGCATCTGCAATGAAAAAAGAAGGAATAAAAGGATATGTAGTTGCTTATAAAGGGTCAACGCGAATTTCGGTGAGTGAAGCAAAAAGATTATTGGGAGGAGTTAAGTAATGAAGATTATGACAAAATATATTTCAACAATACTGTTTTTACTGTATTTCGGTAATGTGATCGCGCAGAAGGATGTTACTGGATTTCTGAATTATGGTCTTTCTAATGCAAAAGTTTTATCTGAAAAATATCTGATGCCTCAAAGTAAGATGGTGAGCAGTGCACTGATTGCTGATTTTCAATCTACAGCCCGGGTGAAACATCTTGGGGGAGTAGATCTTAAAATAGGGGTTAACTATGCATTTGTACCAACGGCTGATTATCTTTTTAATGTGGAAGATATGATATCCGGCGGTCTGCTTACGGGAATTACTCTTGCTGACGGTTCTGTTGTGAAGGCTCCCACAGTAGCTAAAAGGTTCTTACAGGGTCAGAGCAGACCTCAGATGAATTATAACGGTGAAATAACAGAGATGCCTAATGGCTCAGACTATAGCTCAATGTTGTCACCAATAGTCGGTTTGTCTGTGGGGTTATCGCTTAATACAGAAATAGGTTTTAGTTACATGCTGCCTAATGGAGATGATAACAGCGGAAATGCGAAAATGTACAGCATAAACCTAAAACATTCTCTTAAGAACTATCTGCCTTTTATACGTCGTACCCCTTTTCTTCAGATGGCTTTGGCAGGAAGTTATTCAAAATACAGAAGTACCACTGATGTAAGTTACAACGAGCAGACAGGACAGGAACTTACGATCGATGCTTCAGGGTATGGAGGCGGTTTGCTGGTAGGAATGGATTTCCCTGTTTTCGGATTTACCGGTAAGGTGGGTTATTACATGACACAGAATACATTTACCCTTGACGGAACTTATACCGGTATCCCGGTTGACGGAACAGTTGAGTCACCTGAGTTGTTTACCAATGAAGAGGGATTCATAAATTTTGGTGTCGGAATGTTCTTCAGGATCTATCATTTTCGTTTAAGCGCCAATTATTCTTATGGTTTGTATTCCGCGCTTAATGCAGGAATAGCTTATGAGTTCGGAAACTGATCCTTAATAAGGTTCGCCGAACTTCCCTCTGAAAAATACCTTATCCGGTGATTTACGTGTTTTTAGCGGTACGCCCGGATTTGTCGGATAGCCTATGGGCAGTATTGCTATTGGTTCAACATGCTCCGGCAGCTCAAGTATCTCGCTTACGACCTTGGGATCAAAATGACAAACCCAGCATGTGCCGAGTCCGAGCTCTGCTGCTCTTAATGTCATATGGTCTGCTGCAATGGCAACATCAATATCGCAATGATCCTTTTGATCGTACGATCTTTTCCATGCCTGGTCATGATCGCCGCAAACAACAATGACCTGAGGTACTTTTGCGAACCACTCTCTCGGATAGGCCTTCTTTATTCTGTCAAGCTGATCATCATCGCATATTGAGATGAAATACCATGGCTGCATGTTGTTTGCCGACGGTGCCATGCGTCCGGCTTCAAGAACCTGTGTGATCAGAGCTTTAGAAACCTTAAGAGGTTTGTAATCTCTTACCGAATATCTTTCTTTTAATAATAAATTAAAATGCATTATTAAAAATCAATTTATAGTTATTTTTACTGCCTGTTACAAAAATAACAGTAAAAATTAAAAATAACCATATATCATAAATTAACCTTATGTTTTTTGTATTATCAAAAGTTGCCGGGTTTCTTTCATCTCCTTTCTGGTGGATCCTGATCCTTGTCGTTTCAGCATGGTTTGTCAGGAATGAAGTAGTTAAAAAGCGTCTTTATATTTTGTCGTTTATCGTATTTCTTCTGTTTACTAACCCGATGATATTCCGGTTGACAGTCAGTGCATGGGAAGGTGATCTGCAACCTGCAGAATCTATGCGAAACAAATCGGATGTATGTGTGGTTCTCGGGGGTATGTCAGCATATCATGAACCTACGGGAAGGATACGCTTCACACAAAGTGCCGACAGGATATTGCAGGCTGTTGATCTGTATGAGAAAGGAATAGTTAAAAAGATAGTTATCACGGGGGGTACATCAAGACTCATCAGAAAAACACGTTCAGAAGCAGGTCCTTTAAAGAATTTTTTAGTCTCAATAGGTATTCCCGACAGCTTGGTCCTGGTTGATTCGTTATCGCGTAATACACA
>JAOZOF010000089.1:0-3089 GCA_029933425.1 Marinilabiliaceae bacterium
TGGTATGAATTATGTACTTACCTGCACCAAGCTTGAACGTTGACCTTAGCTTCAGTTTCTGGTCGGTATTTGAAAGAAAATCGACCGATGCAGGAAGAAACCAGTCCTTGGGCAAAAGCATCTTATACAATATACCGGACTCCACTCTTTTTATTGAATCCGCATCATCCTGGTTCGAAAGTATCGTATTGTAATATGCATCAAGCGTCCATTTCTTTGTGTTATAACCTACACTGCTTCGTGAAGAGAACTGTCTGAAATTATTCGACCTTGTGATGTTAAATCCCAGATCTATAGAAGCATGGAATCTGTCACCAAAATTCTTATCCACGGTTCTCAACAGCACAATGTCATTTATGTTGTCAATGGTTACTTCTCCGTTATCAGTTATAACGAGTATCTTTCCATCCTCTATAGTTTGTATCGTACCGTCAAGGCGTGTGCCGTCAGTCAGTGTTAAAGCGACGTACGATGTAGTGTAGATCTCTTTTATTTTTTCCAGCTCTATTTTGAAATCAGCATCACTGTAATCCGTTTCAATAGTAAGAATGCCTTTATCCATCTGTTTTATCTCACCTACAATGACATTGCCATTAGAAAACACAAGAGAATCATTCTGACTAAAAAGCAAAATGGTATTGACCGTAAAAAAGAAAAGTAACAGAATTTTTTTCATCAAAAAAGATTTTTAAGTTCAACCTTACTTATGCATAAGAAGCTATCTAATAACGAACTTCCTGTATTTAGTAAGAGTTAGCCCTTCCCGGCCAAATCAGGAATAAGCTTATTTAGCAATATAGAAAATTATCAGATAAAAATCTATTGTTATTAAAACAACGGTGATAAACCGAAATGCCGGAGTACCAATGTTGATGGTCAATGTTGATGGTCAATGGTTGATAGTCTATGGCTTATGGTCTATGGTTTGCCATCAACTATCAACTATCTGCTATCGACATATATTATTACGTTTAATTGGTGTCGGGTTAATAATTTTGTTTCCGTAAATATATCCTGAAAAAATATTTACTTTAAAGGCCGCTAAAATTGCCGGGATATTACCCGTAAAATAAATTTCACAATGGAATCAATAAAAGAGATTTTCAGAATAGGTCGCGGTCCTTCGAGCAGCCACACAATGGGACCTGTGATAGCTGCAATGAGATATCATGAAAGACATCCTGAAGTAAAAAAAATCAGAGTTACACTGTTTGGCAGTCTGGCATTAACAGGCAAAGGTCACCTTACAGATGTGGCAATCGCAGAAGCATTAAACCCTGCAGAAACAGAGATAATCTGGAAAAAGAATAAAAAAAAAGATTTTCATCCCAATGCTTTGCAATTTGAAGTTGCCGACGCAGGGGCAGCTCCCGACAAATGGCTTGTTTACAGTGTGGGCGGAGGTAAGATCGTTGATGATTCGGAGAAGGATATTGCTCCGAAGATGATATACAAACAAAAAAATATGCAGGATATTCTTGCATACTACAAAGAAACGGGAAAAACATTCTGGGAGCTTGTTTTTGAAACTGAAGGCGAAGAGATAAAAGAACACCTGTCGGAAGTATGGAAGACAATGCAGGACACCATAAAAAGAGGGATTGAACATGAGGGTCTTATTCCCGGCGGACTTAAACTGCAACGAAAGGCATCATCTTATTTCATCAAGTCGAAAAGGATGAAAGATCACATAGCTACCATGAGCCGTATTTTCGCCTATGCTTTAGCAGTCTCGGAAGAAAATGCTTCAGGCGGAGTGGTGGTTACTGCCCCCACGTGCGGCTCTTCAGGCATCCTGCCTGCTGTACTTAAGATCACACAGGAACATTACGAACTTGACGATGATCACATCATACGGGCATTGGCAACAGCAGGCCTGGTGGGAAATATAGTAAAGCATAACGCTTCGATTTCGGGAGCCGAGGTCGGTTGTCAGGGAGAAGTGGGCACTGCATGTGCAATGGCTGCAGCGGCCGCTGCACAGCTTGCGGGCGGCTCTCCCGCACAAATTGAGTATGCCGCGGAGATGGGCCTCGAACATCACCTGGGGCTTACCTGTGACCCTATAAACGGCCTTGTGCAGATCCCTTGTATTGAACGCAATGTTCATGCTGCTGCAAGAGCTTTCGACTCAGCACGGTACTCTTTGCTCTCCGACGGTAAACATTTCATAGGCTTCGATGTGGTTACCAAGGTGATGAAAGAGACAGGAAAAGACCTGCCCAGTCTGTACCGTGAAACCGCACTTGGCGGCCTTGCCATATTCGGGGATAAAGATTTTGTTGATAATTAAATCAACAGAGGCCTCCTGTTGTAATCGTTTTTTATTCCGGGATCGATCTTTTTCTTACTCTTTTTACTCCGTTTATTTTTTGTATCCTGTCCTCATCAATTATTTGTTGTGATTCGGCTGAGGCTTCAGGTATTGTGACCTGCCCCTGCCTTACTTTGATCTGTTTTAGGTCTTGTGTATTCCTGCTTTGCATTGGAACAGTTTCGTAAAGCTTGCCGATAATGAACAGATCGTTGTTAACCTCAATTGTTGTGTTAGCAGAACCTGTGTTTAAATGCAGGTTTTTAGTATTCCCTGATTTATTGATGATATCCGTATTCGGAGTTACCTTGATGATGTTTTTATCTTCAAGGTTTAGCCTGAATGTTTTTTCAATGTGATTAATGCGTTCAATATCCTGATGGCTGCTCAGGTTTTTTTCTCTTTTAAGATATTCAAGGGCTTTGACCTCAAAAAGCGGATAGGTATAATCCGGGTTGACCTCTGATACCCGTTGTCCGATGTCGGAAAGTATCTTAAAGCGCTGCCGGTTTAAAAATGAGTTGTCCGGTATTTTTACAGAATCAGCAAAAAGAACAGAACTTGAAATCGTCTGTTCCAATACGGCCGGGTCTTCCCTGAAATTTAATTTGTTGTTTAAAATATCAGAACGAATAGTAATGATCGAATTTAAAGCACTCAGAAATGTGGTTTGTTCAGGTGTCAGCACTTGTATGTTTTTTGCCTGTTTTACATATTTCTCCGAAGCAGCTATGTAGTCAATATCGAGATAGTCTTTTGCTGCATTGATCAGCGC
>JAOZOF010000089.1:3189-12092 GCA_029933425.1 Marinilabiliaceae bacterium
GTCAAATTCCGGGTAGTTGGTGTAAAGCCTTGCAAGCTCAAGAGCGATGTTGGTTTGAACGGGATACAGATCTTTCAATTCATCGGAATGATACTGGTAAAACCATGGTGCAGCCTTGAAAGCCTCTTCAAGTAACTTTACGGCATATTCGATATCACCCTGCATTACATATCCGGACTCCAGCCCTAATAAAACAGTTGCAATTATGTGTCTTTCCTTAAGGCTGAAACTTTTGTTCCTTTGTGAGGTTAAAAAATTCAACGGGTCGGAAAACATTTTGTGTAACTGAAAATTGCATTCCGATCCCCATGCTATAGTATCGGGTAGTTCATCTACAATTGAACCCGTTATTCGTTCAGGAGAGAGTGTTAATGCATCTAACCAGTCTACACAAGCCTCTCCCGCAATGGATTGGTCATTTACCGATATTGCTTTTTTAAGCACAAACAAATATCCTTTCCGCGCAAGATCATACTCTCTGCTATCAATCAGCTCTTTGATGAATGAATTCATCCCGGTATAAAAATCGTGGAATGAGGCTACCTCATTGTATGCATTAAAAGCATTCAGGCACACCGTTTCGTTTCGATTAGTAAAAAATGCTTTCCTGTAACATATGGCCGCATTAAGGTGATTACTTGTTTCGGTATAGATCTCAGCCTTGTTAAGTAAATATTTCCCTTCATTTTCACTGTCAGCCTCAATGAGTTTATCAAGTGTCGTTAATGCCTGCTGATAATTATTAAGCGATCGGTACAGGAAGTAAATATTTGTCAAAGCCGGTATGCCGGCAGGTTTGCTTCTTAGTGCTTCGTTGTAGAACTGCATGGCAAATTCGGCATATTTATCGTGTTCCTGTCCCTGTGACCGTAACATATTTTTCTGACTCAGATATCCGGCAGTAAAGAACAGCTTAAAAGAACATTCATCCCTGTTTGATGCGCTGTAACATCTTTCTGCATTGTTTGTAAGGAATCTGATCCCCTCATCAGTATTCATCGACGTGGCGATCTTACATAAGGAGTCCGCATTCACATAATTTCCCTGGGCCTGTAGATCATGCCCTGAAAAAAGAAACAGGAGTATGATGGTAATATTTTGTAAAATGATATAAGGTTTCATCTTAACATTAATTTGAATTGTTTGATATATCGGAAGGTGATGCAAGTTCCATTCCTGTGTTTATTAAAGGCATATAGTTCAGCAGGTATATCTTTTTACTTATGGTATCATCCGGGGTCATGGAAGTATTTGTTGCATTGGTAAGCTCCATCAATAAACTTCTTTCAGGATATGATACCGGCAGATGATATTTTGCACGTGCAGATTCAATGTTTTTGATACATGAAATTACCTTTGCATCGACAATGTCGTCACTATTGGCAAAGATTTCAAAGCCTAAAGTTGTTACAATCCTGAATTCGCTGTTTCTGGCTATCCTGAATTCATTCTCATTTAACGGAGCTATGTAATACCGCTTAATCCCGTTGTTTGAGTTCATTATCAGAACAAAGTAATCATCGGAAATCTCAACCCGGCTTAAAACAGTACTGACCATTTCTGCTTTATTCTGCTCAAGTCCGACCTTAAATACTGATGTTATTTCATCAATAAAAAGATCAGGGGAGGCAGGCAATTCCTTTGAAAAATCTTCAATTGCCCTGAAAGTAAAGTATAATTTACGGTCGTTATTCTCACTTGTTTCAGAAGGGATGTGAAACTTGAATCCTGTTTCATGGATCTTGTTGGTTGATGCTTTGTCTTTACCGGTAAGATAAATGAAAAGCTTTTTCCCCGATCCGTTGGAAGTAAAATGAAAAAAAGGGAAATCCTCATTTAGTAGGTTTGCAATTTGCAAGGCACATTGGCTTTCGATATCGGTTCTTTCGTTATCGTTGTAAAACTGATTGTAGGACTCCTCATCCAGAATAAATTTTACCTGAATGTCCTTTTTCTGTTGGGCATGAGCAGCGAACAGAATGAATATGAAGTAATATGTTAACAGAATGATCTTTTTCATTTTTCTCTGTTTTTAAATCTTAGTTCTTTGAATTTGCCCGTATCTGTAATGCCTTTGCATACAGCGAGTGTATCACCTGCCCTTGATATCAGATCAACTCTGATACTGTCATAGGTTCCGAGGTTCAGGGGTATGAAAAGCGGAGTGGTATCACACCATTTGTTCAGTACCTTGTAAATAATAATGTTGTTTTCGTATGTTGCTCTTAGTTCGTTAAGCCATTTGTTGCAGTACTTTTCCGGTATCTCTGGCGATTGTCCTATGACAATTACGGTATGCCTGTCTGTCTCAAATGTTTTCTTTGATCCTTTTGTATCAATGTTTATCCGTGCTTTTGACAGTTGCATGAAATGCTCTTCCGGGATGCGTAATATCAGTGTAGGAGAAATTTTAAGATATTGTTCAACGATGATACGTTTGCCCGTCCAGGGAAATATCTGCACCTGTGCTTTTTGATATCCGTCCGCGGCCAGCATCATTGTTCTTCCAAAAGGGGTAGTGAGGATAGTGTGCTTCAGCTCCTGCTTTTGCGGCCCTAGTTTGCCGGAAACAGAATCCCTGTCGTCATATATGCTGACAGTTATGTTTTTGTTGTTGTTTGAGTAAATATGAACAGATGAAATAAAACTTCCCGATATAAAAAACAAGATGTATAAGAAAGCTATGAAACGGTAGTTCAGTATGCCCGATAGCCATTTCGACAGAATATCCTTAAATTTATCCCGGCTCTCTTTTTTCTGATAACTGATAAAAAAGCTTACGAAAGCCCAGAAGGTCAGAAAGGCTCCTGTTATTTTGGATATCAGATCATTGTAAATGTGGAATGTAAACCATGAATACAGCAGAAGCAGTAAAAAAGCTAGAAGCAATATCTTTATGAAAATATGATCATCCTTCCTGTCCATGGCTGTTGCTTATGAGTGATACTAACGTATGGTCAATATAAGCAATTTTAAGCCTAATGTAAAGGATTAATTTTTCATACAGGGAACCAAAACCCCTCCAGCCATTTTATACTCAATAGTCCAGATAGATAAATATCCCTGCAGATACCTGGTAAAGATCAGGCCCTTTGTCTTTTTCAAACAGAGGAGAAAAATAATAGTCGGCAAAAAGATTTATTGCGCGGTAGCCGATACGTGCTGTTACCCCGTAACGCCATGTAGTAAGATTAAAACTATCCTTGTTCTTCTCCTTTCCTTCGCTCTGGTATACCAACTTTGTGTGAGAACCAAGCTTTACTCCTCCTATTGCACCCCCCGAAATATAGAAAGGATATCTTTCACGTCCGGTGGGGATCTGAAATTCCAGCAACAAAGGTACATTAAGATAAATAGTCGTCAGTTTATTTCTTTTAATTGGCTTAGTCTCTGTGTAATAGGTTGTATTACCTGTAGTTTCATCACGTGTAAGAACATACTGGCTGTCGAACCTGTAATTGTTCCATTCGAAACCGAGACCGGTTACCAGCCCGATGTTACCCCTGCGCTGAAGTTTGATGCTTTGTTGCCACGGATTGGCGGCCACACCAACAGATTTTCCCGCATTCATCTCCATGAACATGTATTCGTCGGGGTACTCAAAAGAGCCTGAAGATGTAAGCAGATTGTTGTACCCGACATTCAATCCTGCCCAATGCCCCTTGAACCTGCCTCTTTTTTTGCGATTGGGCTCATTGTATTCAACATAAGTGTGCTTCTCTTCAGGCTTACTGTGTTTTTTAGACACTATCTCCACCCTGTCGCTCCAGATACGCACAACAGTTGAATCATTAAAAATAGAGTCATTAACTTCCACTATCCTTTCTCCTGTTTCGGGGATCACGGTATCGGTCACCGCTATTTTTTTATCTACTGTCACAACTCCGCCAGCTGAGCCCGTTTCAACGATATTCCCAGTAGTGTCTATCACTACACGTTTATTGTTGTAAACCGCATCTGCCCTGCCATCCTCAAACTCACCGATCATATCGAATTTTGGTGCAATAAGTACATTGCCGTTCTCATCTATCATCCCGAATTTGCCGTTCTTGAAAACCTTGGCCCTGCCATCTTCAAATTCCCAGATCTTATTGTAAATGACGGGGATTATTTCATTCCCGTTTTCATCGATATAGCCGAACTTACCATTTTTGTACACCTGTGCTCTTCCATTCTCAAAATCCCATATTTTATTATAAACAGGTGGAATGACCTCTTTACCTGATTCATCAATGTATCCGAATTTTCCATTCTTGAATACCTTGGCCCTGCCGTTCTCAAAGTCCCATATCTGAGTATAGTCAGGTGGTATCAGCAGATGGCCCTTTTCATCAATGTAACCGATCTTTCCGTTCTGCAACACTCTTGCACGGCCATTCTCGAATCCCCATATCTGATCATACACAGGGGGTATGATCTCAACACCTGTTTCATCAATGTAACCTATCTTTCCATTCCTTAAAACCCTTGCACGGCCATCCTCAAAACCCCATACCTGATCGTAAACAGGAGGGATGATCTCCTGTCCTGATTTGTCGATGTAGCCTATCTTTCCGTTCTTCATCACCCTTGCCCGTCCGTTCTCAAAGCCCCATATCTGATCATATTCAGGTAGTGCGATCACTGCTCCGTCAATAGTATAAAGTCCTATTTTTCTACCTTTCAAAACTTTCAGGATATTGTCTTCTCCAAGATCCCATATCTGATTGTACTCACAAGGAATAAGTGTTACACCATCCTTCGATACTACTCCATACAAACGACCCTTCCTCACTTTGAAATACCCGTCTTTCAGCTCCCATTCATTGTCATATTTTCCTTTAAATGTATTTTGCGAGACCGCAGGTATAACAGGTATCAGCAGCAACAGTATCAAAATGATAGTAGCCATTCTGCCCATACTGTAATTTAGAGATGCATTGCCATGCAAACTGCTGATCCGCAGGAAACCCTTATGTAATTTTATGTCTGTGTCTGTTCTCATCTTAAACTTGTTGTTTCTTTTCCCGTAAGATTACAATTAAAAGTTCGCCAATGTAAGCCCGATAGAATAGGGATAAAGTTCAGGACCTTTTCCTTTCATGTAGAGTGCTGAAAAGTTGTAAGTTGCATAAAACTTTATCCATCTGTATCCGAAACGTATCATTGCTCCGTACTGGAACGGATTTACGTTCAGATTCCCCTTATATTTTTCCTTTGATTTACTTCCGTTGTCTTCGTATACAACCTTTGTATGAGCCTTTACAAGAAATCCCGCATAAGGGCCTGCCGAAATGAAAAACCTGTTAATATCCTTGTTGACAGGTATCTGAAATTCGAAAAGTAACGGGATGTTGATGTAACTTGTTGTAAGCTTATTTTTTGTTACAGTTCTGTCATTTTCAGGTATCCCGACCGTATTTCCGTCATCGTCAAGCTGAATGATATAGTTGTTGTCTGTTCTGTAATTGTAAAAAGTCCAACCTGCACCAATTACCGCACCAATGGTATTCTTGTTTCTTTGAAAAGGTATGCTGTACTGCAGAAAGTTCAGACTAACCGACATCGATTTTCCGTTATGCAGATCCATGAAACTGTCTTCAGGCGGAAGCTCAGTGGTAAAACCGGAAGCCATGTAGCCATTGAACCCAAGGTCAACACCCATAAAATGGCCTTTAAATCTTTCTATTGGAACTCTTACAACCCTGACACGGGTCTTATTGTATCCTTCTATTACTTCAATTCGTTTATGCCCCAAAGTGACCTTTGTGATAGTGTCAGAAAAGTTGTTCACCTCAATGTTCCCGCCGGGAAACTTAACTGTTGTTTTATCAACATTATCATCAACTTCGATAATATTCTTTACATGGGTTTTATGTTTATTATTCTCCTGAGCCATTGTTTTTCCGGGAAATACCACCAGGATAGCTGAAAACAATGATAACGCTATAGCTTTTTTCATGATATGGTTATTTATTATTAATAATTCTTTTTTTGAAAGGATTGAAACCCAATTCTGAAAAACATCTGATTTTTTATTCTTTAAAGGTATGACGAACGAATATTGCAGTATGTTACAGCCGGATGTTCGAATTAAAGAAATTCAGAGTATTCCATTTCACCATTGGAGGGTATGTCGTTCCTACGGAACTTATTATTTTAGATACTTTTATTCAAGAGGCTTACGCCCCTTGTTAAAACATATCGTCCCTCCGGGACTTATAGAACTGCCGTAGGCAGGTTATACTCTAACAAGGAATTACATTCCTTGTTAGAATCATCCTTAAGCAAAGGAGTTCCATAGGAACGAAATATCCTCTTTTTGAAATAAGGTTAAAATTGTATACCCCTGCCTATTTCATCTTTCAGGGTGTAACTATGAAAAATTATTGATAAATTTACGATAACTAAAAACTGAAAAAATATCAGACACATGACTGAAAAAAAGATAAACAGCATAGGTGTAATGACCAGCGGTGGAGATGCCCCGGGAATGAATGCGGCAGTTCGCGCAGTTGTTAAAACGGCATGCAAATCCGGGATCAGTGTATTTGCCATTCATCAGGGATACAAAGGTATGGTGGAGGGTGGCGATATGATAAAAAAAATGACAAGTGACGATGTGGGCGGAATACTCCATAAAGGAGGAACAGCACTCGGAACAGCACGTTGTCACCGGTTCAGGGAAAGAGAGGGACGTCTTACAGCAGCAAAGAATCTGATTGACCTTAATATCGACAACCTTGTTATCATCGGCGGAGACGGTAGTCTTACAGGTGCTAACGTGTTCAGGGAGGAGTGGCACGGGTTACTTCAGGAACTTGTTGAGCAAAATGAAATAACGCAAGAGCAGGCAGATCAACACCCTAAGTTAAGGATCGTCGGTTTGGTAGGGTCCATCGATAATGACCTTTCAGGTACGGATATGACGATCGGTGCCGATACTGCACTTCGAAGGATTATCGATGCAATTGATGCCATTTCAAGCACTGCTGCCAGTCATGAGCGAACTTTTGTTGTCGAGGTCATGGGACGTAACTGCGGGTATCTTGCCCTGTTCAGTGCCATTGCAACAGGTGCCGATTATGTACTTATCCCCGAACAACCTCCTATATCGGATGACTGGGGAAAGGCAATGTGTGATTACCTTGCTGAAGGACGCAAAGCAGGCAAGAAAAAAAGCCTTGTGATAGTGGCTGAGGGAGCCATCGATAAGCATGGAAATCCCATAAAAAGCACTGATGTGGTTGAAAAACTAAAAGAGCATCTGAAAGTGGATGTAAGGCTTACCATTCTTGGCCATGTTCAAAGAGGCGGCTCTCCAACTGCTTTCGACAGGTACATGAGCATTGTGCTGGGTTACGCCGCAGTGAAACATCTTCTTGAAAGCAACGATGATGAAGAATCAAAGATCATAGGCCTGCAAAAAAATAAGGTGACGGCACTATCGCTGATGGAAAGCATCGAACGCACAAGATCGATTGCTCAATATATCAAAGAAGGAAATTTTGACAAAGCTATTGAACTGAGAGGAGGTAATTTTGGTGATGAACTGAAAACCTTTAAAACACTGGCTCAGGCATTCCCCTCTAAAGAGAAACAAACAAATGGAAAACTAAATCTGATCGTTCTCAATGCCGGAAGTCTTGCTCCGGGAATGAACGCTGCAGTAAGGACAACTGTAAGAATGGCACTTGAAAGCGGGCATGACATTTACGGTGTTCAAAATGGATTCAAAGGACTGGTAGAAGATGATTTCAGGCCAATGGACTGGATGGAAGTTGAAGACTGGGCATCCGAGGGCGGATCATTCCTCGGAACAAACCGGATGCTTATTGAAGGAAGTAATTTTTATGAGATGGCCAAAAACATGGAGAAATGGAAAGTCGACGGGATGATAGTTATTGGAGGAAGTACAGCTTACGTAAATGCATATCGTATGTTCAAAAGGAAAAATGATTTCCCTGCATTCAATATTCCGGTTGTGTGCATTCCGGCTACCATCAACAACAACCTGCCGGGGACAGATTTTTGCATTGGTTCAGATACTGCCCTGAACAATATTGTTGATGCCATAGACAAAATAAAAGAATCAGCCGTAGCAACCACACGAACTTTTGTGGTCGAGGTATTTGGTAGATATTGCGGATTCTTAGCTCAATTGAGCGGTCTTGCCACAGGAGCTGAAAGGGTTTACATCCACGAAAAGGGCATACATCTAAAAGACCTGCAGGAAGATGTGGCAATGCTCGTAGAACGATTCAAAGAGGGCAAACGTCTTGGCCTTGTTATACGCAACGAATTTGCCAATAAGATCTATACAACAGGTTTTCTGTCGGCATTGTACGAAGAAGAAGGTGGCGACGTTTTTGATGTCCGTCAGGCTATTCTCGGACATCTGCAGCAGGGAGGCACACCTAGTGCTTCCGACAGGGTACTGGCTACACGCCTGTCAGTAAAAGCTGTTGATTTCATTGAGAAAAATATTAACAGCAATGAAAGAAACTACATCGGTGTCGGGCTGAAGGACGGTCAGCTGATAGAAGAAAATATAGAAAATCTGCCCGGTCAGGTAAATCTGGAATATTTCAGACCTAAAAAACAATGGTGGGAAAACCTGAGCGAGATAAATGATACTTTCAAATAGTTTGGAATAGTCGGGGCGCGACTTGAAGTTGCACTCCGACTAACAAGGCGTTTTATTTTGTCCACGAATTACACGAGTGAATTATTAGTGATTAATGATAAGTGGTTAGGTTAGTCTGTCAGGATTATCCCCCGGCCCCTGGCGGGGTTAGGAGGTATTTCCTCACCGTTTAAAAACCCTCTTTCGTCGGGCTGTTTAAAGGTTTGAATATCCGGAGCTTTTTGAGACATTGCCATCGAAACGGAGTGAAGATGGCAATCGTCAAAGAAACGGGAAA
>JAOZOF010000365.1 GCA_029933425.1 Marinilabiliaceae bacterium
TGAACCATTTTGTTGTTTGTTTCCTCATGACCATTTTCCTCCTTTTTGGTTGTGGTTGTTTTAGCCCAACGATTTTAATGAAAAATAACAAATAGCTGATGTGGAACATAAAGATACACACAGATTCCAATCATATGACGACTGGAACCACCTGCCTTGATGAGGCGCAAAACCGGAAAATGAATAGTAGTGGAGAAATATCCTCTCCGGTTCCTTTTCCCGGGAACCCGATGCCGGGTGATGGCATCGTCGTGGGTTTCAGATCCAAGGTTTTCTGGCTTCCAGGCGGTCTTCCGTCCACCTTCCCGGATGGTTTCATCGGCGGGGTGCCGATTTTCCTGCCATCCAGTGGTCTTTCTTGGACGTTCGTTCCTGGTTACAGCTGCGGGTACAGCGCCGGTTTCCCACCGGCTTCCCTTGTAAATCCGCGGGAAATATACTGAAGCTCCCCGGCATTTGTCAAGGAGAAAAGTTATGATCATTGGCGTAATGCCTCTATTGATTTCAACAGGTCGCTTGCTGAACGGCGGCAGAACAGGCTTGGCAGTCCTCTTTTTTTCGTTTCTGATTTTATTTTTCGGGCGGCGGTATGGTGTAAAAAATCAGTAAAAAAGATTACTGCCTCAATGTGCCGGGGGATTTTAAATTTGGCGGTTACCCGCTTTCTGGCTTTCCAGTGAGTGACTCTGGTGATTCCCAGGTCTTTGAGTTTAGGGGTGATGGCACTGATTTTATCAGCTCCAACGATAAGGATTGACATCTTGGACTCCTTTCTTTTGGCAAAGGTTATTTGTTGCAATTGCTTGTTTTTCCTTTGATAAGCGTTTTTGCAGAACTGTTGCAGCCATAATATCCCTGGCAGCTGTCACCATTTTTTCCTTCTTTTTAATTTTGTTGCTTCTTTTCGGAACATGAGCAGTTCGCACAATTCCCATTACACCGGCAATTGTGTTTTTCAGTGGACTCAAAAACCTCATATCCCTCAGGTGCAAGTTCATACCCTTTTTCCCCTTTAAATATGAGTCGATTCGATGGTAGCTTGCCTACATTAAGTAGACACCGGAATGTGCTGCATCCGAAGGGGCACATTTCGCACAGGTTATGTGTGTCAATAACAACTTGTCCTTTACCGTTGTATTGTTTGTCAAGCAGGTTGACTAACTCCCAGGCGGAGCTGCCATCAAAATCTCCCTTGGGAGTAATATATAAGTTGTCTTTGCCTCTTTTGACTTCAATTTGAAAATTGGTGCTCATGTTTTCTCCTCTGATAATTTATTCTTCAATTTTCGCTGGCAATAGGAACAAGAGCCGTAGATTTGTTCGATCCGTTTATCGGGCCGGAAATTGTGTTGTCGGCAGATGATGTTTTGGTGTTTGATAATCTCTGCGCAATGGTATTCGGTAATCCGACCACAATGACGGCAAATCAGATGGCCGTGACCGTCTTCCTGTTCTATGATTTCATAACTTTTTTGCGGTTTGGCCTCATAGCTATCCGGCATTGATCTAATGATGCCTGCTTCTTCAAAGATCTTAAGGGTTCGATAGACAGTCGCCCGGGAGACACTTTGCGGTCCTCGACGGAGAGTTGCAACCAACTCTTCTGCCTTGAAATGAAGCCGGCTTGATTGTTGGAAGATCGTGTCAAAGATTATGAAACGTTCAATGCTGATATTTTTTTTATGGCTTCTGAGATAGGAAAGCAGATGTCCTTTGGCAATTTTCTTATTCATTTCAAGGGTATTAGCGATAACTTGAGACTATGTATAAATTATTGTTTTTATTGATAAAATATTGACAACCTAAAATCTTGGTAGTATGTTTTTCCATGTAAAGAATAATCTTTTCAACTTTTTTAAGGAGGTGAACGTCATGTACAAAATTGATCCGGAATTATGCACAGCCTGTGGTTCCTGCAAGGAAGAGTGTCCCGAAGATGCCATTGTCGAAGGAGATGATTTCTACACAATAACGGACAAATGTGTTGATTGTGGCTCCTGCGTTGAGGTTTGTCCGGTGGACGCTATTTCCGAGGGTTAATTGAAACCAGTACTCAGCATGTTTTGATAAATGGGTTTATTCAATAGCTCAAGGATGGTTATATCCTTCTTGAACTCAATCACGAAAACCTTTGCAGAATGCCCCGGGGCTTGCCCCGGGGTTGAATGCATGCCTTTTTTCTCTCCCTCTGTTAGTTTGCCAACAGTTCAATCTGGTTGATGAGCAAACTGCGGCCCAACCGCTCGGTAATTTCCTCGAAAGGGCGTTTGAAGTAGGATCGGACAGCATATTGTCGCAAACGGCGGTAAAGATTTGCAAGTGCCAGTGACGGGTAAGCTTGTCCGTAGATACGCCAACCGGCAGTTATGACATGGGCATTTTTGTCGGCTTTGATGTAACCTTTAACATCTTTAAGCGGAATGCCCATAAAAAGACCCATTTCCACGGGCAGTGATCCTTTTTGCTGATATTCTTTAAGGCATAAATCGATAAATCGTCCCGGGTTATTGATCGTTTCGATGCCGTATGCAAAATCACGTTCTTTCAGGAAAATTTTAACGCTGGGCATCAATAACAGTCGCCGACAGGCTTCCTGATGGTAAAAAATCATAGTTTCATCCCGTTGATTGTGATCCATAAGGCGCATCCCTAAGGTTTGCTGCCCTTTGAAATGGCGACTCACCTCCTGCCACTGACGAGTACAGTATGAGCATTCTGTGAATGCAGGTTTGGGTTTTTTAAACCGCATTAACGTTAGCGGTTTGATGCCGGTTAAAGTGGCTGAGAGATGGTAGAGTAGTTTGAGCTTAAAGAGATCTCCCGGCATCATTTGTTTTCGTTCAATAACTGTTTCTTCCCGGTTAAGGCGCAGGCATTCCTGGTCTTTGGTTATCAGCAAAAACTGGTTGCCGATTTTGTGAAAATCAGTGGCGTGGTACTCTTTTAGGCACTGCATGATAAAAAATCCTTACTATATTATTGGTAGAATAATGTTAATTATATCTAACTTTAAGGGCAAAAATTTAGTAACTTACTCCCGAAAGACTGTCACTCTTTTCAGTACCCCCTTGAGGGGTATAAAAAACAAGAAATTGTCGAGAATACATTCAGGATGTTCGGGCCTGGCTCATAGCGGTATTGGCCGCCGAACGAATCACACG
>JAOZOF010000366.1 GCA_029933425.1 Marinilabiliaceae bacterium
CGTATTCCGGGGCCTTTCCAGCTTACGGTATTCTCAAAACCGCCGCCCATCTGAAAATATTTCTCTCCAATTATATAAGTTCCTGCCTTGAGCCTTATCGTACGTGACATTGGTGAAGCAGTACGCGGTCCGTCCATGTCGATGAAGCGTTTGCCGTTAAGGTACAGAACGCCGCCGTCGTTGGTAAGCAGATAGAAGGTGTACACACCGTCGCGGGGTATTTTGATATATCCGTCGTAGATGAATGCGAAAAGTCCGCTGTTATCCCTGTCTTCGATACTGAAATATGGCGTAATGCCTGTTTTCTTTGGCTCGAATTTATCCAGTTCGTCAACATACAGTACATGCTCTTCGTAGTACTTATACTTTAATCCGGGCTTAAGATCCAGATGATCATAATTTTTAAGGTAGGTGTAGTTTATGCGGGGCATTTTTCTGAATGTTGCCGTAACGGTAAAACTAGGCATCAGTCCTTCTTTTTCGGCAAAGAACTTTATCGTTGTTGTTTTATCGATCTGAAACGGACCTGAGTACATATTTGAGTTTTCGTCAGGTTCGCTGTTATCGGTGGTATAAAATATCTTTGCACCTTTAGTGTCGCAACCGAGCTCAACAGTTGCTTTATCGAAAAAGTAATTTTCTTTTATCCTGGCAAACGGCATCGAAACAGCACTTATAAGTTTTTCGGTCTTTGGTCTGTCTTTCGGTGATGTACCCCAATCATAGTTTGGCTTGCTTCCCATTTCAAGAACTATCTCACCGCCGTTGACTATGTCGTTATGGGTAAGATAAGACCTGGAATATGGTTTACCGTTTAATTTTGCCGATTGGATATAAATATTCTTATCCGATACATTTCTTGCTTTTACGGTAAATGTTTTTCCGTTATCAAGTGATATTTTCGCTTCAGGGAAAAGGGGGCTGCCAATAACGTAAACAGTATCACCGGGCAGAACAGGGTAGAAGCCCATTGCACTGAATACGTACCATGCAGATATCTGTCCGCAATCCTCGTTGCCGCTTAATCCCTCAGGCGTATCATCGTAAAGTGTTTTAAGGATTTCGTGTACATACTTTTGCGTTTTGGGTGCAGCTCCTGCATATGTGTAAAGGTATGCTATCTCATGGCTTGGTTCATTTCCATGAGCATACTGGCCGATCAGTCCGGCAGCATCAACCACTGTTTTGTCATACTCACTTGTGTGGGTAAAAAGGGTATCCAGCCACTCAACAAACTTCTTATCACCACCAAGCATTGGTATCAGTCCGTAGGTCATGTCATGCGGAACAAAAGCACTGTACTGGAAAGCATTTCCTTCTGTGTAATCACCTGTAGGTTTAGCCGGATCGAACGGTTTGAACCATGTATGGTCTAAGTTACGCGGTCGCAGAAAACCTGTTGAAGGGTCGAAATTGTTTTTGTAAAACTGTGCCCGTTGCTGATATTTAAGTACATCGTTTTGTTTGTTCAGTATTTTTGCCATTTCGGCTACACACCAGTTGTTGTATGCATATTCAACAGCAATTGACACAGAGCCTCCGATGCCTTCAATATCGGCGGGAATATATCCGTAATTTTTGTAGTAATTATTGAAAGCCATGTTGTTTTCCATGGCCTCTTTCATGCCTTGGTAAGCAAGGTCAATATCAAAATCTGTTATTCCTTTCCTGTAAGCATCCAGTATGACAGGCAGGGCGTGCCGTCCTATCATGTGTGCTGAAAGTGTTCCCTGAATTTCCCAGATCGGTAACCTTCCTGCTGTCTTGTACATCTCAAGGAAAGTACGGATAAAATCATTCATCCGATGCGGCTCCAGAATATTCAGTAAAGGCATTTCTGCCCTGAAAACATCCCACAACGAAAATAAAGTGTAATTAGTAAATCCCCCGGCTTTGTGAATTTTATGATCGACACCCCGGTATTGCCCGTCAACATCCATGAACAGGTTAGGAGCAAGAGCAGTATGGTAAAGAGCAGTGTAAAATATTCGTTTTTCCTTTTCTGTTCCTCCATCAACAGTGATCTTTGACAGATAGTTGTTCCACTTTTCCTTGGCTTGCTTGTGGATGCTGTCGAAATCCCAATCGCTGATATCAGCTTCAAGGTTCTTCCGGGCACCTTCGACGCTTACAGCAGAAATACCTACTTTGGCAAGTATCTGTTCTCCTGCTTTTGTGTCGAAGGTAACAAAGGCCTTAATGTCTTTACCATCAGCCGTTCTTGTGTCTGAAAGCAGAGTGTTATTGCGGGCAATGCCATATTGTTTGAAAGGTTTTGAAAATACGGCATAGAAATAGATGTACTGATCTTTTGCCCAACCTGTTGACATTGTCAGCCCCGAAATGACAGTGTCGTTTTCAAAATTTATATTTGCTTTTACTACCCTTCCACGATGCCACAGATCGATTATTACGTTCGAACGGGTTGATCGGGGAAATGTGTACCTGTGAAAACCTGACCGCTCGGCAGCTGTCAGCTCTACGGTTGTGTTGTAGTCGTCAAGCAGTACTTTGTAGTATCCCGGTGATGCTTCTTCATTTTTATGGCTGAATGATGAACGATAGCCTGTTTTGCTGTCATCAGCATCTCCGGGATCAAGTTGTACCTTACCTACAGTAGGCATGAACATCACATCGCACAGTTCCGATTCTCCCGTTCCGCTCAGGTGTGTGTGACTGAATCCGCGTATTGTCTTGTCGGAATAGTGATATCCTGATGATCCGTCCCAGTTTTCTTTTCTTGTATCAGGACTTAACTGTATCATGCCGAACGGCACTACGGCACCGGGATAGGTATGCCCATGCTCTCCTGTTCCGATGAACGGATCAACGTATTGTGTGAGTTCATGTTCAGTTGTTGTATCAATAGCTTTCTTTACAAGAATTATCAATAATATTGAGAACACTCCAAGAATGATAATGCTAATCCAGTTTTTCATTGTTTACGGTTTTATGAATAAACCCAAACTATGCAATAGAAAACTAAGCATAATTTTCTATTGCATAGCGATAAAGAATTACATCCATTTTGATCAATAATCAAAATGGTGTATTTCTAAATCAGCCTGTCCCGAGGAAGCTCGGCCCGCCTGACCATTCGGGCAGGGAGGGTTAACCCTTACTAAATGCAG
>JAOZOF010000367.1 GCA_029933425.1 Marinilabiliaceae bacterium
AGACACTAACGAAATAAGGGCTTCACAAATGTGAAACCCTTATTAACCACTACCAAACCTATGAAAAACTATCTGTGTCTTCCTAATGTTATCTCTTTTGTATTACCTTCCGAGTCGGTGACAGTAGCAATTGCATCACATTCGCCGTCACCATAATCAAGTGTATAAGTTCTCCTGCTGTTTACGATCGATACTGTTCCTTTGACCGGGAATCGGCAAACTCTTTTTCTCCAAATCGGGTTTTCATCAAGAATAGTACGATTATATGTAAATCCGTTTGACTTACTTCCTGAACTTGATCCTCTGACCAGAAATTCATCATCCCAGATATTTTTAGTGTCGGCACCAGCGATCTTCTCGCGCTGCTTGTTCTCAATTTTACTTAACCACTTACCTTCAGGTGTAGTAACCTTTATCTCTACAGTCCATGCAAATACTATGTTTCCGTCATCGTTCTTACCAAGATTTTCATAAACTTTTGATCCTTCAACGTTGTTATCATTGAAGTAGTACTCCTCGAAAGTTACCGTTCTTGTTGTTCCTGCTCTACGATGCGGACCGGTCTTAACAATGATGATCTTTCCTCTTACCCATGCTTCTCTTGTCCTGTGAACAATTATCTTATGATTTTCAGGTCCGTAATCTATAGTGATCTTTACCGGATAGAATTTACCTTCTTCAAGATGCTCCTTTGTTACGATCGGATATTCGATCTCTTCGGTGGCACTTTTCAGATTGATATCTGACAACTCAGGATAAGATCCCTCGATATCAAGAGATGTGAATGCATCAACCTGATCCGATACCGCATCAATGATATCCTCTATTTCTGCATCTTCCTGAACGATTGCTTCAATATCTTCAGGTTGTTCTATTGGTTCATCCTTCTTCTCGCACGAAGAAAATATTAACCCTGTGGCAATGATCGCCGATAAAAATAAACTTTTTGTTTTCATAACTGTAAAATTTAATGTTAATCGATTATTCGTTTTTTGATCTTATTCAAAGATTTGTGTCAACCGTTTAGATAGAGCAAATTCAAAAAGGTTTAATCAGATTTATAAAAAAATTAAATATTTTATTAAATGATATCTCTATATCAGCATTCATCCCTGATTCCTGAAAGTTTTAAATTGTATTACCTTTGTATCCTTAAGAATTTAAATATTACATAGTGCCGTAAATACCGGCCAGAAGAAAACATATTTCGATGGAGAGAAGTAAGCTGTTAAGAAAACTGGTAAAAGAAAGAGTTCTGTTGCTCGACGGGGCAATGGGAAGTCTGATACAAGAGCATAAACTTGAAGAGAAAGATTTCAGAGGTGAAAGGTTCAAAGATCATCCGTCGCCACTGAAAGGTGATAACGACCTGTTGTCTATAACTCAACCGGAGATAATCAAAGATATACACCGCCAGTACCTTGAAGCGGGTTCCGACATAATTGAAACAAACACATTCAACGCTACCGCCGTTTCGCAGGCCGACTATGGACTTGAAGACCTTGCATACGAACTGAACCTTGCATCTGCAAAACTTGCAAGAGAGGCAGCCGATGAGTACAACACAGAGGAGAAGCCACGCTTTGTTGCCGGCTCAATGGGACCTACCAACAAAACAGCATCCATGTCGCCCGATGTTAACGACCCGGGTTATCGTGCCATTACTTTTGATGACCTTAAGGATGCTTACCAGACACAGGTTAAAGGCCTGCTTGACGGCGGAGTGGATATGTTCCTTGTGGAAACTATTTTCGATACGCTGAATGCCAAGGCGGCATTGGTTGCCATCAACGATGAGCTTAAAGAACGCGGTTTGAAGGATTTCCCCGTAATGGTTTCCGTCACCGTTGCCGATGCTTCGGGCCGTACCCTTTCCGGTCAGACACTTGAGGCATTCCTCAACTCTGTTTCACACATCGACCTTTTCTCGATTGGTTTGAACTGTGCTTTCGGGGCAAAAGACCTGAAACCGTATGTTGAGGAAATGGGCAAAAAAGCTCCTTTTTACATCAGTGCATATCCCAATGCAGGTCTGCCCAATCAGTTCGGAGAGTACGATGAGTCACCTGAAAAAATGAGCGTTCAGATAAAAGAGTATCTGACCGACGGGCTTGTGAACATCATCGGTGGATGCTGTGGTACAACACCCGACCATATCCGTAAATTCGCGTCACTCCTCAATGAGGCAAAGCTGCATAAGCCGGCAAAACCTGAACACACTACAGAAGTTAGCGGACTCGAACCTTTAAAATTCTCGAAAGAGGCAAACTTCATCAATGTAGGTGAGCGTACCAACGTTGCCGGTTCACGTAAATTTGCACGCCTGATACGTGAACAGAAATACGAAGAGGCTCTCGACATTGCCCGCAACCAGGTTGAAGGCGGGGCTCAGGTCATCGATGTGAATATGGATGATGCCATGCTCGATGCTAAAAAGGAGATGGTAACATTCCTTAACCTGATGGCTTCGGAGCCCGACATTGCACGCCTGCCCATAATGATCGACAGCTCGAAATGGGAGGTCATAGAGGCAGGACTGAAATGTGTGCAAGGAAAGGCCATTGTGAACTCCATTAGTCTGAAAGAAGGAGAGGAAGAGTTTGTCAAAAGGGCCGGAAGAATAAAGACTTACGGTGCCGCCGTTGTTGTTATGGCATTCGACGAGCAGGGACAGGCCGACAGCTATGAGCGTAAGATCGGTATCTGCGAACGTGCATACAAACTGCTCACCGAAAAGGTAAATTTCCCACCCGAGGATATCATTTTTGACCCAAATATCCTTGCCATAGCAACAGGAATAGAAGAGCATAACAACTACGCCGTTGATTTCATTAACGCAACAAAATGGATAAAGCAGAACCTGCCTTATGCCAGAGTAAGCGGCGGGGTAAGTAACCTCTCTTTCTCTTTCCGCGGGAATAACGTGGTGCGTGAGGCAATGCACTCGGTATTCCTTTACCATGCCATTAAAGCAGGTATGGATATGGGGATCGTGAACCCGGGCATGCTTCAGATCTACGATGACATCCCCAAAGATCTGCTTGAGCTTGTGGAGGATGTGGTACTTAACCGCAGGCCTGATGCTACCGAGCGACTGATAGAGTATGCCGAAAAAATAAAAGATCA
>JAOZOF010000368.1 GCA_029933425.1 Marinilabiliaceae bacterium
CCACGGCTTTCCCTCCTTCGGCTTTTTCGGCACCACGATATGTGCAGGTGTACGTCCAAGTTCAAACTCATACTTATCGAAGCCGTGCCATTGGGTCTTCAGTCCCGGATAATCCTGCGGAACCAACTCCCCTTTTTTCCCTGTCAGGCTCTCAAACACCAGCTTTGCCATCTCACCTGAACCGGCCGCATTTGGATGAACTCCGTCGGGGAACATATCACCCATTCCGGTCATCGGGTTGTACAGGTCGATAAAATGCAACCCCTTCTCCTCTGCTATCTTTTTCACAACAGGATAGACATCATTCTTCACAACCTTATCACTTATCTTGCAACACTCTTTAAATACGGGAACCGGAGCTACAACATATATCTCGGGATCCGATTTAAGAGTATCGAACGAAGATATCATCTTCAGGTAGTCCTTCTCGTAATCTTCTTTATATTTCCAGTTATGTGCTTTGCTGTCGTTGGTACCAAGCATGATGATCACGATATCAGGCTGCCATTTCAGGGCATCCATGAACATCTGCTCCTTCATGTAAGGATGATCGCCCTTTTGCAGCATTGTCCGGCCGGAGAAACCGTAATTCCTGACCTTGTATTCCGGCCCGAACAAACGGGCAAGCTGCGCCGGATAAGAATCACGGGGCTTGTCTTTTATGCCTGAACCGTATGTGATACTGTTACCTATGCAGGCAACTTTTGTAATTTTATTTTGCGAGGTGACCGAAATGCTCAGAAAAAGAGCAACGGAAAGAAAATACAGAAGCTTTAAGTTCATAACTTTGAAATTTCATGAACCCTAAAGTAAATAAACATTTAGAAGATATCCATAAAAAGAGAAGCTTTTAAATTGGCAATTACTTTGAATATTTTTATAGTTTGAGATAAAATATTTTCAGTCTATTTCCCTCGCAGGCGACAGTATGGTATTTAATTGCGCTGCAACAGTCCTCTAACTTTAAACACTTTCTTTCTACCCGGTATTTCAGTCACTTTTCTTTCTGAAAGAGAATGAATAAAAGACAGAAATCACAAAGCTGTTCTCCGTAAATTCAAGGTCATTATTAAACCCTGACCTTATTCTGCTTTCCAACGAAAGAGTATTGTTGTTACATTTAAAAGCAATACCGCCGCCAAAGTCATAATTATATTCAACTTTACTATCGAATATTATTCCGGGCTGCATAACAAGGTAAGGCCTGACCCGTTCCCCTTTTCCCAGATAAATCATTGAATTAATGAATAACGGAACGTAGAAGTCATTAATACCGATATCATGAAAAACATAACCTGCCCCTATCCCTAAACCGAAAACAAAAATATCGCCGAATGTCCAGTCCCCAATAACATTAAACGAAACGGCAGGATTGTAGATATCAAAAGGAGTAATACTTTCAGGCTTAATTCTCAGAGAGAAATAATTTTTTGAGTTGTAGCGATATTCCTTTCTATGCAGCCCGTTCTTAAAATTGTACGAGTAATGCACTCCTAAAAATCCCATGCTATATTTTCCTATCCCCATTCCTCCCGATATTCCAACGGCATGGTTTTCCGTGATCAAATAATCATAATTTAATGTCAGCTTTGAAGTAAACCTGAAATTTCCTTCTGCATTGTAATAGGCTCCTCCTACGGTTCCTTTCACTTGAAGCAGATTACTGTTTTTATTTATCAAGTTAACATACATTCCGCCGGTAATACCAAACAGTACCGGCTCACCGACACTGTAACGATAATCAAAATTATAGATCAAATAAGGATCTGCAACAATCCCAAATCTGTCATTAACCGGATGTTGATAAATAAAAGATGAGTATAGCCCGTTGGGAGACTCGCTGCCGATCTTCCCCCAGCCTATATCAAATGATATGCTTTGAGAATATGACAAAACAGAGAGGGAAATAATAAATGTAAGGATAAGTAATTTTTTCATATTCTATACTAATAATATCTTGTTAACAGGAAACTAACAACTTTGCAGTTATAATTTAATAAAATTTTAGTAAGATTATGATAAAATGATGTATAATTAATCAGAATAAACTACTGCTTCAGGATAAAAAGCAAGATACGCAAATGCAAAATCAAGAGTGTAATTTACAGGAGTCAGCTTTTCCCCTTTCATTTTTCCGGATACACATTCCCCCATAAAATTCCAGACTGAGCCGGTTTCTATGTCAGATATTACCCTACCTTTTGAGATGAAGGACAGCTCCATGTCATCAACAAGCGACCTGAAAACAGTTCCCGAACCTATCTTCCTGCCTTGTTTAATATCTTTTGTATCGAGATTGGAAACCATATCGGGAGTGAAAAACAACACTATGTTCTCCTCACCTATATTGGAATTAATGACCCCGGCCTGTCTTAGAGCAGACAAAGGAAATACTTTTTGTTTATCTCCTTTTTCAACCCCGATTACATATTCCATTGCAGGCAGTCTGTTATCTATCTTCCCTGAAAAGAGAAAAGGTATTGTGTTATCGGGAGAATCATATTTCACATAGTTATTTTTTTCATAGTTAGGTCCGTCGTTAGGCATCAGTGTCACGCCATCAGGAAAATATTTAACATAATTTCCAAGAGAGAAGATCTTTGCAGGCAATGCCTCAAGTTTAGTACCGGCAAGTTCACCAACTATTCCTTCACCGGTTATATGCTGCCACCATGTTTCTGTCTGCTCATCCCACATCACAAGATTACTCATCCTCAACATGCCTGATGTTCCGAATTTCAAAGTGTACTTTTTGTTGTTAAATTTAAGTTCCCGGTTAAACACAGAAGCGGTATTGCACAACGGACAGTATGCAACAGTGATCTGCATACCTCCCAGAGTGTCATTAACAATTTCGTGATATGACAGAACATTCAACGGGTAGCATTTTGATTGGCCGTTTATCTCAACAGCAATTACCGGCTGTCCCTGAAACAATGTTTTTTTGGCTGCACTGTTGGTTATGAAAACAGGATCGTTTACCGGACTTATTGCATTTTTCTTAAGTAATGCGGTAAGTTCATCCAGTTTTATGATCTTCTTTGTAGTATCCGCATGCCACTTCTGACTGACATTCCGGGGGTTCTTTATGGCTTTTACATCTTTAACATCAAAAGTAATTTCAGA
>JAOZOF010000009.1 GCA_029933425.1 Marinilabiliaceae bacterium
AAAAGCCCCCAGTAATTATCAACTAAAAACCCCTCATAACCCCAGCATTCGCCATCCCAGGTTTGCCAGTCTTTAGTCATGCCATTTTCGCACTCGCCTTGAAATGCTCCATTTTCTATTGCTTTTAAAAGTGGGAACATTATCATCTCAGCATCTTTCTTTCGGTCTAAACTGTACAATGCTTTTATTGTAAAATATACATAGTTACCCGAAACCCCACCATTTTCGTAATGTTGCCAACCTTCGGTTGAATCATCGGTTAAATTACCTCCCCAACGAGAATCGAGGTGGGTATAATCTTTTCTGGGAATATTTATAAGGTTACCCGGTAATCCTTTTTCAAAATTATTGTAACCAACATCTTTCATCTTGGCAAGCATGGCATCCATTATTTTATTACCCTGCTCTTTTGTTACTAAACCGTAGCTAATTGCCATTCCGCTTACAAAAGTGAAGTAGTAGTCGTGCAATTCACCATCTTCGCTTTTCCAACCTGCCAGTACTCCCGTTTTGGGATTAATAAATGTGTCGTAATAATTTTTCTTCAATTTAGTAGCAAATTTAGTGTACCTTTTAATTGAATACTCATCATCCTGAATTTTACAGAGTTTAATAAAATAGTTTATTGCACGGTAAGCCATTGCATTTGCATAAGCATCTTTATGTCCAAACCCGATAGTATCCCACCAGTTAGAAGGACGTTGATTTGTTTTTCCTGAATACGAACCGGAATTTCCACTAAAACCATATTCCATTAAACCGTCGCTGTCCTTGTCCCTGCTCATTATCTCTTCTGCCCAACTTACAAGTCCGTTATATTTTTCAGTCAGCCACTCTCTGTCTTCACTACCTTTATAATAATTACATGCGGCAATCAATAACGAAGGATATGTATCTAATGATGCAGACTGACCTCCCCAGCGAACATTTGGGAAAACATCAATATCTCCCCTGTAACCAAAATGTCCGTATCCTTTTTGGCCTGCCAGATATCTGTCAACTGTCATTTTCACCAAATCAATTGCACGTAAATCATCAACCAAATTAGGTGCTGCGACTGCCAATTCGGAATAACCGTACTGAACGAAAGTACAAGAGTCGCTTGTAGTATTATTTGCCAGTACCTGCAAATGTGGGTTAACCTGGAATGTATTGATATAATTACGTTTGTAGCCATCAAACCTCGGGTCGTTTTCTATTCCGGCAACCTTCGGATATATTGCAGCTATTTCGAATGAATATTCTACAAACTTGTTTTCTTTGGTAGCCGCCGGGAACGATAGCTTAACATATTTTTTAGCATGAGCAGAATCGGCAGTTAATCTTTTCCCCGAATACTCTATTGTTTTTACCTGATTTGATCTGACTCTAAAAGACCCCATATCCGGCATATGCAAAACTCCTGGCAAATCTATTTTATTTTCTTCGGGAACAATACCCAACATTGTTACATGATTTTTACTTTGATTGAAATCAAAAGTCCAGAGAACATTATTTTCAACATAGTTTGAACGAAGTATAAATCCCTTTTCTGTTCTTATAAACTCCCAGGCTGGAACTTTGCTTCCCTTTAAAAAGTATTTTGCCGATTTTTTATCGATTTCTGATGTAAATAAATTTTCATTCTTAACCTCACCTAATTTTAACGGGTTATTTTCTAACTTTCCTTTCCCCAAAGAGTCAACTGAAAAATAGTTGAATGCGGGATACTGTTTATCTAATGAATATTTAAAAAAATTTGAGTCAACTTTACCACGTTCCTTTGCAAAAATATTACCCATTGGCACTAACGTCAGAGCGGTTCCTCCAATTGCCATTCTTTTTACCGCTTCTCTTCTGGTTATATTCATAATATATTTATTTAACGATTTAATTTTTTAAGACCTGGATTTATTGATTGATTTCTGACGAATTGTAAATTTAAATTCACCCGAAGACAACTCGATTACAGAAAAACCATCCGGGCTAATAGTTTGCTTGCCGGTTTTCGCCATCTCCAATATTTCATCTGTTTTTAAGTACAATGTAGCTGAGCTATTGGCCGGTATCTTAATAAAATAATTGACGGTGCTACCTGTTCGTTTCCATTCCGAAATAATCTCGCCATAAGGTCCTTTGTGTTTAGCTTTAAATTCATTCAAGCCATTAACAAAGTTTGGCTTCAGTATAATATGTTTAAAGCCGGGATTGTCTTCATCGACATAAATACCCCCAAGCGCTTTGTAATACCATGCACTGATATCACCAAACATAATATGATTCATTGATAAGTCACTTTCTGACTCAATATCCCAATTTTCATAAAGCGTAGTAGCGCCATTAACGATCCACCATCCCCACGAAGGGAATTCTCTTCGCGAAGCAAGTTTCCATGCAAGGTCAGCATAACCATTTTCGCTAAGTGCATTTAATATGGCGCGAGTGCCAAGCAGGCCAACATCAAGTTGTGTATTATTATCAATTACACTTTTTGCAAGGTTATCCGCTATCTTCTTAATCATGTCATCAGGGACAACACCCCAAAATAATGACAAACTCATTTCTGTTTGGAAACCGGAAGCATAAATTCCTTTTTCCCTATCCAGAAATTTGTTATTAATCGCATCTTTTACCTGATTTGCCAGTTGTAAATACTTCTCAGCATCCTTGGGCTTGTTTAACAAAGTAGCAGTTTTTGAAAGAATAAGTGCATCAACATAGAAATAGATAGACGAAGTAAGCTCTACATTTGATTTTGATTTTATAGGAATCCAATCTCCCAGCCCCCAGTCTGTAAGATGGTCAGGATTTATTTCATTTAAATGGTCAACGTATAATTTTATACTTTCGTAATTCTCCTCCAAAATACGCGTATCGCCATTGTACAGGTAAAAATACCATGGTATAACAGCAATTGTACTTGTCCAGTCGGGGCCATTTGCCCAGGTATATCCCCATCCTGATGTTGGAATAATAGCAGGGAGCACACCGTCAGACTGTTGTTCGTCGCGATGATCATCCATCCATTTTTCAAATATTTTAATCGAGTTAAAATTGAACAGTCCCATCTCAACAGCATTTAGCGGATCACCTGTCCACCCGTTTTTTTCACGCTGCGGACAATCTGTTGGGTAGCCAAATAAATTTGACAGATAAGAGTTATTGGCAGCTTCCCATATTTTATTAGTTATGGTATCTGAAGTATGGATAAACCCTATTTGCTCAACATCGCTGTGCATAAAATACCCGGTAATACTTTCTTTTGTGAGCTCAATTGGGTTATTTGATGTAACCTCAACATATTGAAATCCTTTGTAATTGAAGTGTGGCATAAAAACTTCTTCTCCTTCTCCTTTCAAAATATAAATATCAGTTTGAAATGGATCTTTATCGTCTGTTGGCCTGTAGTGCACTTCTAAATCGGATAAGTCAATTCTACCATGTTCATCTAACTGCTCGCCATGTTTTACGCGAATAACAGTTCCGCGTTTCCCACTTACTTTCAATTTTGTAATCCCGGCAAAAGTACGTCCCATATCAAAGAAATAGGTATGGCCATCAATCTTCCTGACAATTTTTGCTTCAATCTTTTCAATATTTTTAATTGCCGGCATCACCTCTGCTACAATATTTTCAGTTGGTGCTTCTACTTTTATCGCATTTTTCCATTCCTTATCATTAAAACCTGTCTGATTCCATCCCTTTTGATATAATCTGTTATCGATATGCTCGCCTGTATAAATACTGTTAAACACAACGTGGCTTAACGAAGTCTTCCATTCGGTAGATGACTGTATTATCTCTTTTGTTCCATCGCGATATGTGATGTGCAACTCCATCATAAATTTCGGACGAGCCCGCCAGGGGGCTTTATCGAAATACCACACAGCAGTTGACTGGTGGTTGTACCATCCGTTACCTAATAAAATTCCAATTGTATTGCCATTTTGTTTGAGTAATGAAGTTACATCACGTGTAAGATACAATACCCTTTTATCGAAACGTGTATATGCAGGCGTTAAACGTTCATCTCCAACCTTTTCACCATTAATATAAAGTTCATGTAACCCGGCAGACGCTATGTATGCTCTTGCCGATGCAACTTCTTTTTCAATATTAAACTCTTTTCTGAACCAGGGAGCCGGTTTAAGATCAACATCTTCAGAATCTGAAATCCACTCTGCCTGCCAATTATCTGCGCTCATCATTCCTGTTTCGAACGTTGCAATTTTTAAGGCATCAACCGATTCTCCTTTTTCATTCCAAATTCGCACTGTCCAATAGTATTTTGTAAAAGGTTCAAGAGATTTGCCTTTATACACTACCAACATATTTTCCCTATCTATTTTTCCGGTATTCCAGCAATCACCTTCTCCGTTTAAAAGACTTTCCTTATCTTTTCCTACAAGAATTTGATAAGCTATTTGCCTTGCACCCTTTGTATCATCTGCCATTTGCCAACTGAACCGGGGCGAATCTGTATCAATACCCAAAGGGTTGACCATATATTCGCATTTCATATTTACAACTTTTAGATCTACTTTACTTCCTCCGGTACACGAAAAAAATAACTGGACAGCAACAATGCTTACAATAATTATTAATGCTTTAATATTCATTCTTTTGAACTTATTTCTAATTGTATTCTTAATGTTTCTTATCTATCGAAATTTATTCACCAAACTCCAATAATTTATTTCTCAATTTTTTGCAACTCTTTGTTAGCTTTTACTATTGCATCTAACATATAACTTCTGCTATTAGTAAAGGTACAGTTCCAAAAATTTCCACTGGCTTCATCCTGCTCATTAAAATCATAAACCCACAGGGCTGATAATTGAATTTTATATTTAATAATTGAATTAATTCTGTTTTGAAACAACTCATCCATTGTTATTGTTACTTCTTTGCCATTACTTATAAATGTATAATCTTCTTTTGCTCCAAATTCACCAATACAAATTGGTTTTCCAGCAGCTTTTGCCCAAGGTTGTATTTTGTTCAGATATTCGTCGTAATACAAAATGCCCAATGGCATTTCTTTTTCACCAAAATTATAATAACCCCTAATTGTTATAGTATTTATCATGTCAGGATTATCACGTAATAATATTTCCCTATGTTGTTCCTCAGAGTCATTCTTCCATGTATTTCCATGAATATTATTCCAAATATAACGACGTGGCTCAGCATTTCCGGTCATAATAATTCTATCGGTATCCAATTCTCTAATAGTTTTGGCAAAAACCTTGTATGCATTTACCAAATCCTCTCCCTTAAACATGTTCCCAATAGTATATTCCCCCGGCTTAACCCCAAAAACATCAACCGGCATATCGGCCCAATAGTTATTCTCGTTTCCAAATTCCCAGGCCCAAATTGCCGGTGAATCCTTATATCGTTCAACCACTTCACGAGTATAGTTTTTAACAAAAGCTATTGTTTTACTTTCATTATTTCCAAATTCGTCAAGCAATTCTTCATTGTACTTAGAAACAGATGGCATTGACCAAAAAAACGATGGGATTAATCCTATATTTAGCCGCTCAGCTTCTGCCACTACTTTATCAAAAGCCTCATAATAACGTTCCTTATTTAACTCATATTTCTCCCAATCTTCAGCGTAAAAGCCTCCCCCCCTAAATCTCACAAATGGGATTTTTGCTTTTGATAATTTTTCTAAACTGACAATAAAAGATTTATCATCCGGGTTATCTAATACTCGTTGAAACAAGTTATAATAATTAACACCAATGCCATAAAAATTGTTACCCCGGTACATTAAAGTTCCATTTTTATTGTAGATTCCTTTAGGATAGGAGACCCCAGATTCTTTGTTTTTCTCGCAACTAATAATTATTGTACTTAAAATAATAATCGATATAAAAATCTTTTTCATTTCTGTTATTTGTATGAACATTATATCAATGATAATCAACTATATTTTCCATGTTTTTTACAAAGTTCAATAAATTTCAAGACACGTTCTGGAGTGACATCGTTTTGAATAATGTGAGCAGGTGAAATCATATAACCTCCGTCTTTCCCAAGAATATTTATTTTTTCAATAATATCTTTTTCCAACTCTTCATCTGTACCTTTGGGCAGAAGGTCTTGTTGATCGATTGCTCCCCAGAATACAAATTTATCCCCAAATCCATCTTTCATATCTTGTGGCAAATGACCGGGCACACCGGGTTGAACAGGATTAAACACTTCAAACCCAATATCATGAATATCGTCTAAAAGCTCGGCAACTGCTCCATCGCAATGTAGGATTGGAATAATGTCTGGTTTCACAGCCTTGAAATCTTCAATCATTTTGGTATAAAAAGGTTTCAACTGGTCTCTGAATGTTTCGGGTGCCATAATTAAGCTGTTTTGCGTACCAAAATCATCACCAAACCAAAGAGCATCAACTCCTGCTTCAATTAAACGAAGCCCTATTTTAGTTTGAAATTCAGCACAAGCCTTAAACAATGGAATTACATATTCTGTTTCCATCATCATATCAACCAATAACTTTTCCATTCCCACCAATTGTTGTGCAAGAGAAAAGACAGTTACTTCAATATCGCCAAATATCAAATATTCGTCGTGGTATTTTTTAACTAAAGCTTTGGCATCTCGATACCTGCCGGGTGCATCAACATCAGGGAAAGTATAATTGTCAATATCGGCCTTTGTCTCGGCATGGGCTAAAGGATATCCCACTACTTCAACATAAATATCACCTTGCCGCATTTTCATTTTATACTCGTTTAACCAATGCCCGTTTTCATCCTTTTCAATTTTAAAATTGTCAGAAACTGAAGCTCCTGTTATTACAACATCGCTTCCCATTGCTATTCGCAATTCATTAGCACTTATCCGATAGGTTACATCTTCATATAAGTTTTCAGTATAATTCACTGGTATCCCGAGTTCTTTCCCAAAATGATCATACAATTCCCTGCAAAGATCGAATTGAACAGGTACACGATCCGGGTTGCCGGGAAGTCTTTTAAATGCCTTTAATACTCTTTCTCTTGAATTCATAATTATTTTATTTTAAGTAAAACACCTCTTTTAATGGTTTAACTACTGGTGAATTATCAGTATTTACATCCATAATATCAGCCATATAATTCCACCATTTTTTTACAATGTCCTTTTCAGGAAGCAAATCTGATGTATTTTTATTGTTTAGTTTATGAACTGCAAATAATGTGTTTGTCTCCTCATCAAGAAATATAGAATAGTCGTAAATACCGGCTTTTGTGAGTTCATTCGAGAGTTCTGCCCATATCTCATCGTGGCGTTTTTTATATTCTGATGCATAACCGGGTTTCAATTTCATTTTAAATGCAATTCTCATACTATTAGTTTTTTTTAGATATTTGTTTAACTAAATTTTACACTTTGTTTTTATAAGAAATCATTTAACTAACAGATTTTATTCGTCTCAATTCCTAACACAAAAGCCAGTTTCTCCAATATTCCACCAATATGTGAAAGACCGATTGCACAGTGATGCGAAGGCCCTCCATAACTCCAATCACTCATGAAATCCCTGGCTGATTTAGGAAACTTATAACGACTATTAGTATTCCCTATATTAAATACTTCTCCCTCTACCGATTCACCTTCGGCGTATTGTAGTACAACCCCTTTTTGTTTATCCTGAACAATTGAGAACAGAGTTGCAGGTCCGGTTTGCACAGTCATTTGTATCGACAATCCTTTGCCCGGTTTACCGTGATAAATGGGCAACGGAACAAGTTTTACTTTCTCTTTTGCAATTGCGAAATGTGCAGGTCCATCGTGTCCCCAAAGTACTTCGTCGGCATCGAAATCCATAGCATAAGGTTCAGAGAACGATCCTCCTACATCTAACAAGTCCATTATTTTCATTGCGATGATATTCTTCACTTCATACTCTCCTGCAACCGGTACTCCATGTGCAGTAAGCAATGAGTTACCCGCAATTAACGAAGTGACAATATTTTCGTATGCGTTTCCATCATAGCCTTCGTAATAATATGCCATTGCCCCCAAGTTATTGGTTGCTACAAGTTTATCGAGCGCTACTGATGTATGAGAAGCTCGTTTTATCTCATCTGCTTCACATTCGTCTGTTACTTCGAACTCTTTATAAAACTGTTCAATCTTTTTTTCTAACTCATTGTTTGTTACTGAATTTCGCAAAGCATCGAGTTCGCACATTTCCAACATTTTAAAATTCACCCCAAAAGTCTGTGCCAGGTCGGTTATATCGGTATAAACATCCAGCATTCCGTCGTAATAATGCCCCATTAAACCAACAGTTGTTGTTTTCAGTTCTTTCTGAACCTTCAATGCTTTTATCCATTCGGTAATTTCCTGCTCAACTATTTGTTCACCTAAATATCCGGTAATTAACCTGTATTCTATTTTTGATCGATTAAATACATTGGCAATTTCAGGTGCAGAGCAGGCCTGGCAGCCCGCCAACCACTCTCCTGTCCTATCACCCCTGTCGGGCATTGATTCTATTAACGCATAGTCTGGTTTACTGGTTGGCTGTATGTTCAGTACAATTACCGGAACACCCAAGTCGTTTACAACAGGTAATACAGTTGAGCTTAAAGCGTAAGTTGTTATGTAAACAAATACAGCATCGACTTTGTCTTTTTTGAATTGCTTGTTTGCGTCCCATGATTTTTCTACAGAATCAACTAACCCGGCATCAACAATATTTACCCCTTCCTGATTTACATAGCCTGTAACAATATTCAGGTATCCTTCCAGTCTTTCTTTTAACCCTTTAAACTGTGGCCAGTAAGTATCTAATCCTACACCAAATAATCCGATATTTAGATTTTCTTTCATAATAGCAATTGTTAAATGATAAATAATTGAGAAGTGAGCTTATAAAATTATCTGACTATCCAAAAAATATATTTCTATAAATACAAGAATCAGTTAATCACGAATATAAAATCCCAGAACATCCTCATTAATAAAATGGCACATAGAATAGAATAAACCCCTATATAAATAGATAGAATTTTAAACCAAATCGCAAAACATAATTGAGAAATTAATTTTTGTCATATCACCAATGTAAAAATCCAAAATATCATTGGTAGGTATGGTTGTACATATCCTATCAATTATCCCTTTCCCCCGGCTATCGAAAATAACCAGTGTTGAATTTGTAAATTGCTTTAACCCTTATTAATTCATTTAATCTTTATCAATTCAATATCATCAAACATCAACCATTCATTAGCAGGAGAATCTGTGTAAAACCCTAAAACACTTTCATTACTTTTAATTTGAATGTTTTCTATTGATATTTTTCTCCACGTATCAATCTTCTTAATATCATAAGTTAACTTTTCCCCCTCATTTATTTCAATAAATATCTGTGCAACATTTTGATTTCCACTGCTTTTTACATATGCGGAAAAATTATACGTACCCTCATGGATATTTGAAATTTTCTGATATGCAGTTACTTCATAGTCAACACTGAAAGACAAAATACCACATAAATCACTATTGTCCCCCCCCTCTTTTGACACAAAAGCATAGTACATATTAATATCATTGTTATCGTTAATTGTGGTGTGCCAACCTATCGGCCGGTGTCTTTTGGTTTGATTTATTTCAAACCCAGGATTAAAGACCAGATTATCACCCATATCAACTCTTGTCTTTTCATAATCAACGTGTTTTCCCGTTACAAGTACTTCTTTAAAAACATCTAGTCTCACTCTTTCTACAGAACCATCATCAGCCAAGCTAGGGCAAAGCCATCCAGACTCGGTCTGCGAATCCCAGTCAAATACAGTTAAAATTTGTGCTTCACATGATTCTGGATTGTCTATCACATAATCAAGAGCTTCTTGCAAGCCTTTTCTCATCTCGTCAGGTTTCAATAAGGGTTTATCAACACCCCAAACTGCTGCGGTTCTCTCGGAAGCAGCAATACAACCGTCATTTGCTCCTCGCTCGCCGCCAAAATAAGGTGGGTTATCAAGTCTGGTAGAATCATTCATTCCTGTTCCAAAGTTTGGCACAATCTTTAATTTATCATTATTTGCATAATAATCCCAAATATCTGCAATAAAACCATTCGTACCATTGTATTCTGATCTGGCATCGGCACCTAATGTTGCTGGTTTTCCCCAGAATGCATCAATAATGTAAGGATTGTTAAAACCCGCATCAATAACTGTCTTGCGAAGTATTTCTAAATTAGCTTCACTAATAGTATTAATAGTATAAAACACAGGTCTGTTATCAAACACTGTTACATAATTTGGTTTCGCCATATATGTAGTTAAACGCTGACAATACTCTTCCCACGTTTCAACAAGCGAAGTTTCTCCAGGTTTTCTAAATTTTGTTGGATGCCACAGTTCTAAACAAAATCCAATATCTGTATAATTTGACAAGGTGAAATACTGATCAATAGCCCATGTATGTGGACTGTCTTTTTCTCCCATTAGCCAGATAAAGAAATCAATTCCACCATCTATGGCATACTCAATTTCCTGTTCAAGTGCTTCATTATCGGCATAAACAATTATAGAACGATGATTTTCGGGGCTGTCTGAATTTATCTGTAGATTCTCAGAATGACTTTCTGTTTTGCTGAAATCAATACATTCATCAATAAACATATTTTTCCATCCGTCATAAGGAGAATTAGAATAATTTATTTCAACTCTGTTAATTTGTGGTGAAGCAGCAACGTTCTCTTCATTATTCCATTGAATTTTCAAATAATTACCTCCTATATCAAAGAAACCAAAATATTGTACATTAACCCATTCTGGGTCATTGGGTTGCTTAATTTCATATACTGCTTTCCTTAAAACTTCGGTATCGTTCTCAGGTGGGGAACCAATAAGATTCCAATCTTTTCCGTTCTCTGACACATATAAAATAAGATCATTGCAAATATCATGTTCAACTTCAGGATCATAAGTGGTATAAATACAATAACCCTGTATGTTTTCGTCAACTTTATAAATTATCTCCTCTTTGGTATTTGTTGTTCTAACAAAACGGTCTTGATCATTTTTCTTTTCTGTAAAAAAAGGTCTTAGATGTTTCCACTTTTCAGGAATAAATGCAGCTTGATCATAAATCCTCTTGGCTCCAACTCCAAAAGGAGAATATTTACTTACACCAACTTTTACTCCTTTTTTGTTATCATTCACTAATTTTTCTTGTCCGTTACACGCAAAAACGAGTAGTGTTAATAAAAATACTAATATTTTATTCATTGTTTGTATGTTATTATTTAAGAAATATTCTTTTTCGTATTAATAATTCCTAAGTCTTTTAATTTAATTTATTGAGTTTAATTTTCTTTTGCAATTTCCAAAATAACAGATCCTCCCGGTTTTAACACCCATTCATCACCAGCATTCCCTCCTTGTATTGACGTAGCGTCAATCAATGTAAAAATTTCTTTGACCTTCATATCAGAAGATAGCTTAACTGCAAACTCGGTTGTTTTATCCCAGTTGCTGTTAGATATAACAACACGGCTAAGGTTATCTTTCGAAAATGTTCCGATAACAAGATTGGCATTTTTTCCAATTGGTGTAACTAATGGAGAGTTGCCTCCTTCAAGCATTTCTCCATTCTCATAACGGGCTACATTGGTATTCTTCCAGCCATCGAGCCCGCGCCCTGCTTTGCGCAAGTATAAATTTGCCTCGCGTACATAATCATAAACTTTAGTACGGTTACCATCTTTATCAATCATTGCATTATAATGTTGCTCTATAAATGGAGCAGCAGCTCCATCTTCCTGAGGCAGTCCCTGATCGGGTGCCGGAGTCCAGCAACTAAACCAACCATACCCTCGTGCACCATAAGCTAATGCAGTATTTACCTGCCAAAGAATTTCTGCCCTGTTTGGTACACGCAAATAATTTTTTATTCCTTCGCTTTGAATAAATAACATAAAAGGGATTTTTGCATTTTTTGACTCTTCCCGAACAATTTTTAAATCGTTGAACCAACCGTCTTTTCTTGTTAACTCTTCTTTAAACGGGTAATAATCATAAGAAAGAAAAGTTGGTTTAACAATGTTAATATATGCTTGAACATATTTTCTGAAACCATCGATGCCTAGTTGTTCATTGTTTGCAAAAGATGGGAAGATATTAATTAGTGGCTCGTGTTTTGGATCTTCGGATCTGAAAACTTCACAAAAATCTCTTAACGTAGGGAACAATTCAGCACTTGGTTCATCCTTTATTAAATATGCTGCCAAGGCCGTATGATCTTTATAATCACTTACAATCTCTTTTATAACAGCAGTATCAACAGGTATGTCTGATTTTAATACAAACGGGTTAAGACGTAAATCGATTGGAATGATTTTTATTCCAACTTTTTGTGCAAGATTTAATGCTTTGAAATGTTGTTCAGCAGTGAAGGTTCCGTTGGCGGGAGCCAGAACATCAATACCTGCATCAGCAATTTCCTTGTAACGTTGTTCATTTACTTCATCAAGTGGTGGTCCACAATAGGCAAAAATTTTGAATTCGTCTAATAATCCGGTTTTCTCTTGTTTCCTTTTTTCCGACGTACAACTTATACTAAGTATAATAAGAATTAAAGGTATAAAAAACTTCTCTTTACTTTTCATCATATATTTATTTATTATTCACAGTTAGTCATCCCAACCATATTTCAGGCCTCCTTCAATTTTCTCGTTCTGATAATCATGTAATCCCCATGCAAACCAACCACCATCACCCCACCATTGTGCACGGCCATATTTGATATTTTCACCATTAGGTTCTTCGGTTTCAGCGTCCATATCTCCACTTCCGTGAACCCAACCAGAATTGTCATCCCACCATACTTCTTCCTGCTTAACAGTTAAACGTTTTTTAGGTCCATCTCCCTGCCACATCGGATTTTCTTTTTCAACAAAAGGAGTAACAGTATGCTCCCAATAGGCTCTGTTCATAACAATTCCTGTAAAAGGATGAATAATGTCATGCCAAACTTTCAAAACGTATTCTTCATCATAAAGGTCATATAACATGTATGGGTGTCCTCCTTCAGCACAAACATAGGTAATATCGAACTCTTGGCCTTTATTGTTAATAAGTATAACTTTTGTACCTTTTAATTTCGCTGTAATTTTACCATTATTATCACCATATCCATATAACCAAACAAAGTTATACCCGCTAACGCTATCGTGTTTTACTCCCCAAACTTCCGTGCCTAACTGTTTAGAAAAAATATCCTTTGGTGCACCGGGATATCCCCATTGAACTCCAATTTCTTCTGTATTCTCCCGAAGGTTTGGGATTGTCTTCCACTGGGAATATAGTTCACCGGTTTTTATATTGGCTACCTGCCCGTTTTTCGCTTTATCTAAAGGGATAAAACGAGTTATATTGCCAAGTTTTTCGGTTCTCATCATTTTTGAATAATCGACTCCAACCGTAGGTTTATAATCCGGTGTTGTTTTATTATTCTTACATGCAATATTTACAATGATAAGTAATAATAATAAGCTATAAGTTCTTTTCATTAGATTACTGATTATAAACAAGATTACAAATAAAGCTGTAACCAAATTATTTAAGAATAAGTTAAATTCAAGAATTGAATCAAAAGAAAAAAAGAGGAAAGAATTTTAAGAAAAGAAATAAATTATGCAAACCCTAAGTCGAAACAGATGAATAGGGAAGTTAACCCTAAAACACCTTTTTCGACTTTGAGATTTTGCATTACAGACTAACCTATGCGACTAGTTTTAGTTATCCATTAATATTACTTCCATAAATCATGCTGTACAAGATTTTCATTACGATCCAATTCGGTAGTTGGAATTGGGAATACCTCTAAACGAGGAGCATAAATATGTTCTCTAACAATACTTGGGAATTTAGGGAGGTCAATTTCGTTTACTTTATTGTAAGCTTCTTCAAGTTGTCCCCAACGCACAACATTAAAATACCTCCAACCTTCAAAAGCAGTTTCCACTCGCCATTCGTGACGAATTATATCAATGTATTCCTGTTGTCCCAATGCACCTTCGGCACCTTCAGCTTCTTCGATGCTTGGCATTCCTACACGTGCACGAACTGCATTAATTGAAGCATTAACATCCGGATCGGTATAATTACCACTCATTATCAGTGCTTCAGCTCTCATTAGTAATACATGTGCATATCTGAATACATAAAAGTCCATAGGTGAATCAAACCTGTCATCTGAAGTGTTTGCTTCCTCTCTCCATTTTCTTACTGCATACCCTGTTGGTTCTGCCGCCATATCTGCTGCAGTAATAACCTGATCTATCCATAAAGCTCCCTCACCACAGACAGTCCCAACTAATCGTGGATCACGGTTTTCCCAAATATTATCAGGGTTATACAATGGATTCATAACTCCTGTTACCGGATCTTTAATTGGTTTCCCATCAGTGCAATAATAATCATCAACAAGGTTAGAGAGAGGATACAACCAGTAATTTCCAACCTGAGGTCCCCATGTTCCTACAAAACTTGATCCATCGTCCTCAGGTCCACGAACAAAAGTAACCGGAAATATAACCTCATAGTTAATTTCACTTTCGGGCTTAAATAATTTCTCATAATTCCCATGAAGAGCGAATGTGCCAATTTCCATTACATCTTCAGCATATTCTGCTGCTTTTTCGTAGGTTCCTCCATTGTCGATGTTAAACAAATTTGTTCTTGCCAACAGAGCATATGCCGCACCTTGTGTTGCTCTTCCCCAGCCTTCTATTGAATTTGAACGCGGTAAATCATCAACACAATCCAGCAGATCACTTTGTATAAAGTCAACAATCTCTTTTCTTGAAGTTTTTTCAGGCATGTCTGTAGCTTCCTGTATCTCGGTTACCAGTGGAATATCATGAAACATGCTAACCATATCGGCATAAAGTAAGGCTCTTACAAATTTTGCTTCTGCTATTAATCGTTTTGAAACTTCAGGAGATATTTGCTCCTCTGTCATTTCGCCAATCCTAAAAATTGTTTCATTGCATCGGGCTATTCCTTTGTAAAACGCAATCCATGTCATTTGAAAATACCAGGTATCAGGAGCCACATTGTTCCTTACAAACCATTCATATTGTTGCCAATTCCAACGATATACAGCATTATCTGCAATTCCATCCAGATGTATTCCTAAACTTGCAGTCCAATGGGGGCCATTATAAACAAAGTTTTTTTGCAAAATATCATAGCACCCCATAACACCCATTGTAGCATCCTTTTCTGTTTTCCAGAAATTACCTGAAGCTAATGAATTTAATTGCTGCTTATCCAGAAAATCATCTGAACAACTAAACGAGATAAGAAGTAAAAGAGCAATTAAAGAGTTGACTATAGTTCTCCCGTAGTTAATCTTTTTAAGAGAACTAATACGCTGCACAAATTTACTTTTGTACAACTCAATATTTTTAAAACGAGATATATTATTCATATTCTTATTTTTTAAAAGTTTAGATTAATGCCTAATGAATATACTTTTGTTTGTGGAAAACTACGTTCCCTCATATCTACAGTAGGCTTCTCCGGATCAAAATCAACTACCTTAGTAAAAGTAAGAAGATTTGTTCCTGAAAAATACAACCTTACTGACTTGAGCCCAATATCTGAAATTATTCGTTCAGGAAAAGTATAACCCAGCTCTAAATTCTTCAAACGCAAATATGAGCCGTCTTCAATCCAAAACGAGGACCAACCATTCCATAAGTTATTAGCCAAATTACCCCATCTAGGCCACGAGCCATCGGTATAAGTTGCAGTATTTACATCTAACACTCTGGTGGTAAAATTCATATTGGTTTCGAGAACGTCGGTATTCATAGAATTAAATGTGGTAACATCTGAAACACCTTGCCAAAAACATGAGAAATCAATGCCCCTCCAATCAAACGATATGTTAAATGAATAGGTAAGCTCAGGGAACGGACTGCCAAGATGAGTTCGGTCATATTGAGTATCAATTACACCATCAGGAACTCCATCAGGCCCGCTAATGTCTTTATATTTAATATCTCCTGGACGGGCATAAACTCCAAACTGCATCTGACTTTGTGCATCGGCTTCATCTTTAAAAAATCCATCAGCAATCAAGCCATAGAAATCATTCATGGGATAACCCAATTCATTAATTGAATGACCACTTATTGATGGCTCTAATCCGCCAAAATCGGTTATCTTATTTGCTATTTTAGAGATATTACCTGAGATTGAATAATTGAATTCCCCTACATTGTCAACAAAACTTAAGCTAACCTCAAATCCTTTATTTTCAACAGCTCCAACATTTTGCAATGGACCTACTTCGAAACCCGATGTATACGGAACCGGTAATCGCATTAGAATGTCTTTAGTTGTTTTGTTAAATGCATCAACTGTTAATGCCAGTTTATTTTTAAAGAAATTGATATCTAACCCAACATTAGCTATCGTCGTTGTTTCCCATCCAATGTTTGGATTGGTAAGGGAACTAACTGATACTCCCGGCATTAGTACATTCCCTACAGTATAATCAGCTCCCGTAGATAAAGTTGACTGGAATGCATAATCTCCAATCTCCTGATTACCAAGCACACCCCAGCTACCTCTTAATTTAATTACTGATACAGGTCCTATATTTTGCATAAAAGATTCATTTGAAAGTATCCATGCGCCTGAAAATGCAGGGAAAACTCCATAACGGCTTGACTTTGGGAATCGTGAAGAACCATCAGCCCTAACATTTGCCTCTAACAAATACCTGTCGTAAAGAGAATAGTTTAACCTTCCGAAAAATGATTGCAAACTTGATTCTACAGAATATCCTGTAACATCTTTGTCGTTAACACCGGCACTAAGTACATAAATCTCGTCATTGGGAAAATCTTTTACACTACCTGAAAAATCATCGTGCCTATATGTTTTAATTGAGTGACCGGCAAGAAATTTAAATTTGTTATTTTCGTTAAGATCAAATTTATAAGTAAAAATATTTTCATTTTGAAAAGCTTTATCAAGTCCGGAAGCATTCATTGCCTGATTATGGTCGTTTTTCAAAAGTAAAATGTCTTCAGGTGTATACAATGCCCATGATGAAATAAATAATTCATGTCGATAAAAGGAAATTGTTCCTGATACTGTCGTCTTAAATGTCAGATTCTTTGCTAAATCAAATTCGGCATATCCTCTACTTGTACAAGTATATCCATCACTGAAATTATGATTAAGGTCAAAAGAATAATCCGGATTTGGTGCAGGATTCATATTACGAAAAACAGACCCATCTGCAGCTCCATATTTTCCTGTAGTAGAGTATCTTACAGGAACAGTAGGTTTATAATGAATAACTCCGTCATATTGATTAACAGGAGTATAATTTACATGTTTATTAACAAAACTCATATTTAAGCCGGCTCTAAACCAGTCAGTAACATCTGCATCAACATTAGCCCTTGTGTTTATTTGCCTGTTCGAAGCTTCATGTATCACTCCCTGCTGATCTAAAAACTGTGAGGAGATTAAATACTTTACTTTTTTGGTACCTCCACTTAACGAAACATATGCTTTATGCATAGGGGCAATACGGTAAACTTCCTTTAGCCAATCAGTATTTGCCCAATGGTCAGGATCGGAACCATCTCTCATTTTAGCGATCTCATCAGGATAGTAATAGTAATCTTTGCCTTTCCCCGACTCTTCGCCGATTAAATTCCATGTTTCTGCCCAAGTGGGAGAATCAAGTAGATCAAGCTTGAGCACACGATCCTGCATTCCATAATTATATTGAACAGAAACTGTAGGTGCACCTGTTTTACCACGCTTAGTAGTAACAAGTATCACACCGTTAGCTGCCCTTACTCCATAAATAGATGCCGAAGCTGCATCCTTCAAAACAGAAACACTTTCAATATCGCTTGGAGATAACAAAGCCAGATTGCCTTCAACCCCATCTATTAAAACTAAAGGATTATTATTATTAAATGACCCTAATCCACGTATTGTAATTCTCACATCTTCAGAGCCTGGTGCTGGAGAAAGGGACCGTACCGTAACCCCGGCCATTTCCCCTTGCAAAAGGGATGCTGTATTGGCTGCTGGTCTCGTACTTAGTTTGTCAAATTTAACAGAAGAAACGGAACCTGTTAAATTGGCTTTTTTCTGACTACCATAACCAATAGATACAACTTCATCAAGCCCAATATTTTCCATTTGCATAGTCACATTAATTGTTGTTTGATTACCAACAACGATCTCCTGAGTTCTCATTCCGATAAACGAATATCGCAAAACTGCTCCATCCGGAATATTAGATAAGGAATATTTGCCATTAACATCTGTTATTGTTCCGTTTGTTGTGCCAACAATTACAACAGTAACACCAGGAATAGGGTTTCCCGCCTCATCGGTTACAACCCCTACAACTACCTTTTGCTGGGCAATCATTTTGCTTACTACTTCCCTGTTTGAAAGGACAATTTGCCGGTTATAAACCGTGTATGCAATATCCTTTCCTCTAAGTAGCTTGTCAAGAATTGAACTAATAGACTCATTTTCAACATTAACATCTACCTTTTGTTCAACATTTACTTGATCTTTACTGTAAATGAAGAAAAATTCTGATTCAGATTCAATCTTCTCCAATACATTTTCTAGTCGTTTGTTGTTCATGTTCAAAGAAAGCCTGGCAGACTGAGAATACAAATCAACTGCCATAACTTGTACTATGCCAACAAATAAGAAAAAAGCAGTAATCCGTGCCATTCTAAATAGTTTTTTTAAGGCAGAACTTTCCTTAGCGGAAAAATTTCGTTGTGCCTTCATTTTACGATTTTTTTTCATAAATTTACCGTGTTTGAGTGAATAAATAGTTTAATTGTCTCGCTCTGCAATTATGCAGGAAAGTGCTGGTACCACTTTCCTGTTTTGCATTTTTTCAGAGTATTTTTATTTTAATTTCATTATTATTTTTTTCTGTTTTACAACTCCTTTTGAATCCGCAACACGTTTTTCTATATTATATTTCATAGGAATGGTTATAGCCAACAATTTCAATACTTCTTCTATTGGTTCATCTTTAAAAGTAGCTCTGATACGGAAATCGTTTAACTCCTTATCTTCGATAACAATTTTTATATTATACCATCGTTCAATACGGCCAACAACTTCTCCCAAACGTTCATTCTCGATAATCAGATAACCATCTTTCCATGCTGAATAACGGCTTGCATTAACCTTGCTCAAATTCAACGTTTTCGATTCGTGATTAAATAGTATCTTTTCATTTGGTAATAGTCGTTGATTAAACACCCCTGTTTTTCCATCAACCTCTATACTACCTTCCTCTAAAACAACAAATGTATATGGAGCATTATCATAAGCTGAAACATTAAACTTAGTTCCTATAACTTTTATATCCATGTCAGGAACACTTACTGTAAAATCTGATTGTTTTTTATGTTTAACACAAAAATACGCCTCACCAGTTAGTTCAACTTTTCTATGTTTACCAAAAACTACCGGATATTTTAGTGTAGCCCCACTGTTTAGCCAACCAGATGAACTATCAGGAAGTAAAAATTCAATTCGAGCTCCATCAGGAACATCAATTTTCACCCAACCATTAGCAATTGGTTGCTCCGATAAGTACAAATAAAACCATATAGAAGTAGCTAAAACCGGAATCAAAAAGATAGCTGCTACCGATGCTAAACTGAAACTATACTTTTTCTTAAAATACTTACGTTTGATGCGAGGAATTATAATAGCTGAAAGGATGTTACTCCAAGCCTTAGCTTTATCCGGGTGGAAATCTGAAGGAATAACCCCGGTTGATTCCCATTCCTCCTTTAAAGCAAGAAAAATACTATGATTTCTTTTGGATAATTGTATCCATCGTTCAAAAGATTCTTTTTCTTCAGAAGTTATTGTTCCTTTAAAGTATTTATCTATTAACCCCCAAGGTATTCTTTTTGTCATCTTTTCTTAATTTTCATTAATATGGCACATGAAAATGCTTTTACCCCTATAAGAAATTTAAATTTATTTACAACATAAGAAGGAATACATTATATTGCTTATTGCCAATGAAATTTAAATAGTTAATAATGCTGCGAACACAGATGGATGATAAGGCCGAAGATATATCCGTAGTTTTTTCAGGGCAGTACCTATTTGATTTTCAACAGTTTTTACAGAAATATTAAGTAAGCTCGCAATCTCTTTGTTACTTAGGTTATCTTCTCGACTTAATCGAAATATTTCCTGACATCTATCAGGCAATAGATTTATTGCATCTTCAATAATCTGTTTCAGTTCCTCGGCTTCAATAATCTCTTCACTCAAATTTGCAGATATAGCCTGTTGTTTTGTAACTTTTTCTCTAATCTCTTTTTGTTTTTTTTCGTTTCTAAGATAATTCAATGCTTTGTATTTAGAGGCATTGTACAGGTAAGACTCAATTGAAGTATGAATATGAAGTTGTTCACGCTTTTCCCAAATATAAATAAATAGTTCCTGAACAATGCCTTCAACTACCATAATATTATTTATATACAACAATAAATACCGGCAAATGTCAGTATAATAGCTATCGAAGATATGTTCCAAAGCTGAAACATCTCCTTGTTTTAATTTTTGCAATAAGAATTTATCATTAATAGATGTATGCACAACAATAATAAATTTTAGTTAGTTAAATGTACAAATATTTTAAATATGAAATGAAAACAATACATTTCATTTCATAGCTATTTTTTATTCTAACCTACTTAAAACATGATACATTCCTGCTGACAAATCAACTTTTATAATACCATTCTCATTCGATGAGTCGAAATAATTAAATACTTTGCCATCTTCTCTTATCACCGGCTTGTCTTTCGCAGGAATAAAAATAGTTGCAGTAGTGTTAACAGGAATACATAGATTCCATTCAAATTCATTATTTGTTACTTTCCATTCACTTTTAATATTTCCGAACACTGATTTGTACGATGCTTTCACAAAGCTTAAACCATCAATCAATGTTGGTTTCATTATTAGATGTTTAAAACTTGTAGTTTCAACATCCGGTTTTATTCCGGCCAAATCTTCATACAACCAGGTAATAAAATCACCAAGCATCATTACATGGTTTCTCGAATTCATGGCCGGACCAATTAGATTACTGTTCCACAATTCCCAGATTGTTGTTGCACCATTTTCAATCATATACCCAAAACTTGGAAAATCAGTTTTTGTATTTATCGTATAAGCCAAATCAGCCCTTCCGTATTTAGTGAGTACCTGATTAACAAACTGCTGACCTATTACACCTGTTGAAACATGTGAATTATTATCTATTTCAATCTTTTTAATTAGGTTATTAAAAACTTCCCGCTCATTCTCTGGTTTCACAAGATCAAATGCCAAAGCCAGAATATTAGCAGTTGGCGAATTGTTACTATACTGTTTAGTTGCAGGATTAAAAAACTTTTTATTAATAGCTTTTTTCATTCTATCAGCTAAGTTTCCGAAATACTTCACATCGGACTGGTTATTTAATATTGTGGCATAATACTGCATTAATCGCAGATTATGATAGAAATAAACAGACCCAATGTACTCGCCGGGAGTAATGCGAGCGGGATTGTCAACAAGTGTATTTCGATACGGATCAATAGGAGGTACACACCAATCTCCGTACTGATCTCTTGGCATCAAGTCCTGTTCTAAATAATTTTTAATCATATAATCAACCCATCTTTTCATGGGTACATACCTGTTTCTGACTGCATCTATATCACCATATTGGTCATAAAGCATCTTAACAATCTGAATGGGAGTTCCTGCCCAGGTAACATTATCTCCATAAAAAGACCAGTAGACAGGACTAACATCCGGAATGCTACCATTAGCTTTCTGAGAATCAAAAATATCGACAAGCCATTTTTTATAAAAATTACGAACATCAAACATATAAGACTCTCCCTTTGAACCGGCAGAACGATCCCCCAACCAACCTTGTCTCTCGTCTCTTTGCGGACAATCGACCGGAATACTTCTGTAGTTCCCCCTTATTCCCCAATAAGCATTTTTATAAATTTTATTGATTAACTCATTTGAACATTCGAAACTACCAACTAATTCAAGGTCATCATGAACAACCTTGCCTTCAATTGTAGAGAGATTGGGAACGCCGGGATATCCGGTTAATTCTACATACCTAAATCCATGGATAACAAAGCGCGGTTCAAAAATTTCGTTATTTTCTCCTTTTAAAATATATGTATCAGTTGCCTGAGCAGAACGAAGATTTTCCATATACAAAGTACTATCTTCTTTTAAAATTTCTGCAAAACGTTGTTTTACAACAGTACCTTTTCCCCCCTTCACATTCAGCTTGGTCCAGCCAACCATATTCTGCCCCATGTCAAAAATATAAACTCCATTTTTGGGGCTGAAAATGGCAACCGGTTTAATCGTTTCTATAACTCTGATGGGTTCATTCATTTGTGAAGAGATCACTTTAGACGGCTTCTCTACAATTTCTGCCTGTTCCCATGCTAAATCATCGAATCCATTCTTGCTCCAACCGGGCATCTCTTTTCTGGCATCGTAATACTCTCCGTCATATTCATTGTTTTCAACAATAGGCCCATTTGTCGTGATTTTCCAACTAATATCGCTTACCACTATTTCGGTTGATCCATCTTCATATTCTAAAGAAATATGTGCTAGCATTTTGGGGTAACCATAAGTTACAGTATTTGTTGGTTTCGTAATACGCGGGGCAAAGAACCTGCCATTTCCAAGTATTACTCCAATAGTGTTTTCTCCCAAACGAATCATATCCGAGATATCATAAGTTACATAAAGAGAACGCTTTAAAAATTCGGTAAGTCCCGGCGACAAAACATGGTCTCCAACTTTTTTGCCATTCAAATACATTTCATACACCCCGAGACCGACAATGTATGCCATTGCTCTTTTTACCGGCTTAACAGTTTTAAACTCCTTTCTAAGATATCTTGCTGACAGAACCCTATGCTCCTGCTCCGGGTTATCGTTCCCAACCGCCTTGTCGAGACCAATCCACTCGGCTTTCCAATCCGATTCATTAAGCAAACCCATGCTCCATTTTGCAATGTGGCTCCATTCCGAATCGCGGTCATCACTGTTCCATACTTTTACTTTCCAAAAAACTTCCGTTCCCGATTCAAGTTTTTCACCTTCATAAGGTACAGATGTAGAATTTTCATCTTCAACCTTTTGTGTATCCCACAAATCTCCAATATTTTCTTTAAGCTTTTGCTTACTACTTGCAACCAATATATGATAGGCAGTTTGTTTCTCTCCTCTTTTTCCCGATTCAATAATCCAGCTAAGACGCGGAGTTTTAATATCGATGCCTAACGGATTAATCCGGCTTTCAGTTTTTAATTCTGAGACTCGAAAACCGGAAGGATTTGAACACCCCAATAAAGTAACTATTAATGCTATTGCAATTAACAGATTCTTGATTTTCATAATTTCTTATTTTTGTTCAGGTGTTGGTTCATTGCCCCAAAGCTTAGGATCGGATCCCATATTCTTTCTCCACTCATGTCTCCAACGGTGCATATCAATATAATTTATAACCGGCTTTAGTTTTCGTTCCTCCTTTGTTGGGATTGGATCTAATCTCCCCGGTTTATCCAGGTACCAGTAAGCAACACTTGCCAATTGCATTGTTAAGTAATTGTTATGGCCATGCTCAATAGAAAAACGGAGCGATTTTTCAAAGAATACAGGATCTTCAATATGAAACCGATAGACATGAGTCCGTCCCAGCCAACCAATATCGTCTGGTACACGAGCATAACCAAAATAAGCATGCTCATATCGTTCATTGGGACACCATGCACTATTAAAATAGTCTTCTGTTCCTGTACCATTAAGGGAAGGAGTTTCTTCATCATCAATAAAAAACATGTCATCTCCCTCACCATACCAAATTGGAGTTGGGGTGTTTACATAGTAATTTACACCCACATAATGTCCTTTCCCCTTAGTGTTCAGTATCGTATAATTTTTTTCACCCTTAAGATTTTCACCAATAAATCCACCGAGTTTAGCTGTAAGCATCTTTCCTTCATTTTCTCCTTCGGGGGCAGTCTCGGTAATTTCCTGATTATACCATGCGTGAAAGTATCCTATATCTTTTGGAGATTCTTCCATTTCAACATAATCGATATAATAGTAAAATGCTGCAATTGGCACATCTGCCTGATTTTCAATCTCTATTTTAGCACCTTTTGCAAAGGGCATCTTGAAATACGAAATTAAAGCATTTCCTTTTACCGGAGATGCAGCCAACGGCAAGGAAGTCATTGGATAGGATTCGTCCCATCCCTGCCCAAAGAAAGGGCCTAATGGACTTTCTACTGAAGGATATTCCTTCCCATCCCAATACATTCTAATTATTATATCTGAGCGATTCAATGTTGGAGCTTCAGGTGCTGTTGTTATCCAGATATGATTGATAACTCCCGCTCCTTTAATTTCAGCGATAGTTATAGTTTCTCCCGACATAATATTTTCAAACCTGTCATTATTTCCGCCGGTACGATCATAACTACTTATTCGTCTTGACTTTACCCGCTGTTTTATGGTTGCAATATTATCGAGAGAAGTTTGAGATTCGGCATTACCAAAAAAGAATAACGCAGCAATAAAGAATAAGAATCTAACTGTTATTAATCTTGTCATAATTATATTTTTATCTTTTATAAAGATTAGTAAATAAGGCTTTGAATTTCTTTCCACGTAATAAGATAAATATTATTTTTTCTAATGAGTTTTTTAAATTCATCATTGACCATTGTATTATAATCGTTTTGTCTCCAGACAGCCCCATAGTTAGGATGTCCTATTGTAATTCCCTGCATCTCCTCGTTATTTAAAGACGGGTGAACAATAAGTTCGTTCAATCCCGGTTTTATATCTTCAATCATTTGTTTATATCGGTCGAACCATGAAGTTTGAAAAGAATCAGGCAAAATCATATAAAAACGATCTACGGTAATACATCCGGGTTCTAACAAATCAATCATTTCAGGGGTAATTCTTTCATAATTTAAAGGAATTACTATAGGTAGTTTGTATTTCTTTCCTGCTTTTATATACTCTTTAAAAATATCAGTGGTTGCTGCCATACAACCCATGTGCGGATCTAAATGAGTAGGATTGACCCCAAATGCAACAGCTCTGTCAATTTGTGCATTAATTTCCTTTTCAACTTCCCGGAAGTCTGCATTCTTTGCCAGTTTTTCAACTGATGAATAAAAGTAACCATCTTTATCAAGAAGGCTTGGAATCTCATTAGAAGGCAATACTCCACCCCATCTGTAATATTTCCACTCAGACGTTAATGTTAAATGAACTCCAACATCTAATTGCTGATGTGTTTTCGCATAATCTGCAAATTCAGAAAACCAGGGACAAGGTACCATGATACTACCCGAATTAATTCCCTTTTTTTCGAAGGCGCTGATTGAAGCAAGGTTTTCGGCATGACACAAACCAAGATCATCTGCATGAATAATAAGTAGTTTTGCGTTTTCAGGGTATCCTAAACGAGTGGCTAAAGATTCTTTTTTCTGAGCATTCATAAACAAAGGATAAGTTATTAATAGAAACAGAATTATTATTTGTTTAAGGTTCTTCATCTTGTATTATATTTAATGTTTGTATTCATTATAAAATAATTTAGTTATCACAATTTACTATTGTTTCAAGTACCACAGGGCCTAATAACCCGGATGTCTGCAACTGCCCGTCAGCTTTAAACTGATTTAACGACAGCCAGGTTTTTCGTTCGGTCTTTTCTAAAATGGCATCACCGGTTAATCGATTCACCCAATTATTTGCAACTTCTATTTCGAGAATATTTTCTCCTTTCTGTATGAAGTCAGTTACTTTTAACCTCCAGGGATTTGTCCATACTCCTCCAACCGCTTTCCCGTTTAATTTAACTTTTGCAATCACCATTACATTGCCAAGATTTAGCCATAAATCTTGCTTTCCAGACACTTCTTCTGCTGTGAAAATAGTTTTATATCTCGCACTCCCCGAGAAGTACTTTATTCTTTTATCTTCGCTTTTGCTCCAATCTGTAAGTTCAGTAAACTTTACGTTGAATTTCTCTCCAAATGGGTCAGAGAACAATACATCCCATTTATTTTCAATTTTTGCAACAACCTTAAATTCCGGGAAATTCTGTTTAAAGGTTTTATTTTTTGCTCTCTTTTTAAAAACAACAAATCCACTTTGAAGCGGGGATAAGTTTATCGGTATAGAAATTCCTGTGTGAGTTTCTTTAAATTTGGGTAATGCACGTACCGAACCATCAATGGCACTCCACCATTCCGGCTCCATATTTTTCACCCTGAATAATCCGTCGAATGATACCTTTTTATTACTCTGATTGGTTATAAAATAGATTTCCATATCTTTTGCCGATCGATGAGTCCAGAGTACCGGGACTTTTGCATTTGTTACAAAATCAGGATGTAAATCCAAAGTTTCAAATACTTTCTCTAAACTGACATTTTGAAAAACCTGCCCCTGACCAAAAACTCTATGGTTTATTCCTTTCCCTTCAATATTTCCCCATAATTTTTCAGAAATATGCTGAACTTCGGTATCACATTTCGGATAATTTTTCAGGCTCGGGGACTTTAGTGGTGGGGCACCAAGAATAACTCCCCCTTTTTCAACAAGACTACTTATTTTTGCAATAAGTTCTGGTCGCATTGTTTGGCGATCGGGTAACACCATTATTTTATATGACATACCACCGGGTAAAACAAATCGGCCGGCTTTAACATCCAAACGATTCATTATTACATCATAATTTATAAAATCAAAAGAATAGCCTTGTGGTAACGATGGTTTTTGCACACCATTCGATTTTGGAGCATCCTCTCCAAAGAAATAACATACGTCTGCAACATAATTACCTTGCTGTAACAAATAATTACTTCTTCGTTGATAATCTATCCAGGGTTTTGCTTTATCGAACCAAGTATTATGCCTGTTTATTTCAGAACCAAACCACGCATTTACTCCGGGCTTTTTATCTTCGAACGGCTGATGAATAAACAGAGTTAATACTACTTGATTTATACCCTGAGTATATGACCAATCTCCACGTTTTTTAAAACTCAATGGAGCTCGCTGAAATGCCAGGCCTGCTGTTGTAAACGATTCTGCTGAAACAATATTCTTCCCATATATGTGTGATGTAGAAGAAGCAATTTTACATTCCCAGTCACCCAAAGGGCCCTCATTCCAGAATTCACCGGCAACATAATCGGAGTATCCGCCATAAATTAATGATTCGCCTGCAAAACCCCAATGACCGTAATTTTCCAGCCAAAGTTTTGCCCCAACTTCATTTGCGGATTTTTTTAATTCAAAAATATATTTCTTGGCAATTAAATCGGAAATCAACCTTCTTACATCCCATAAAAAACGGTCTGATTTTTCTGCTGTTTCAACTACTTTCCCCGAATAAACCGGGAGCCAGGGAATTGGATTATAACCATAAGCCTTTATAAACTCAGATACAAATCCATCTGTCCAATTCTGTGACCCGGTTTCATAGCTGTCAACAATAACATACTTAAATGCTTTTTTTTCTGCAGGAGTTAATCCTTCTAAAATTTTACCAATGTAGCTATTAAAATGAAACCTAACAGCCGATGTGTCGAGCCTGTCAACTTCTAAACCCGTTGCATGCGGTAAAGCAGGATGGTTTGTAACATTTACCGGAGTCATTCCTATTCGCTGAATTATCCACTCTCCATCAGGAACATCCCATTCCAGAATTCCCTCATTATTAATCTTATCGCTGATGTTTATTATTTTATCAATATCGACAGTTGTATTATCTCCGGGGATTTCTGCTTGTGTTTGCCATAAATATTCGTTACCTGAATATATTGGAGTTTGATGCAGTTTCGCCAGTTGTTTTTCAATATAACTATCTAAAACCTGACAATCCGAAATTTCAATTTCTTTAATGCCGCCTACATACATTTCATTTGCGCCATTATTTTTGAATGAAATATCTAACCTGAATTTTGATGATTTTATTCCGGACAAAGCTACTGCAACCGGTGCAAAAGGCATCGCTCCTACATTTAAGCTTCTATTGTGCCTGTCCAGTTTAAATTGCTTTATCTCAACAAAATCATTTTTTATTTCTGCATACAGTGTACAATTTGCCAATATTTCCTTCTCGGCAGGATAGATAACAATTCTCTTTGCCTCAATTTCTTTATTCAACCAAAATTCAAACGAATAGCTTTTTTTACTCCCTGAATCGGCAGGAAACATTAATGAAGTAGTTAGATCGCCATCAGAAATAAATTCGGTATTTTTTAGTTTTGGAGTGCTTTTTATCTGTTTTTTATTATTTGATAAAGTATTAGTAACCAATGGCGCGGGAAAAGCTAAAACAACAACATCCTGAAATGATTCCGCAGGCTCAGGAAGTTTAGTTTTTAACCTGCGAGCCCCATTTGTTTTTATTTCGGAATGTACGATATATCGCATCGACTTTTCTGGAGTAATCCACGGCCCTCCTGACTGGCTCCAGCCCGGGCAATTAAAAACACCTATTTCCACCCCTGTCCGGTTACCTTCTTTTATCGCCCACCGCATCAATTCCCACCACTCATCACTTAGCATTGGCAAATCTCCGCTCCCCATATTTATACGGTCTCCAACATTACCAATAAAAGCTTTTGCAATTCCTAACTTTGCCATCGACTCCAAATCTTTCGAGATACCTTCTTTCGAGACAAAATCATTCATCCAATACCAATATGTCCACGGTTTAATCGAATCAGGAACCTGACAAAATGCTTGTTCAATATCTGATGTTTTATCTGAAACATTTCTGTTACAAGCAAGCAGAAAAAACAAACCCAAAATTAATGTCAGATACTTTAGCATTGCTTTGTTATTGTTTATTTACTTTAAAATTATAGTCTCCACTACCTGTTTTAAACACAGCATATCCGTTCTCATAACCAAGATATTCCAAGCCCGATACTTTATCATATTTTTCCCCTCCTTCAGAAATACTATCTTCAATTTGAGCCGGAACATAAATTGTAGCCCAACTATTTACAGGAACAGTAACATTCATGGCAAATGTTGTTTCTCTATTGCTCCATGATATTCCTGCCTTCCCGTAAGGTGTAATATTAGAATACATTACTTCATTAATTTGATTAACAGGTTGGGGGCGATAAACAATATGCTTGTATCCGGGCAAATCCGGGTCGGCTTGCATACCTGCAAGATTACTGTAAAACCAGACTAAACCTCCTCCAAACATTGGATGATTGTGTGAACCACGTTCATCCCAACTCTCGCGAGTTGTTGTTGATCCCAATTCAACCCAATGCCCAAAGCCCGGTTCAGTGCGCTTATTTAATGCCTCATACGCAAGATCCTGCATTCCGTATTCGGCAAGTATTTCGAAAAAAAAACGCGAGCCGAAAATCCCCGTATAAATATGCCCGTTACTGGCTTTAAGATTCGATTTTATCGCTCCAACAACTCTTTCTGTTTGTTCGTCGGGGACTCCCATTTTTAGTGCAAGAATATTACCTCCTCCATATCCATAAGTTCCTTTCTCATTGTCAAAATACTTCTTACGAAAAGCTTCCTTTGTATATTTGGCAAGGGCTTCATATTTTTTTGCTTCGTCATTAAGTTCTAATATTTTTGCTGTTTGAGCAGTAATATTTGCGCAGTACCAGAAATAAAATGTATGCATCATATCATCCGAAACCGTCTCACCGGGTGCTATCCATTCTCCCAGGTTTAACCATTGTAGCGGTTTCCCATCTTTGCCTGTACGTTGCGAGTACATAATTCCTTCTTCATCAATCCATTTTTGCATGTACCGCACATATTCTTTCATTCCATCATAGTTATCTTCGAGCATATCTTTGGCACCATATTGTACATAAAACTCCCAGGGGATAACACAGATTGCTGCCCCCCACGCAACACCTCCTCCACATCCGGGCTGCCAGGGAGCACAGTTTGGAACATAACCCGTTTCAATATTTTGTGCCCCACGAATATCCTTGGTCCATTTTTGATAAAAACTTTTGGCATCGAAATTGTGCATTACAGTATTACACACTACCTGGCCGTCGCCAGTATAGGCAGATCGTTCTCTGTGCGGACAATCACTGGCAATACCTCCATGCATATTATCAATTTGGCTCCTTCTCCAAATCTCATTTATTTTATTAAATAAAGGATTTGAAGTATGGAACACGGCAGATGTTTCAATGTCGGTATTAACAGCCTCAGCAGTAAGGTGCTTCTTTTTCAATTCACCGGGCCAGTTCTCAATCTCTACACTACTAAACACAAACCAATTGAACCGGGGAGCATAAGACTCATAGCCTTTACCACTAAATACATAAGTATTCTCTCCCGAATATTGATTGCTGTTAAATGTAATTTTTATCTTGTGTCCTTCTAGTCCTGTCACACGGTTTAACCGTAACCAACCCGAAATTTCAACACCAAAATCCACGATATAGTTCCCGTTATCTTTCTTTTTTATTGAAACCGGAACAAACTGCTCAGTAACCTTATCAGTTGGCGATGTATGTGCTACAAGCTTTCCTTCTGGAGCCTTCCTAATTGCTACTTTTTCCCAAGATGAATCGTTAAACTCAGCAGTGCACCACCCCAATTGTTCTCTTCTGGCATCGTACCACTCTCCGTAATAAACCATATCCATTAAAATCGGACTTTTTGATGCCTTCCAGGAATCATCACTTATAATTACCTCTTCTGTACCATCAGTGTATGTAATATGGACCTGACATAAAAATCTGGGAGATCCATAACCTTCAGCCCAGTATTTGGCAGGGTTATAGAAACCGTTACCCAGAATACTTCCAATTACATTATCTCCTTGTTTAAGCTGCTCCTTTACATCATAGGCTAAATACATTACTCTGTATTCACGAAAATTGTCTTCGATAGGTAAAGGCGCATCAATCAATTTAGGTCGTTTACCATAATTTGTTTGATTAGGAACGAGAAAATCATCTCCAACTTTTTCCCCGTTTAAATAAAGTTCAAAATAACCTAACCCGGTAACAAACACTACTGCCCGGGACACTTTCTTGTTTACAACGAATGATTTTCTCAAACAGGGTGCAGGAGGACCAAATTTTTCAGGCTTTGCATCCGGTCCACCCTTAGGTTTGGACAATGCATCCTCTCCCTGCCAGGGAGCACCAAGCCATTTTGCTTTCCAATCATCTTTTTGAAGCAATCCCATTCTCCACATTGCGGGCTCGCTCCAATCCGACACAATATCATTCCCATTCCAAACACGCACCTGCCACCAGCACTCCTGTTTCGAAACCAATGAATTTCCCTCATATTTTACACGGGTTGACTGATCAGACAATATCTTTCCTGAATCCCAAAGATTAGGCTGATCCAAATTTTCTTCTGAATCGGCCACCCGAATCTGCCATGCAGTTTGTACTTCTCCCCGAGCACCTTCTTCTGCAATGTTAATCCATGATAATCGGGGTTGAATAATATCAACCACTGCCGGATTTTTAATGTACTCACATGTAAGATGAACAGGATTAATCTGCGCATTAACTGAAACAGAAGTAAATGCAAAAGTGATAAGAAGAAAAAATAGTTTTTTCATTTTTTTAACAATACTACCGTATATCAAAATAAATTTAATGACCTTTATTTATTTGCAAACTATCAGACAGGGTTTTTAAATGGTCTATAGTCAATATTTCCCCAAATGGTTTTATTGAAGAAGCGTCATACAGTTTTATTAAGTTTTTTTCGTAAGCCGGACTTATATTAGCATAGTCCAATAATCCTGTAACAACATCTAATTTTTCGAGCCTGTCAAAATTTAGCCGGTTTGCAGGTTTACCATTTGCAAGCAATGCAACTTCAGAAAGTTTCCCCGAATATCGTTCTAATAGTCGTTTGAGCTTTGCTGCATTTAGTTGCTCTACATCTATTTCCCTATTTAAATAATATTTCACAAATGATTGAGCTGAAGTATTCCAAAGATATCGATTGTGCCCGATATAGGGTAATGGTGCACCTTCATTTAAAATTACAATATTCCATTGCTTATCCTTTGACCATGGCCGGTCAATCTCTTTGGGCAATGTTATGTTATAACTCTTATCATCAAGAATTTTGGGATCGTTTTCAGAAAATTGATATTGCCCTTCTTGTACATCAATAATATGAATTGCCAGTTTGCTTTCAGGTATTGATTCTTCAAGTGTTACCTGGCCCAGGGTTCCAGATGTTAGCTTTTTTAAATCGCGCACATAACTGTCAGGAAATTCATCCTTATTTAATGTAAAAAACTTTTTTGATGTAATCATATCAATTGTACACAACATATCTCCTGTCGCCGACGTAACCATTGTAGGGGCAGTTATCCGGTCAACATAAGAAATTGGGCTTAAGGTGTACCATGTTTTTGATGTTAGATCCTTTTCAAAAATAGTCATAGCCAGGTCAGCACCCGGAGCTAATAGTGCAAGGACCGGTAGTGGTCGCGGTTTATCTTTTGGAAGATAACAACCTGAAGACTCCTGATTTTTGAGTAGGTAATTTGTTCCATAAATCCAATTCGGACATGGTAAATTAGAGACTAATGCACCCAAAGGAAAAAATTCCGCACCCATTGCCAGGGTCATATAACCTCCACCGCTAGATCCGCCAAGAACAAATTTTGACCGATCCACAAAAGGCAGCCTTCTGGCCCATTGAATCATGGCTTTCGAAAAGTTAATACTATTACCGAATGGAAATTCTATTGGTATTTCGCCGAAATACGGTGTAACCACTGCCATTCCCATATCCATATATTTGTTTACCGTTTCTTCAGAAGCTTCGTAGTGAACTCCACAATATACAGGTATTTTGTTTTCAGAACTCAGAAGTTCAGAGCGATAATAAAACCGTGCTTGTCCGTTTAATGTATCACCATTCATGCCAAGATATGGAATAGTTACGGTAACAAAATTTACATCATTATCTTGATGGGAATTTTCTACAAGGACAGCGCCATCAAACCCTTTTTCTGATGTAATAAATTGTGTTTGCCCAAAAATGGATTGCCTCTGAACAATAGCTAATGCAATAATTATTATTAATGTAAAAAAAGTATTTTTCATTCGAAATTATATTTGTTAAACACTCTATATTTTATAACTCTAATTTTTAAAATAGAAATCGTAACCCATTTTTTCAACCGCAGTTTCTTCTTCCGATATTCCGGGATTAGAAAGATTTTCAGCCCATTTTTCCAGCCTCTTTTTCATCCTTTTCGCCTTGTTCGGATGTTGCAATATTAGATTAACTTTTTCGTGGTCATCTGTTTCAACATTAAACAAAAATTCTCTTTTGCCGGACTTCAAAAACTTCCAGTCTCCCATTCTAATTGCTGACTGATCCCAGAAACGCCAATATAGAACTTCGTGAGGATCTCCCTTTTTATCACCTTTCAAATAAGGTATAATATTAACACCATCAAGTTCTTTTATTGGGTTAAGCCCTGCCAGTGCAATTGATGTCGCAGCCACATCCAATGATGAAACAGCTTTATCGTAAACAATACCTTTGGGTAATTCATTTGGCCACGAAACAATAAAAGGCACTCTGATTCCACCTTCTGACAGCATTCCTTTTTCACCGACATAGGGATCGTTTAAAGATCCGTCCCAGGCGCCTCCTTTAAATGATATTGGCTTATCCTCTTTTGTAAAATATAACGGGGCACCGTTGTCGCTGATAAAGAAAATCAGAGTATTGTCGTAAATATCATATTCTCTGAGCGTATTTACAATTCGGCCAACACCATCATCAATAGCTGAAAGCATAGCCAAACAATAGCGTCGTCGTTCCGGCATTTCTCCCGGGAAACGGCTGAGGTATTTTTCAGTTGCTTCGAGAGGTACATGAGGACCGAAATAAGCTAGGTAAAAGAAAAAAGGTTTGTCGTGGTTTCGTTTAATAAAAGTAACCGCTGCATCACTCTGGACATCTAAACGAAAACGCTTGTCTGTTATAAATTGTTTTTTTATGGAGTTACCTTGCAAATCATAGTTTACCCAATAATTTATCATCTCACCGTAAAAGGTGTCATCAAAACCACGTTCTGACGGAAGATATGGTAACTGTTTAGAGAAAGGGATATCGCCGGGTTTTAGTTCCTTACCTGCAAGTTCCGGCATATTTTTTTCTATCCAGTCTTTCCCTTCTAAATAGTTAAGATGCCATTTACCGGTCATTCCCGTAACATAACCCGCATTTTTTAATCTTTGTGGAATAATTTTCTCTTCGAGAGGAAGTGGAATAGTTCCATTTTCATCCAACCCAAATTCTTGCTGATAACGGCCGGTTAATAGTCCTGCACGCGACGGAGTACACTGGGGAGCTGTAATGTATCCCGAAGTCATTCGTATACCTTCTTTAGCTAATTGATCAATATGTGGAGTTTTCATATCAAAAAACTGTCCCTGAATACTTAGGTCAGCAAATCCGTGATCATCAGTAAAAATTACAATTATATTTGGTTTTTCTTGAGCAAAACCTTTAATCCCATTAAACATAGCTAATGCAAAACAAATTACAGCGAACAAATATTTAGTTTCGATAAGGTTCATATTGTAACTTCTTCTATTCTCATATAATATCTAATTTTTAATACCACGTATAGAATGGCACATGAGAATGAATTTCCCCCTATAAAAATTACTAAAATGATTGAAAAAAAGGAAACTATTAAAACAGCTGTTTCCTTAGTCAATATTATGCTTTTAAAAGTCATATTGTAATCATGAGTTTCAATACGCATTGCGGTGCAGGGGCTGTGGATTTATTTTTATACGTGAGGCTTTTATAAATTTTGTTCGGTGCTAGTGTCATGTCAAACAATAATTGACGGATAAAGCCTTTTTAATTTCACTCTTG
>JAOZOF010000090.1:0-1405 GCA_029933425.1 Marinilabiliaceae bacterium
TGGTTCATTAGTTCTATGTTTTGACAAATTTAATCATATTTAGGGCCGCGTCGTTCCGATTTTTTCAAATAATGAATAAAACTGGTTATTCGCTTAGCCTCTTTTGTTGTTCTTTCCAATAGTTCGTTCAATATTTCTTCATCTATGTAATTGCAATCAAATGCTCTGTATGACTGTGATCTTATTTCGTGACAAGATCCGTTTGAGATGGAAAGAAAATTCATAAACTCCTTGTTACCTCCTCTTCCGAATCCTTCCGCTATGTTATCCATTACCGAACCTCCGGCTGCTCTCATCTGATCCCGAAATCTGAAATCTTTTGAAAAAGGCTCTCTAGAAGTTACTTCATAAACAAGCTTGCAAAGCTCCCTCGCTTCCTGCCATATCTCCAGATCTTCAAACCTCTCAATATTCATCACATAAACTTTTTGTTTTTAGTTTTTAGTTCGTGGTTCTTGCCTGCCTGTCTAATTGCCAGGTAGACCCGGCTTTAGGCAGGGGTCTTGGTTTTCAGTTCGTGATTCATAAACTCAAATCCAACTAACTAACTAACTAACTAACTAACCAAAGAACCAACTAACCAACTGCTTTCTTCTTCGCTTTCCATACAAGCCATACTCCGTAAAGTACGAAAGGAATGCTAAGCAATTGTCCCATATCCAGTCCGATACTGTTTATCATGTTTATTTCCCACGGCTCCTGCACTTCTTTCAAATACTCTATAAAAAAGCGGGATCCGAAGATACCTATCAGGAACAGACCGAATATAAAACCCTGCTTTTCCTTGGCATCGGTTTTCCAATAAAAATACCGAAGCACAAAGAAAACAACAAGATAGCTGAGAGCCTCATAGATCTGCGTAGGATGTTTAGGTACTGTTTCGCCGTTACGCTCAAAAATGAATCCCCATGGCAGATTCGTTGCATGACCGTAGATCTCTGAATTCATCAGGTTTCCCATACGGATGAACACGGCTACAAGTGCAACCGGAACGACCACACGATCGAGTGTCCATATCATCGACTTATGAGTTACCTTTTTTGAGTAAATATAAAGAGCTATCAAAATACCTATTGCCCCGCCATGACTGGCAAGACCGCCTTTCCATACCATTAATATCTCTTCAGGATGTTGTGAGTAATACGGCCATCCGTAAAAGAACACATGCCCCAGACGTGCACCGATGATCGTTGCTATCACAATGTAAACAAACACCTTTTCCACCCATTCTATCGGCAATTTTTCGTGCTTATACATCTTTTCAAGCATAAGGTATCCCACGTAAAAACCAATGGCAAAAAACAGTCCGTAATAACGGATATGCAATGGCCCCAGACTAATCAATTCGGGATCAACATCCCAGTGAATAAAATTTAGTAACATACTCTATGGTTCTATGGTTAAA
>JAOZOF010000090.1:1505-4841 GCA_029933425.1 Marinilabiliaceae bacterium
AACCAAAAACCTACTAACCTACCAACTTATAATCCTTTTCCGTGACAATGCTTGTACTTCTTACCACTGCCGCAAGGACACGGATCATTACGTCCAACTTTTTTCTCTACGCGAACAGGCTCCATCTTTTTCGGCTTTTTATCTTCATTCTCACCGCCTCCCGATGAACGTGTAAACTCATCCTTCTGCGTTTTCAGTCGGCTGAAATCCATACGACGGCGTTCTTTGGCCTGCTGTACACCGCTTGAATCCTGAATAGGAATATACGCTTTCACGATGGTAGAAACAACATTACGGTTGTTCTCCTCAATCATCTTCTTGAACAGATTGAATGACTCGAACTTGTAGATCAGCAACGGGTCCTTCTGTTCGTACGATGCATTCTGTACCGCAGTTCTCAGATCATCCAGTTCACGCAAGTGTTCCTTCCATGCTTCATCGATCGTTATCAGCATTATCGACTTTTCAAAAGCCCGCATCAATTCCACTCCCTGCGATTCGTATGCCTTCTTAAGATCTGTTGTGATCTGGAATACCCTTTGTCCGTCACTGATGGGAACAACGATATTTTTATATTGCTCAGCCTTTGTTTCATACACATCCTTTATCACGGGATATGCCTGCTTGGCAATGGCGTCAACCTTCCTGTTGTATGTTGCCCACACATGCTCAAACAGCTTGTCGGCAAGTTCATTCATATTACCTTTAAGGAACTCATCCTCGCTAAACGGAGATTCGGCAGAGAATACCCGGAAGAGATCAAGTTTGAAACCTTCAAAATCACCGTTGTCAAGATGCTCTTCAACTATTGAATCGCAAGTGTCCTGCATCATGTTCGAGATATCGAGCTGAATACGCTCACCGAACAATGCATGACGGCGCTTGGTATAGATCACTTCACGCTGCGAGTTCATTACATCATCATACTCAAGCAGACGCTTACGAATACCGAAGTTGTTTTCTTCAACCTTCTTCTGTGCCCGCTCGATCGATTTGGTGATCATTGAATGCTGGATCACCTCTCCCTCTTCAAGACCTAGACGGTCCATGTACTTAACGATACGTTCGGATCCGAACAGACGCATAAGATCATCTTCAAGTGATACGAAGAACTGTGATGAACCCGGGTCACCCTGACGACCGGCACGACCACGTAACTGACGGTCGACACGACGTGATTCATGACGCTCGGTACCCACGATGGCCAGACCTCCTGCCTTTTTAACTTCAGGGGTCAGCTTAATGTCGGTACCCCTACCTGCCATATTGGTTGCAATGGTAACAACTCCCTTTTGTCCAGCCTCGGCAACGATCAGTGATTCCTGTGCGTGACGCTTGGCGTTAAGAACATTATGCTTGATACCCCGTATCTTTAACATACGGCTAAGAAGTTCCGACACTTCAACACTTGTGGTACCCACAAGCACCGGACGTCCCTTATCGACCAGTTTAACGATATCTTCGATAACCGCATTGTATTTTTCACGCTTGGTCTTGTAAACAAGATCTTCATGGTCGATACGGACGATAGGTTTGTTAGTCGGGATGACAACAACATCAAGTTTATAGATATCCCATAATTCGCCGGCTTCTGTTTCGGCAGTACCGGTCATACCCGCAAGCTTGTGATACATCCGGAAATAGTTCTGAAGCGTAATGGTAGCGTATGTCTGCGTTGCAGCCTCCACCTTCACATTTTCCTTGGCTTCAATTGCCTGATGCAAGCCGTCGGAATAACGACGACCTTCCATGATACGTCCTGTCTGCTCATCAACGATCTTCACCTTGTTTTCCATTACAACATACTCAACATCACGCTCGAACAAGGTGTAAGCCTTGAGCAGCTGATTAATAGTATGTACACGCTCCGACTTAATTGAGTAACTTTGAAGCAGTTCGTCTTTCTTTGCAAGTTTCTCCTCATCCGAAAGATCCGACTTTTCCAATGCGGCTATTTCAGAACCCACATCAGGAAGAACAAAGAACTGAGGATCTTCCGATGAATCAGTTATCAGATCGATACCTTTATCGGTGAGTTCTATTGTATTGTTCTTCTCATCAATAACAAAATAAAGAGGGTCGGTAACAACATGCATGTTTTTGCTATTCTCCTGCATGTAGAAGTTCTCAGTCTTCATCATTCGGGCCTTAACTCCCTCCTCACTTAAAAATTTAATGAGTGCCTTGTTTTTAGGCAATCCTTTGTAAACACGGTAAAGAAGCAAAGAACCCTCTTCTCTCTCCTTACTGTCGTCCGACTTCATCTTATGCTTTGCCTCGGCCAGAACTTTAACAAGCATCTGTTGCTGTGCCTTTACAAGCCTGTCAACTTTACCCTTAAGCTCGGTAAACAGCTGGTCGTCGCCTTTTGGCACCGGACCTGAAATGATAAGAGGAGTACGGGCATCATCGATCAATACAGAGTCAACCTCATCGACAATGGCATAGTTATGTGTACGCTGAACAAGGTCCTCGGGCGAGACAGCCATGTTATCACGCAGATAATCGAAACCAAACTCATTGTTAGTCCCGTATGTAATATCTGCCTGATATGCTTTTCTTCGTTGAGGCGAGTTTGGCTGATGTCTATCGATACAATCGATCGAAAGTCCGTGGAACATGTAAATAGGCCCCATCCATTCAGCGTCACGTTTTGCCAGATAGTCGTTCACGGTCACTACATGAACCCCCTTGCCCGACAGGGCATTGAGGAACACAGGAAGTGTTGCCACAAGAGTTTTACCTTCACCTGTTGCCATCTCCGCGATCTTACCCTGGTGCAGAACCACACCTCCGATAAGCTGAACATCGTAATGTACCATGTCCCATGTTACAGTGTTCCCGCCGGCAACCCATGTATTATGATAGATCGCCTTATCTCCTTTTATCTCAACAAAGTCCTTTTCCGCAGCAAGATCACGGTCAAATTGTGTTGCTGTTACCTCAATGGTTTCATTGTCCTTGAACCTCTGTGCCGTTGATTTTACTATTGCAAAAGCCTCGGGAAGAATGTTGAGCATCTCTTTCTCAAGAACCTCGAGAATATCCTTCTCTATCTTGTCGATCTCTTTGTAGATCTTATCCCTCTGGTTGATGGGGATCTGATCATTCTCTATCTTATCCTTAAGCTCCTGAACTTTATCCTCAAGAGGTTTAACGGCATCTTTCAAATATTTCTTTAATGCCTGTGACCTCTCTCTGAGCTCGTCATTACTTAACTTCTCTATCTCCGGATATATCTCCTTTGTTTTATCAACATAGGGAGATATCTCTTTTATATCTTTATCGTATTTATTACCAAATATCTTGGTTAAAAATTTATCTACTATTGCCATT
>JAOZOF010000090.1:4941-7218 GCA_029933425.1 Marinilabiliaceae bacterium
AACTTCAAGCTTCAATCTTCCTCCTACCTTGCACACCTGAAACCCATGTTAAAAAGAGAAGTTTCTATGGTGTTCATGCTACGGAACCATACCGAGTTACTCAGAGGGCCGAATTCATCATACATGAAAGAACCACCCCTGAGAACACGGGAGTTCTCATCAGGCCCGGCACGGCCTTCAAATTGTGAACCGGGATACGGCTGGAAGTAACTATCTGTCCATTGCCACACATTACCCGACATATCAGTCAGTCCTGCAGGTGTCTCACCGTAATAACCTACCGGCGATGTATATAAAAATCCGTCTTTTACTTCCGGTTCAGGTTGAAGCGGCCCCTGCCACACATTGGCCATATATTTGCCGTTTACAATAAGATCGTTACCCCACGGATAATTTTGTCCAGTATTCTTTCCGTTACGGGCAGCATACTCCCACTCCGTTTCTGTCGGCAGCCGTTTCCCTGCCCATTTGGCATAGGCCATGGCATCATGATAGGAAACTTGTGTAACAGGATGATCATCTTTGGCAGGCTTTTTATCTCTTCCCTGAGGATATTGCCAGTTAGCACCATCGATAAACTCCCATTTGCCTGTCTTAAAACTGAAAACAAGACTATTCCCGAATTTATCGGCATCGGTCTTGTAACCTGTCTCATTGATGAATTTCCGGAAATCCTTAACTGTAACAAGGTTCTTATCCAGCCAAAAAGGCTGAACTTTAGCGGTAAAAACAGGTTGTTCGTATTCTCTTCCGTTGTAGGATCCTATCTTTATCTCCCCTCCGGGAAAATACACCATACCCGGATATTCCTTTTTGGTACCGGACAATTCCTTTGTTGTCTCAGGCTTCTTTTCTGTAACAATCTGTTCTTCCTGCTTACTCTTAAGCACCCTGGAATCAGCACTGCTCTTCTTTCCCTGCTCCGATATACACGATGCAGTAATGACAAGAGAAACACCGATCCACTTCAAATAATATCCTGACCTGAGCTCTAAAAACATTCTTAATTCTTTAAATAAAGTGCAAAAGTACAAAAACGCAGGCAAAGATTATAAAAAAACACAAAAGAGTGATGAGAAAATTACGACTACTTTCAGGTCTCAGATATTGTACTGTACCAATATCATAACGTTATTCAAGTCTGAACAGGCTTGCAGCATTGCGGTACAGGATTTTATCGGCGATCTCTATTGCTTCTTTTTCTGTCAGATAGCCTGTCCTTACCTTGTCGATCAGCACTTTTGAAACAACTTCACGCGCCATAAGAGCATGACCGTAAATATTCTCTACATTCTCGAAATCACCGCCAAAAGCCATTATCTTGTTTGCCGGCACCGTTTCTATCCACTCATGCAGATAACGTTCACTGTACGAAGGAGAGATGATGTACAGCCAACAAAGGTCGATATACACATTCCTGAAATTCTTCGCCAGGGAGCCGAATTCACCCCCGTAAGGATATCCTCCGTGAAAGATTACGAACTTTACGTCACGGTACTCAAGAAATAGATTTGCCAGCAATGCAGGGTTTGAGTTCCGGATATAATTGCCGTCACCTGCCTGAAGTCCTGTATGGAGCTGTATAGGAAGATCATACTTACGCGCCAGACGGATTATGCGGTGCATTATGTAATCCTGAAAGGGCTTTACCTCATCGAAGGAAAAAGTTTTGTCCGGGTTTTCTTCCATATTTCTGAAAACAGCCTCTGCTTCACTCAAAGGAGCATCCCGGTAATCCAGTATCCTGTGGTATGCCAAAGCCGATTTAACACCTATTATTCCGCGTTTAACGGCATCCGCGAACGCATCATTGAGCATTCTCTCATAATCATCAACAGAAGTGACCTGCGTTTTATACCTTTGAGCCAGCTTTTGAATGTCCTTTTTAGAGAATATCCTGATGAATGCATCGAACTTTTCAACATTGCGGAACATATCACCCTTCAGCCTCATTTGTCCGTCATCGAGAATTGAATACTTTATTTTTGCTTTATCCTGCAAGACAGTTTTGTACCAATCGGTTTCATAGACATCTTTCAGCTTGTCATGCAGCACAAGAATGGTTGAATCATTCAGGTCCTTTATCCCGAAAAGTTTATCAACACTCAGCAGTACGCATCTGCCGTAACCTGTTGTCTTAGCATCTTCCCAGTATGGCTTAACCTTCTGCCACTTCTCTTCCTCCGTGTATTTTCCGGTCATCAGTTCCGCGAACTCAGGCTTTCCCATTCCTGCCGATTTGATATCATCATCGGCATACTGATGAAGCAGCATCAT
>JAOZOF010000090.1:7318-9705 GCA_029933425.1 Marinilabiliaceae bacterium
TTCTGACTGCTTGCCTTATGCATACAACCGTTGCCGAACTCATCGTAATTAACACCTGCCCTGCTTGGTGAAGTGAATATCAGGAACGATCCTTTACTTCCCGGATGAGCATCAAAACTGTTGTCCATTTTGTTACGGGCAAAAAGTCCGGCACGGAACCATTCATGTGTCCTGTCGCCAAATCCGTCCACTCTGACAGTTGCCACAAAATCCCCTTTTATTCCTTTCAGATAGATAGCAGCATAAGAATCCTCAGCATGGTAAAAATCAGACCCGCCGGCTTCTATCCTGTATTTGTTCTCATCCTGTTGTATTGTTATCGAATAAGGTTTTGCCTTTGCCGAGCAATACTCATAAAGCTTTTGCTTTGTAACATCAACAACAGTGTAATCTTCAACCAACAGTGATCGCTCGCCGGAGTTACCTATGCGTATCTTATGATCACCAACTCCGGGTGAAACCGTAAACCACACCTCCATTATTTCTCCCGGTTCGAGTTCAACATCTTTCACCTTGTATTCTTTGTCATCTATGTAAAGAACTGCTTTTGTCTGTTGCCTGCTATCAGTAAGATTTCTTGCCGAGACACTGATCTTAACCGGTTCATCCTTCAGAATACGATTATCAGACAGAGTAAGGTCCTCAAAAACAACAGCCGGCTTTTCTCCTTTTATTATGATATTTTTGTACGGGGTCCCTCCGATGGCCAGTTCATGCTCCCCTTTATCGTACAGCCTTATGTTAAAAACAACATCAGAGGAGTTTCCATGGATCACAGGTACTTTTTTTGTTTTATACACCTTACCGTCGCGATAGAGTATCACTGAAGCTATCCCGGTTGCCCCTTTATTGAACACTTTCGTTTTTACTGTAATATTGCTTCCCGAAGGCACAATGCCGTTCCTGTCAGCACCGGGTGCAATGATACTCACATCCCCGTATGTCAGTTCAGGCTGCCCTTCGATGAACATTTCAGGTTTATTTTTTGGAGCAGGAACCACATAATTGTCAACATAAAGATTGTCAACAAGATTAGCAGCACATAACTTCATTTCACCCTGTTCAAGATCGTAGTAGATATTCTCCTTACTTACCCAGCCAAGCGACATGTTATCGAACCAGAACGCAACATTATCATTAAAAAATCCCGCATGAACATCGTGTATAAGATTACGCCTGACAACAGAATTGAAAGTAACCCCGGCTGTCTTTATCGCACCCGAATCATCTGCATCTTTTTGCACATCGTCAAGGTGATTGTATTCAACGAGATAAGCTCCGTCAATGGCTTCCTCAAGGTTATGCCACCCTCCCACAGATATGGCATAGCGCCCCCTCGTTCGGGTAATGTAATTGTGCGAAATAGTTGTAAAAAGAGAAAATGACGCGTCGATGTTCACACCCCCGCAATCGGCTATGTAGTTGTGCGATATCAATGTCTCCCGAAGGATATCCTTACCCGACTGAGGGTCTTCAGGACCTTTTACATGAATGGCCATATTGTCTGCTCCCCCGATGTGATTCTCAAGTATCTTTGTCTGATAACACCCTATGCCAATATCTATCGCAGTACCACCTACAGCACTTATCCTGTTGCCTATGAATTCATTAGCATGAGCGTAAACATAGCTTACAGCTTTCCCTCCCTGCAATGTTCCCTCAAAGTTCAATCCGTAGATACGCAGATTTCTTACCGGCTTTCCTCTTTCTCCTTTCACCACGATAAGATCCTTTAACTGAGGGGCTTCAATTGTCATTTCTTCAGGATCGTTCTCGCCCTCAGGTAAAATGTAACTAAGCTTTTTATCTCCGTTATCGTAATACCACTCCCCTGGCGCATCCATCAATGCAGGAATATTCTCCACGTAATATCTTGGGGAAACGATCACAATGCCCGGTTGTGGTTTCTCAAGCAGTGCCACCTGTTTCTTCTCATCAACCTCTTTAATTGAGTTATACCCATAGTGCCATCGTAACAACATCTTTACACGGTTATTCTCCATGTGTTTCCATTCTTTCAGTTCGCCTTTGTTGAAATGCAGTACATCAGGCGTTTCGGAAATGACAGGAGGAATGAAGTAACCCTCATTGGGTGTCCTTGCCAATGTCTGTTTTTTACCGTTTGTCACAAGCATCTTTACATCGGCATCTGTTGTTGCCTGCCAGTGCTTTCCCTTTTTCTTCCATCCTGTGATCTGTTTACCACCCGAAATGACAACCTTTTCACCCGGCATGGCAGCATACGTAACGTAATGATCTTTAAGCTTATGGTATTCAAAAGCTCCTGTTGGCAGATTGGTCTCGATCCTTTCACCACCATCTTCAGTCCCAAAAACCAATGGCTCAGCCAGCTCATAGAATCCTCCCCTGATAAGTACCAGGATATC
>JAOZOF010000090.1:9805-11923 GCA_029933425.1 Marinilabiliaceae bacterium
GTATTTTAATTCATGTAGATATTTAAGCATAACCTTTTATTTTAATTTTTTGTTTTTGTGGTTTGAAGATACAAAAAGATTTTAAAATATTCAGCGCAATCATATTACGAAGATGTGTAAGAATCTGCAAATCCTACTTTTATCTCAGTGCGGTTCCGGGAAAAGAGATCAAACACAGTAAAAGATAAGGAATAATGATACTTCTATTCTTTATTGGAATCATCTGTGATAGAATCAGTTCCACTCTCCTCATCCTCTTCCTCCTCTTCATAAAACCAAAAGGGTACAGGCTTTTGCGGCCCCTCTTTACGGTAAGCTATTGCAAGTATCAAACCTGATATCGTTCCAAAAAGATGTGCTTCCCACGAATACGGAAGATCCCATTTCACTGGCATCATTCCCCAGAACATACTGCCGTATAAAAATACAACAGTTAACGATATGGCTATCAAAGGAATGTAATTACGGAACAATCCGCTGAAAAACAGAAAAGCTCCTAATCCGTAGATCACGCCGCTTGCCCCGATATGCCAGACTCCCGCTCTGCCCCCTGCCCATAAAAGTATTCCCGTGAAGATCCACACAAAAACAAATACTTTGACACTGATATCTCTGTAAAAATAGAAGAGAGCCGTCCCAAGTATCAACAAAGGGATTGCATTTGCAGAAAAATGGTCCCAATCGCCATGTATCAGGGGAGAAAGAAGTATTCCCGGCAACCCCTCGACAGAATGCGGTTTCACACCCAACTTTACAAAACTGACATTCTCAAGTGTCTCGATAAGTTTTAGAGTGAAAGCAATGAAAACGAACAAGACAGGAATGATCATACTGTAGATCAAGCGTTTCTTTTCAGTAATCCTGCCGGCATTTCTATTTTCACTTAACTCACTCAAAGATCACTATTTACAAAAATTACTTTAACAGTTTCTTTATCAGAGATACAAATCCTTCTATGTCTTCTTCCGTGGTATCGAATGATGTCATCCAGCGCACTTCATTCTTCGACTCATCCCAGAAATAAAAGAAATATTCCTCCTGTAATGGTTTGATGAGCTTTTCCGGCACAATGCAGAAAACACCGTTTGCTTCCACTTTCTGTGTAATCTGTATCTCGGGTATTTCAGCAACCTTTTCAGCAAGCAACTGCGCCATTCTGTTTGCATGTGCAGCATTTTTCTTCCATAGGTCGTCAATAAGCATAGCTTTGAACTGAGCAGCAATATAACGCATCTTTGAATGAAGCTGAGTGCTCTGTTTACGTATGTATTTCACGTTTGCAGCAAGGTCATTGTTGGCAAACACAACAGCCTCACCAAACATCAGACCGTTCTTGGTACCTCCGAACGACAGTACATCAACGCCTGCATCAAAGGTCATCTCTTTGAACGAGCATCCCAAAGCAACAGCAGCATTCGATATCCTTGCCCCGTCCATGTGCAGATACATCCCGTTACTGTGTACATAATCGGCTATTGCTCTTATTTCCCCGATGGTATAAACAGTGCCCACTTCCGTAACCTGGGTTATCGATACCATTTTAGGCTGTGAGTGATGCTCAAAGCCGAATCCATGCATATGCTGTTTTATGTTCTCAATGGTAAGCTTGGCATCAGAAACATGAACAGGTAGCAATTTACAGCCTGAATGTTTTTCAGGAGCTCCGCATTCATCCACATAGATATGTGACAGGCTGCTACATATCACAGCATTAAAAGGACGTGTCAGAGCCTGTATCGATGTCACATTAGCCCCTGTACCGTTGTAAACGAACAACACTTCCACATCCCTGCCGAAAACTTCCCTGAACTTTTCAATTACATCGGCTGTGTATTTATCGTCTCCGTAACCAACCACATGTCCTGTGTTTACTTCCGACATCGCTTTCAGAATATCAGGATGAACACCCGAATTATTGTCACTGGCAAAACCTCTTATGTTTGTCATATTTATTTAAATTTCTTCTAGTTATAAAACTTATTTATTTTTAAAATTTAAGTTAATACTTTTCAAAATATCATAGGCTGAAAAAGAAAAAACTTATGAAAAGGATCAGGACTAACAGTCATAATTCTGTTCATAAAACTACAATGTTTTAGCCAAAACACTAAACATAGC
>JAOZOF010000369.1 GCA_029933425.1 Marinilabiliaceae bacterium
CACCCAATATTGACAAGCTTGCTTCGGAAGGGTTGGTGTTTACGGATGCTCATGCCCCTGCTTCTATCTGCGGTCCCAGCAGATACGGCGTCCTGACGGGCAGGTATTCGTGGCGCAGGCCCGGAGGTTTTGGTAACGGGAAGGCATACGATGAGTGTAAGATTGAGAAAGGAAGAAAGACCATTGCCGATATGTTCAGGGAAGTGGGGTACAACACAGCTCAGATAGGGAAGTGGGGACTGCGCAATAACTATGAACAGGCTCTGAAAGATCCGGATAGTATTTCTGATCTTGACAGTATAACACCCCGTGATTTTGATTATTCAAAACCGATCGATGCTCCTAATACAAGAGGGTTCGATTATTCGTTTACTATGGTTATGCTGGCCGAAATGCGAAACGGCAGAATGCAGAAAAATGATAAATGGTTCTTTGAGAACGGATATCCTTACCCGAAAGGAACAACACCTGACCCCGCAAATTTCGACTGGGAGAACTGCCTGCCTGCATTAGCCAAGCAAGCGACCGGATATATTAATACATACGGAGGCAAGAGGGATAGAAAAGAGTTTAATATCGACAGAAGTAAACCTTTCTTTCTGTATTTCGATCCGCATGTGCCTCATGAACCGATAGTACCCACAAAAGAGTTCATTGGCAGTTCGGAAGCAGGTAAGTACGGTGATTTTGTTGTTGAGCTTGATCATTACATAGGTGAGATTATCAAAGCTCTGAAAGAAAACAACCTTTACGAAAATACTGTTGTGATCTTTGCATCAGATAACGGTGCTGAAGGGACAGCTTACAACAGGATACTGAAGTACAATCATTACAGTAACGGGGATCTGCGCGGGGCCAAGCGTGATGTTTATGAGGGAGGACACCGGGTTCCGTTCATTGTAAAATGGCCGGGCAAAACAAAAGCCGGTGCAAAGTGCAATACCCCTGTTTGTTTTACCGACCTGTTTGCAACTTTTGCAGATTACTTTGATCACACTCTTGCTTACAAAACTGCTCCTGATAGTTACAGCTTTCTGAATTTGATATCAGATCCGAAGTCTCCTTTTAACAGACCGCCGATTATTCACAACACGCATCAAAGGGTCATGGCAATTCGCGACGGCGATTGGCTTTATATCGATGCACCCACAGGTATGGATAATCCCGAGCCTGAATGGTTCAGGGAAAAAAGAGGTGTCATTCCTTCCGATATACCTGTTGAACTGTTCAACCTCAAAGATGATCTTCAGCAGACACGGAATATTGCCGGAGAATATCCGAATATTGCCATAGAACTGAAAGATGAGCTTTTTATGATAATGGGGGAAAATAAGTAGGAGTTAGGGAAATCTATAAAAGATTTATCCCAGAATGGTCATTAGAATTGCAAAACAATTCTAAAAGCCCATCGATTAAGACATTCATCTGTTTTGTCTAATGCCAAAACAGTGAATCTCTAAATCGGGGTTAACCCGCATGGGGTCTTTAGTTCAGCGATTTCATCGCTTCCTAACGACCAATTTGGGTTTATCATTTTTATTGTATTTTCTAAAATATATTAATTCTTGAAAAGAAGAAATTTGGAAAAACAATTAAGTTATTCCTTGTAGACGGGGAACCTAACGGTAGGATGACTTGTGAATTTCCAGTCCTTTAACAGCAGTAATGATAGTTATGGGAAGAAATACAAATGGACTTCCCGAATGGAAACTGTCAGACAGTATGACCTTAAAAGAGTTTGAAAGTTAAGAGAATCTGAAAATTTAAACGGTAATGTTCTAAACAACTTCAATACCTTATAGTTATTGCTATTCCTCATTCTTCAAAAACCACCCTGCTCCATTTATCTGGCATATGGGCATCGTAAACTCCATGGCTGTTCAGTGAAGTTGCCGGATGTGGCTGTATTTCTATTCCGTTCTGAATAAGCTTCTGAAATCTGCCGAGGAAGATATTCCATTCATCACCATTTTGGGGAGGCAGTGAGCGTCCGCTTGCAAGTAGTCCTAAGCTATTCCATGGAATAGCAATTTCCAGGCTCCAACCGTTATCGAGATCACTGTTGTCGTTAAGTGTTCCGTCCACCTGTACGGCAGTCTGTAACCCCGGCATGTGGTAGCCAGTGAAGGCCCAGCGTATTCCACGAGGGTGAGTGCCTTTCCAGAATGTTGCGCCGTCGCGGTCGTAGTCACCACCGAAAGTGTATGCCTTCGGCTGATGAACATCAAACTCCGGTATGTCGAAGATGCTGCCTTTGGTGTAAGCATCTTTCCATATGAAGAACACTTCGTAAATAGTGTTGGCAGCATTTACCTCTAATTCGTAGTAACAATCCTTACCGTCGATGAAAAGCTCGAGGTCGCTTTCCAGAAAGATAATACTTCCCGGTTCTGTCAGTTTGGCTTCCACAAAACGGTCTTCTGCCCAGAAAGCGATATATAGATGGGTATTGTTCCACAGGATCGCAGTTTGTGTGTTGTACAGCCCCAAATCGCCTGTAACAAGATCAACGAACCTCTTGCTCCATTTGGCATTCTTCCAAACATCTTTTTTTATGTTGCCGTCGATATTAATGCTTTCTTTTATTTTATGGGCTGTGTAATCTGCTTTTGTTTTCATTTTAGTATTATTTGTTATGGATGAACTAAAGTTATTACATTTTTCTTTATAAATCAGGGTTAGTCAAGGATAATTGTTTTTGAGAAAAACTGTTTGTTCATTAATAAAAAGATATATCTGATTTTTGTATCTTGTAAATCAAAAGTTAAAAAAGATGTATATGAGAATTTTTATTCTTGTTTTTTGTTTTCTGGTTTTATTTCAGGTTAATACTAATGCCCGGGAATATTATGTTTCGCTAAATGGAAATGACAAAAGCGTAGGAGCGAAAAGCAATCCTTTTAAAACCATACAGCATGCTGCAGGACAGGCAATGCCGGGTGATGTGATAATTGTGCACGAAGGAATTTACCGTGAGTATGTAGATCCTTTGAGAGGGGGAGTGTCTGATGATAAACGTATCGTTTACAAAGCCGCAGAGAATGAAAATGTGGTAATAAAAGGTTCTGAAGTGATAAAGGATTGGAAAAGATTTAAGGGCGATGTGTGGAAAG
>JAOZOF010000370.1 GCA_029933425.1 Marinilabiliaceae bacterium
GCAAAACCTTTCAGAGGGGACGCATGGCCATGCGTCCCTACTACACTTTTTGCAACAAGACCTCCGTCGGTATGATCAAATTTAATTCTGATCTTATTTTCCTCTTTCTTCATCGATTTGTACACAGGTCCCGAATAAGGGATATCAAATCCATATGTATCGTGCAATGCAACAAATGCGAGGCGTTTTCCAACATCCTGTTTGTTGTGAGGATGAATGTCGATCGAATCTCCTATATCGATAGTGACTGCCATTCCCGTATTCGGAAGTTCAAGAGCCATAGCTTGTGCTTCACGAAGTTCTGCCCATGAATCATCACCCGGCTCCGGTTTGACTTTTTTGAAATTTGCAAGCTGAACAAAATAGAACGGGAAATTTCCTTCTCTCCAATCCTTACGCCAATCGTTGATCATCGTTTTGAAAAGATAGCGGTACTGATAGGCCCTTTCGGCATTTGACTCTCCCTGATACCATATTGCACCCCTGATACGATAATTCAACAGCGGATGTATCATTGCATTGTAAAGAACAGTGGGTCTGTTCACACCAGAATTCTGATCGGGCTTTTCAGGAAGTTTACTTACATCGATCTTTATGGGATCAATCTTGTATTTCCAGTTCCCGGTAAGCGGTATCGACTTCTCACCAAGCGATAGTTTCATCTCATCAGCCGGACCGTAAAGACCTCCGCTTGCTCCGATATCCAGCACCTCGACCGTGATCCTGTTCTTTCCTGCTTTAACAAGCTCTCCGGGTATTGTGTAATGACGAAGGTCAGCTACATCAACCCCCCGGCCTACTTTAACACCGTTGAACCATGTAAAGTCGTAATCATTGATCCTGCCGAGTGTTAATATAAGTTCTTTTCCTGTCCATGATGCAGGAATGTTAACATCGCGTGCAAACCATACTATGCCGTCAATATCTTCTTCGCCTGCAAGCTCCCATATTGTTGGGAGTTTCATTGTATTCCACTTGCTGATATCGTATTTTGCTTTCTGATATCCATGCTTCCAGGTTCCGCTGTTTACGATTATCTCTCCTATCTTATCCGGCCATATCTGCATCTTCTTCTTTTGTTCAGCCAATCGTTCTTCATCAGTCCTCATGTCTGTCTCAATTGCCTTTACAGTATCTGCAAATTCAGGAATCTGTTTCAGAGCTTTTGCACTTGTCCATGCTTCAACCAATGTACCACCCCATGCTGTTTCAATCAGACCAACAGGCACTTTCAAATCCTTGTAAAGGTCACGCCCGAAGAAGTATCCCACAGCAGAGAATTTGCCAACTGTTTCAGGCGAGCAAACCTCCCATCCTTTACTTGTGAAATTATCTTTAGGACGATTGGCCATCTCCTTTTTCACCATCAGAAGTCTGATATCGGGATAATCGGCATTTGCCATCTCCTGTTCAAAATTGTTCACCGTTGACCACTTTCCGTCAAGAGGCATCTCCATATTCGATTGTCCGGAGCATATCCATACCTCTCCAACCATAACATTCTTTATGGTTATGGTATCTTTTCCATACACTATGAGATCATAAGGCCCTCCGACTTTTGAGGAAGGAAGAACAGCTTTCCACTTCCCGTTTTTATCGGCTACAGCTTTGGCAACTTTATTCTTGAATTTTACTGTTACTTCACCTCCTGGGTCTGCTTCTCCCCAAACTACGACTTTTTGCTTCTGCTGTAATACCATGTTATCGGTGAACAATGGCGGCAAAGAAATATCTTTTGCAGGTTCATTGGAACATGATGACAGGATAAATATTAAAAACAAAAATAATCCCTGATTTAATGTGCTCTTAAAAGAGACTTTTACTTCTTTCATAACTTAAAATATTTTGTTCTTTTAATGTTTTTGTGTTTCCTCACCTCCTCTATCCCTCTCTCCTCGAGCCCGCCTGGCTTCAGACAGGGAGAGGGGGAAGAACGAGCAGTTTTGGCTTAACGAATTCTCCACTTAGGGGGTGAGGCCATTATTTATACAACACCGATCCCGGTATAGGTCTGTACTCAATATCTTCCGAGCTGTAAAATACCATCAGCACTTTACTGCCTCCACCCTGAAAATAATCCACAACAATGTCATGCATTCCTTTTGTTAAGTGTATCTCTCCACTTTTTTGCACAGGACCGTGTAATCCGTCATTGTCAACTATCAGCTTTCCGTCAACATACAACTTACTGCCATCGTTCGATGATGTGTAGAATCTGTACAATCCGGGTTTGTCGATTTTTATCTTTGACCGGAACTTAAGTCCGAAGAATCGCTCGGGAGTCTTCACATCTTTATTTAATCCAAATGAGTATGTAATACCGGAGAATTTAGGAGTCATCTTGCTGAAATCCGGCATCTTTTGAAAATCACCTCTGTAAACGCTCCAGTGTATGCCGTTCTTCTGCTTGTCGATAAAATCATAAATTGCAATGGTCTGCATACTAGGGTTGTCGCCTTTTTTGTATGCCCGAGCTTTAACGGTGGTATTACCCGTAATTTCAATTGGTTTAGTGTAAACCGGTGAAGATTCGTCAGGTTTGGACCCGTCAAGAGTGTAATGAACCACAGCATCCTTATCATTTACGGAAATAGTAACAGATATTTTATCTCCCTTGTACAATACTGTATCTTTCGGAGATATCATCGGGGTTGAGACATATTTTGGAGTACGAACTATCTTAGCCCCGTCGGATGTGAAGGAATAATTTCCCGACACGATATTGAACACAGCACGGTCGCCGTCCATTTTCACAAACTCAACACCTTTGGCTCTCAATGCTTTCTTTTCGCTTTCACGCACTTCGCTCTCATCTTTCAGAACCGGAACATAAATTGTTGCCGAAGTATTGGCAGGAATGGTTATGTCCCATTTGAATTTGCCGTCTTCTACTTTCCATGAACTTTTTATCTCTCCATAAACCGATTTGTAAGAGGCTTTCACAAAAGTAAGATCACCTGTTACCTGAGGCTTCATGATAGTATGTTTGAATGCAGGGATCTCTGGATCAGGCTTAATACCTGCCAGGTCTTCATACAACCAGATGATGAAATCTCCAAGCAACATCACATGATTACCTGAGTTCATACCCGGATCACCGGTATC
>JAOZOF010000091.1 GCA_029933425.1 Marinilabiliaceae bacterium
AAATACCTGCTGAATTTAAAATTGAATTCATTTTCAAAATTCACTGCACCAAGGTCTCCTGTACCAAGTAGCGACCATCCGGCGCCAAAACGAATATCGAACTTTTTACGCGGTGGTTCCTCTTGAGCCAAGGTGTTAATAAAAACAGTTAACATGATAAGTAGTGATAGTTTTTTCATTGTGTAAAAGATTAGGTTAAAAAATTGAAGCCAAAAATAAAAAATGATCATTTTCTTCCTTCAGCTTCAAATATGATTCTTATCAATACATATTTCAGAACTTATAGCCAATAGCAATACGAACACCGAGAGCAACTCCACCTACTGTTTCTTTGTAAGTTTCGCCTGAAAAGAAACTGGTGTATTTTTGAAAATTCCAGGCATAACCTACACCTAAAGCAAACTCGTAATTAAAGTGTGTACCTATATTCCGTCTGATACCATACATTGGGATCAAATATATACCCGGATATAATTCCACATCTTTTGATGTAATTCCTACTCCCGGCTCTCCACCAATTACCAATGACAAATAATTACCGCTATTCCCGTCAATACGTTTCCCTTTATCTGCCCGTCTTTTAATATTGTGATAGTATCGGGGTTCTATCTGAATTACCGGAATTACAGCCCATTGTGTTTCAATGCCACTTTGCCAGGCAAATCCCAGACTTAACTCACTTCGTAAAGAAAACTTGTCAGCAATCCTCGACTCATTGTAAACAGCTAAAGGTGGTATACCGATCTGAACACCCCATGTACTTTTTTCAACACTTGGTTTCTTATCCTGAGCTCCGGCCTTTGGCACAGTAAAAACTAAAACAGATAGAAACAATAAAACTTTTTTCATGATTTGTGTTATACAGGGTTAAAGACTAATAATTTAATTAGATATTTTTTTCTTTTATTTCCTTTAGACAAATTAAAAACGCATCACCCGTATTCTCCATAAAAAAATAATATCCGTATCTTTGCACAAAATCGGATAAACAGATAAACAGATAAACAATTAAACGAATAATCTACAGAACATGAAAGCATACGTATTTCCCGGACAAGGGGCACAATTCGTTGGTATGGGCAAAGACCTGTACGACAATTCACCCGAAGCAAAGGAGCTTTTTGAAAAAGCAAACGATATCCTCGGTTTCCGCATCACCGACCTGATGTTTGAAGGTACACCTGAAGACCTGAAGCAGACAAAAGTTACTCAGCCGGCCATATTCCTTCACTCTGTGATAATGGCTAAAACCCTCGGCGATAAGTTCAAACCTGACATGACAGCAGGTCACTCTCTCGGTGAGTTCTCTGCTTTGGTAGCCGCAGGTGCAATGTCGTTCGAGGACGGACTGAAGCTTGTTTTTCAGCGGGCTCAGGCAATGCAGAAGGCATGTGAGATAGAGCCGTCAACCATGGCTGCCATTGTGGGACTTGAAGACGAAGTTGTAGAGGAAGTTTGTAACAGCATCGATGATGTGGTAGTTGCAGCTAACTACAACTGCCCGGGACAGTTAGTGATCTCAGGCTCGATAGAAGGAATTGACAAAGCATGTGATATGCTTACCGGAAAAGGAGCTAAAAGAGCGATCAAACTTCCTGTAGGCGGAGCTTTTCACTCACCGCTTATGGAGCCTGCCCGTGAAGAACTGGCAGCAGCCATTGAAGTTACGGATATCAAATCACCGGTTTGCCCGGTTTACCAGAATGTGGATGCCCTGCCACATACCGATCCGGCAGAGATAAAGAAAAATCTCGTATCACAACTTACAGCTCCGGTTCGCTGGACTCAGACAGTTCAGAACATGATAAAGGACGGTGCAACTTCATTTACAGAGCTTGGCCCGGGAAAAGTTCTTCAGGGTCTTGTTAAAAAAGTTGACCGCAGCATGGCAACCGAAGGATTCAGCACTCTGGTTGATATCAAAGATTGAGGAGTTGATGAACTGAGTATTTGAGGAATCGATAATATAGTGAGCGGGTGACTTTGGAGTCGCCCGCTCACTTTTATAATCTATATTGGGGGTGCGACTCGAAGTCGCGCCCCCAATAGCATAGAAATTAATCATCCAAAGTAGTAAGGTCGCCTTCATCCTCACCTAGGGCACGTGCTTTCAACACTCGGCGCATAATCTTACCGCTACGTGTTTTAGGTAACGACTCTACAAACACTATCTCTTCCGGCTTGGCTATCGGACCCATGACCTGACCAACATGATCTTTGATCTCTTTCTCAAGCTGTTTCGAACCCTCCAACCCATTCTTCAGGATTGCATAAACATGAATGGCATTACCTTTAAGCTCATGCGGCAAAGGAATGGCAGCAGCTTCTGTCACATCCGGATGGCTCACAACAGCACTCTCGATCTCAGCCGTACCAAGCCGGTAACCGCTTACCTTGATCACATCGTCACTACGACCGATTATCCAGAAATAACCGTCCTCATCCTTTTTAGCAGAATCTCCTGCATGATACCACTTCTGCTTTTCAAACTTTTTCCAGTAAGTATCCACATACCTGTCGGGATCGTTAAGGATAGTACGAGCCATTCCCGGCCACGGATTTTTCAAAACCAGAGCACCTTCCTCGTTCGGAGCTACTTCATTTCCTTTCTCATCAACCACGGCAACCTCGTGCCCGAAGAAAGGCTTGGTTGCTGAACCCGGTTTCAACGGAGTAACAGGAAGCGGAGTTATCACAAAACCACCTGTCTCAGTTTGCCACCATGTATCCATTATCGGACATTTTTCTTTCCCTACCACCCTGTAATACCACTTCCATGCTTCAGGATTGATGGGCTCACCCACCGAACCAAGAAGTCTGAGCGATGAGAGGTCATGTTTTGTAACCCACGATTCGCCGTAACGCATCAAGCCGCGAATTGCAGTAGGCGAAGTATACAATATATTAATACCAAACTTGTCGATCATCTTCCACCAACGATCCGGATACGGATGGTTAGGAGCTCCTTCGTACATAAAGATTGTTGCCCCGTTGATCAATGGTCCGTAAACCATGTAACTGTGACCGGTGATCCAACCGGGATCGGCAGCACACCACCAACGGTCTTCAGGTTTAATATCAAATACCATCCTGTGTGTGGCTGACGTATAAACACTGTATCCTCCGTGTGTATGTACAAGTCCTTTGGGTTTTCCCGTTGATCCGGAAGTATACAGAATGAACAACGGATCCTCGGCATCCATCTCCTCGGTACAGCAGCATTTCTCGGCAATAGGCAGTGATTTAAGATCATGGTACCAGTAGTCACGGTCATTCTCCATGTAAACATCTTCACCTGTCCGCCTCACCGTAATACATATCTCAAGCGTAGGAGCTATCTCCATCGCTTTGTTAACTATCTCTTTCAGATGCGTCGGCTTTCCGCGGCGATAACCTCCGTCAGCAGTAACTATCACCCGGCTCTTGGCATCATTCACTCTTTCGGCAATTGCCTCATGACTGAAACCTCCGTAAACAACACTGTGCACAGCACCTATTTTAGCACATGCAAGCATTGCTATCACCTGCTCGGGTATCTGAGGCATATAAATGGTTACCACATCACCTTTGTGCACACCCATAGCTTTCAGCACATTGGAAAATTCACACACTTCACGGTTCAGTGCATGATACGAATATGTTTTAATGTCTCCCGGTTCGCCTTCCCAAATCAGAGCCAGCTTGTTCCTGTTAGCATTTTTCAAATGGCGGTCGATGGCATTTGTAATAATATTGGTCTTGCCGCCAACAAACCATTTGTAGAAGGGGAAATCTGAATCATCAAGAACCTTTGACCATGATTTGGTCCATTCAAGTTGTTTGGCCTCATCGGCCCAGAATTTCTCGATGTCCTTGATGGATTTTTTGTAAAGTTTCTCGTAGTCTTTTACTGTAGCATACTTTACTACATCCTTCGAAGGATAGTAAATGTCTTTTGACTTGTCCATAATTATTCAGGTTAATGGTAATATTTACATATACAAAAACCTGAATATAAAAACAAAATCAGACAAATCAAAAAATGTGGTAAGTGATGAGTGATGAGTGGTTAATGGTAAGTGGTGAGTTATTGGTGGTTAGCGGGATACCATTCGTACTTTATGGAATTAAAAGTTATTCGATGTTACGGACACACCTCACAAAATTGTATACATAACGCACATCGCCCTGAGGGCCGAAAAATTCAGGATAATCATTTTTGTTCCCGCTTTTTGGGTCGCTTCGCTGACATCCTGCTCCATGAACATCCATCAGCCGGCCTCTCATCATTCCCTGTCCTTCACCGAATGCAATGTAAACAGCATGTGAATAAGGGTTACGGCCATCGAGATGAGTTGTGCCCGTCCAGAAACAGGGATACTGCCGTATTCAAATTACAATACCCCTTTGACAGTATCAACATAAAATAGTTTAATCGAAAATTAAAACAGCCGGTAACTAAAGGATCTCATACTCTTCCTTATCCTCATTGAACATCACCACCGCTTTCTGATTTTTACCGTCCATAAGGATAGTCAGCGGATTTTTATATCTTACATGAGTGAAATATTCAGACCTGTTTATCACCTCCTGCTCCTGTAACATCTCAAAATTAACCCACTCATCCTGTTTCTCGTGATGAACGGAAAAATATCCCACATTCATCGAAGTCACATTGTGGAAGAAGTGCGAGCCGAGAGATGCTTCAAGCGGAAAATCGGGCAGTCCCATTTCAACTATTACCCTGGCATGTGATATCTGTGACCAGAGGACCGGTATCCCGGTAAATCGGTCTCTCGTACCCCAGCGCCCGGGTCCTATCAGCACAAACTCCTTATTGTCCGAATCAAAGTATTTATTCATTTCGGCAACTTCACGTGCCATTTCGGTTGTCTTTGTTCTGTCGAATTTGTCAATATTCATAAAGATCACATCCCTGATAGTCTCAATTCGTCCGTTGCCCATTCCTTTAAGTGACTGAACAACCACCCTCTCCTCCTGAACATCGTCAAAGCTGATATCGGCATGTGTCTCAAGCCGGATAAGCGGTTTTATCTGCAAAAGGTAAAGGGTAGGCTGATTATAATTATTCCGTTTCAGATCCACGGCAAATTCGATCTCAACAGGAGCTCCCATTGCCTCCTTGAAGAAACGAAGAAGTAACTCTAATGATTCTGCCAGCGGAATATATTCAAACTTTAAGATGTTTGAGAAATTCACTATCCTCGGGCCGTACACTGACATGTCATTGACCAGTCTGTCGTTCTGATGATCATAAACCGAAACACAATGGTTGAGATTCCCGTCTTTTTCAGCCTCTGAAATATCTATTTTAATGATAGCCGCATCTTCTCCCTGATTCACAAGATCAATTGGATTATTGCTCATATCCAGGGCATAGAAATAATTCTGGGAATCCTTGATCTGATCCTTGATGGAATTAAGTTCAAGATTCGGATAAGTAGGGCAAAACCGCCATGCTTTCTCACCCCCGACAACATACTTACCCAGCCCTACTGCCAGAACAGCAAAACCGTCTTCAGGCTTCATGTATGAAAAGGGATAGTAATTGTATGATTGTGCCACCCCGCTGATATGAGGATAAAAACGGCTGTTCACTTCCTGTCCGACCAACTCCTGAAGGATCACGGCCATTGTTTCTTCTTCGATCTTGTAGTCAACTGCCTCAAAGTATGCTTTAGCTGAATCACTGAACATTGAAGCATACACAAGCTTTATGGCTATCTCCAGCTGAGCAAACCGTTCTTCCGGATCGGGATGATTATTGGGAAGGATATAGGTGGCATACACCCCCGCGAAAGGCTGCAGAAGTGAGTCCTCGAAAAGACCAGAAGAACGAACGGCAAGAGGCCGGTCCATAACGTCGACATACTGTCTCAGCTTATCCTGAACCTCATCACTCAATTCCGATTTCAGGAACAGTTCTTTTATCTCTTCATAATTCTTTTGAACAAATGCTTTATGAAAAAGATTGTTCTTCTCAATGAACTTGGTAAACTCACCCGCTCCGATAATGGTAGTAGCCGGGATGTTTATATTCAGACCCAGTATATTATTCTTGAAATCGATATTTTCGATAAAATTACTCAGGAACGCCATTCCTCTTCCTTTACCTCCAAATGAGCCTTCACCGATCCTTACAATGAAACGGTTACTTTTCACCAAAGCAGGATCGAACATTACCACTCTGCCTCTCATCCGTTCAAGCTTAACCTCTTCGAAGGCGTCTATCACAGCCTGCCTTAACTTTTCCGGTGAATCAAAATCCTCTATCTGAAAAGGCCTTAACTTTTTTGCTAGACTTATCTCACCTCTCGCCATGATCCATGTCGATATTCCGTTTCTGCGTGCATGAAACAACAATGATTCGATCGGAACATCCTTAATGCACTTCATAAACTCTTTTATGTTGGCAGCTTCTGCAACGACATCCCCTTGCTCATTTTTAAAACGAAAGTTCCCAAACCCCAGTTTCTCATAAATAAAATTATGGATATCCATAGACAGGCTATCGGAATTCTTGTCGATAAAATCAGCCCCAACCATTTCTGCCTTCATATAATTCATAGGCTCGGAAGACTGAAGCAGTGTGGGCATTGACGATTTACTTTTCACGTATTTGATAAGTTCAACACCGGCATTGCTGTCCGGCACACCATTCATGTTATAACGCACATCGGAAATAACACAAATTATGTTATCCTGATATTTATCGAATATCTCAACAGCCTCTTCATATGTAGTTGCAAGAAGTATCTTGGGCCGCACCCTCATCTTCATTATTTTATATATCTGGTCAGATGTCTCCTCCGAAAGTATCGACTGGGTTTGCCGCATGATAATGGAATAAAGCAGGGGCAGATATCTGGAATAATATTTCCTTGAATTTTCAACAAGAAGGATTATCCTTACATCACCTACCCTCACATCTTTCTCAACATTCATCTTATCCTCAACATACTTTATCATCGCAAGGAAGACCCTGGTATCGCCGTTCCACACAAACACCCTGTCGATATGTTTAGTATTGCCCCCTTCGTCATCATAGAATTTCAGATCTGCATTATTGTTCACGAGCAACAGTACCGGTAAATCAGGCATAAGGCTATGGATCCTGCGGCTTGCCCTTACAGGAAGCTGCTTGTCAAGTCCTGCCATTATGATCACCATGTCGAAATTACGATCCCTGAGCTCATCCATGGCATCATCGCAGTTTGCCACACTGGTTATCCTTGGTGAGGTGAAAAGGTTAAGCTGAAGGTATTCACCTATTATCTTATCAAAGAACCGACCTTCACGCACAATGCTGTATGAATCGTAATAATTTGCGATCAATAATACCTCTTTCACCTTGAACGACATCAGCTCCTGGAAGATGTCACGATCGGTCATCCTTCGTCGGTATATTTTCGATAGTTCTATTTTCTCTTCTGCCACGATGGTATTGGTTTTTGGTTTGTAGGTTTTATGTTCTTGGTTGATTTGCTTCAACTTATCAATCAACAAACCTACCAATTTACAAACCTATAAACTTTATCCATTTAACAAATAAACGTTTAAACAGTTTAACCCGACTTATGCAGTAGGAGCTATAAAATAGCGAACTACCCGCCTGACCGGACGGGCAAGCCTGCATTTAGTAAGGGTTAACCCCGATTTAGAAATACACCATTTTGGTTATTGACCAAAATGGATGTAGTTCTTTTTCGCTATGCAATAGAAAACGAAAATAGTTTTCTATTGCATAGTTTGGGTTCAACTGTTTATCTTTTCCCGGGATTCCGGGATAATTCAAAAAAATAACGGGATGACTATCCGAAATTTTCCGTAGTCACCCCGTCTTTTTATTTTAAAATCAGATCTATTTCACTTCCCACACGTCGCCTGAATACAACAGGTCTTTCAGTGATTTGATAGATGACTTTTCCTTAATCTCCCTGATCTGTTTCTCCATACAATAGTCGTATGCTTTGGATTCTACATTACGTATCACACCAAGTGCAACCGGATAGTTTGGATACTCCATGTCGGCAAGCTTAAGATGAAGTGAGATATCATCCGTCTTCTCGTCGTGAACAAGAATATCATCTTCAGTAATTCCATTCTCGCCAATGGTTACAGCTTTCAGGGTCATACCATCGAGCATCAAACCTTTGTTACGCTCTTTTCCGAAAATCATTTTTTCGCCGTGACGCAGAACGATAGTTCTGTCTTCCTTGTACTCTTTATCGGTGATCTCTGCATGAACCTTATCATTGAAAATCACACAATTCTGAAGCACCTCAACAATTGATGTTCCTTTATGCTTTGCTGATTCTTTGAACACCTCAACCGATAGCTTCAGCTCCTTATCCACTGTACGTGCAAAGAACTGACCACGTGCACCGATACACAGTTCACCCGGACGGAAGGGAGATTCAATAGTTCCGTAAGGAGATGTCTTTGAAATGAACCCCCGTTTAGATGTAGGTGAATACTGTCCTTTAGTCAATCCGTAGATCTTATTGTTGAACAATATTACGTTAATATCGATATTACGACGGATAAGATGGATAAAATGATTACCCCCGATAGCAAGTGCATCGCCATCGCCGGTGATATCCCAAACATGCAGATCAGTATTTGCAAGCTTCACACCTGAAGCAACAGCAGCTCCACGCCCGTGAAGTGTATGAAATCCGTATGTATCCATATAATACGGGAAACGTGAAGAACATCCGATACCGGAGATAACGGCAACGTCATCTTTACAATATTCCAGTTCCGCCATGGCTTTCTGAACCGAGTTCAAAATCGCATGGTCACCACAACCTGCACACCAGCGTACTCCCTGGTCGCTCTTAAAATCGGTAAACTTTAATTTACAAACGCCTGACATGAGTTATTCCTCCAGTAATTTTTTAAAATGTTCTTTCAATTCGTTAACTGTAAATGGTAATCCCTGAACCTTGTTATATTGGGTAAATGACATTCCTTCGAACTTCATCCGCAGATAACCTACAAACTGTCCCATATTAAGTTCACAAACTACTTTTTTATCAAACTTACTAAGAATATCAAATGCATTCTTAGGAAGAGGATTGATGTAATTAAAATGAAGCAGAGCTACATTGTAACCCTCATTTGTCATCTCCTCGTAAGCCGTATAAAGATGACCGAATGTTCCTCCCCAACCAATTATAAGCAGGTCGGCATCTTCTTCGCCAATAAGTTCAAGTTCCGGAATGTAATCAGCGATCTTGTCGACCTTAGCCTGACGAACATCTGTCATCTTCTGGTGGTTCAACGGATCGTGAGATACTGCTCCTGTTTTATAATCCTTCTCGAGACCTCCTATTCGATGTGCAAATCCCGGTGTTCCCGGAATAGCCCAATAACGTGAAAGTTTTTCCGGATCACGAAGATACGGTTCCCAGTCTTTCATATTTCTGTCCACCATTGGAACATCTATCTTAGGAAACTCATCCATATCGGGGAGTTTCCAGGGCTGTGTTCCGTTACCAAGGAATCCGTCGGTAAGAAGTATGACCGGGGTCATATGCTCAACTGCGATCTTCGATGCATAGAATGCATAATCAAAACAGTTTGTTGGTGTACTCGCGGCAACCACCACTACAGGGCTCTCACCGTTACGTCCGTATAATGCCTGCATAAGATCGGATTGTTCCGTTTTGGTAGGCAGACCTGTTGAAGGCCCTCCCCTCTGAACATCCACTATCACGATCGGCAGCTCTGCTATTACTGCAAGACCAATGGCTTCACCTTTAAGAGCAAGACCCGGTCCTGAAGTTGATGTGATTGCAAGATCGCCTGCAAAACTGGCACCGATAGTACTTGTGATACCTGCTATCTCGTCTTCAGCCTGAAAAACCTTTACGCCAAGGTCTTTACGTGCACTAAGTTCCTGCATGATATCAGTAGCCGGAGTAATAGGATAAGATCCAAGGAAAAGTTCCAGGCCACTTTTTTCTGAAGCAGCAATAAATCCCCATGCAGTTGCCGTATTACCATTAATGTTACGATAAAATCCCTTTTCAATATCGGCAGGCGATATCTGGTAGGAAGGTGTTAAAGCCTGAATTATCGATCCGTAGTTATATCCCTCTTCGAGTACCTTCAGGTTTGCCTCAACAACAATCGGTTTTTTCTTAAATTTCTTCGTGATGTATTCTTTCGTGTTGTCAAGAGGCCTGTTAAAAAGCCAGTATACCAACCCGAGAGCAAACATATTTTTACTTCTGAGTATACTCTTGTTGTCAAGCCCCATATCTTTGAGACTTTCTTTAGTAAGAGCAGTAATAGGCGCTTTAATAATATTAAAATCTCCCAGTTTATCCTCAGTTATAGGATCATCAGTTTTATAACCTGCCTTACGCAGATTCTTCTCATCAAAACTATCCACGTCTATTATGATAGTTCCTCCGGGTTTCATCCATTTGGAATTTGCTTTTAACGCTGCAGGGTTCATTGCCACCAACACATCGGCATAATCACCCGGAGTGTATACCTCGCTGTGTCCGAAATGAACCTGAAAACCTGAAACTCCCCCTATAGTTCCCTGAGGAGCCCGAATCTCTGAAGGATAATCGGGAAATGTGGAAATGTCGTTCCCGAATATTGCTGAAGTGTAAGAAAAAAGCGTTCCGGTAAGCTGCATTCCGTCACCGGAGTCTCCCGAAAACCTTACTACCACTTCATCTTTCTCAATTACTTTTGACCTTTTGCCCATAATAATATGGTTGTGAAGTTTATATTAAATATTGTTTAATGGTGATTTGAAAAATTCGATGTAAAACTATATTAAAAAAATGAAAAACAATCTTATTAAACACTGAATTATTTCATAATTCTGTTAAAAATAAAATGGTTATACTCAATATCATATCAAAAAGTTTCCGATATGGATGATTTTTTCAAAATAAAAAACGTAAAAATCCTAATCTACTGACAATTATACTTTTGCTGAACAATTTCATTATTAGAAAACCATTAAAAGCAAAAATAGTTTTATCTCCCCGTAATTTGATTGTATTTTTACAAAAAAAAGAAGATGGCTTTAATAAAATCTGTAAGAGGATTTACTCCCGTGATCGGAGAAAATGTTTACATGGCAGAAAATGCAGTAATCATAGGAGATGTTGTTATCGGTGACGATTGCAGTATCTGGTTCGGAACAGTTATAAGAGGTGATGTTAATTCCATACGCATAGGAAATAAAGTGAACATACAGGACGGCACTGTCCTTCATACCCTGTATCAGAAATCAGTCATCGATATCGGCAATAATGTTTCAGTAGGCCACAATGTAACAATACACGGTGCAAAAATAGAGGATAATGTTCTGATCGGGATAGGTGCCACCGTGCTCGATCATTCAGTTATCGGACGAAACTCAATAATTGCAGCCAATTCACTGATACTTACCGGTACCGTAGTTGAACCGAACAGCATTTATGCCGGGGTACCCGCAAAAAAGATCAAGGACATTGAGCCTGATCAGACCCGGGAAATGATCGAGAAGATAGCCAATAACTACCTGATGTATGCGGGATGGTATAAGTGATTCTAGGGTTACATGGTTAAAGTGTTAAATGGTTCTAGGGTTAAAGGGTTACAGTGCTAAAGTGTTGAATGGCTCTATGGTTACAGTGTTAAGGGCTTTTAGTTTTCAAGTTCTTTTGTTATCAACGCGTCAAGCTTCAACTTTCCGGCTCCCATGTACTGTTTTTTGCAGACTGCCGACTGATTACTGTTCACTGATTACCGAATACCAAAGCTTTCCCTCTTTGAGCCTTCGCCTTCCTGCTATCATATCAGCTCCAGATGCTCCACATGGATATCACCTTTGAAGAAGATACCTGCAGTTTGACGGA
>JAOZOF010000092.1 GCA_029933425.1 Marinilabiliaceae bacterium
TGAGATAATTCCGCGTCTGAAAAAGAAATTCAGCTCAGGAGTGATAATCCATCAAACCGTTCTTGTTTTTGATTACCCGGAAGCCGAACTCGCAGAAAAGCTTCACGACTGGGAAACGGCATTGCCCGATGAAATATCACTTGCATACCTGCCTGCCCCCGGAAGAGTGCGCCTCCGCCTGACGGCAAGAGGTGATGACAAGAAATATCTTGACTCACTTGTGAAAAAGGAAGTTGAAAAGCTTGATGCAATCGTAGGTAACAACATCTACGGGTATGCCGATGAACCGCCTGCTGCCATCCTCGGCAGACTTCTGAAAGAGAAAAAAGCAACTGTTGCCACAGCCGAAAGCTGCACCGGCGGTACCATCGGTCATCTGATAACAGCCATACCCGGCAGCTCTGAATATTTCAAAGGCGGAGTTATCGCCTACTCAAACAGTGTTAAAGAAGAAGTTCTCGCTGTGGAACATGACATTTTAGAGGAGCATGGCGCCGTCAGCCGTGAAGTGGTTGAACAAATGGCAGAGGGTGCCCAAAGACTTTTGAAGACGGATTATGCCATAGCAACATCAGGCATTGCAGGCCCCGGCGGTGAAGTAAAGGAACGCATTGTCTACAGCCGTTGTTCCACACGCACTGTAGGGGCTAAACCTGTGATCATTCCGGGTAAACCTGTAGGTACGGTATGGATAGGTATCGCAACCCCTGAAAAAACATACAGTATCAGGTTCTCATTCGGCAAAATACGGGAGCGAAATATACAACGAAGTGCCGAATACGGACTGGTTCTTTTGATAAAGTATCTTGAAACAGGAAAATTTTATAAAAAAGTTTAATTATATCAGTGTGACATTTGTTTTTTTGAAGAAAAATAGCGTATTTTGCGCTCTGTTTGAAAAACGTATCAGAAAAAAATTATAGAGCGATGTCAAGAGTTTGTGAAATAACAGGTAAGAAAGTAATGGTTGGGAACAACGTATCTCACTCAAAGAGAAGAACAAAACGTAAATTTTACCCAAACCTGTTTACTAAAAAGTTCTATCTGCCCGAGGAAGACCGCTGGGTAAGTCTTAAAGTTTCAGCCGCAGGTTTGAGACTGATAAACAAAGTTGGTGTTACAGCCGCTTTGAAGAGTGCAAAAGAAAAAGGATTTATTAAAAACTATTAATAAAGGAGTACAATGGCTAAAAAAGGAAAAGGTAACCGCGTTCAGGTAATTTTGGAGTGTACTGAGCATAAAAACAGCGGAATGCCCGGAACATCCAGGTACATTACCGTAAAAAACAGGAAAAATACTCCTGACAGAATGGAATTAAAAAAGTATAATCCTATATTGAAGCGATATACTATTCATCGTGAAATAAAATAATTAAGTCATGGCTAAGAAAGCAGTTGCAACATTACAAAAAGGTGAAGGTAAAGGTCACACCAAAGTGATCAAAATGGTAAAGTCGCCGAAAACCGGAGCATACACTTTCCGTGAGGAGATAGTACCTAATGAGAAGACCAAAGAATTCTTCAATAGAAAATAATTCTGACACTGACAATATTTTAAAAGCTTCCTGTTACCGGGAAGCTTTTTTTATTTATTTGTAAATGATATCTTTGAGGGGCAAAAATTTATTGCTTCCCTGTTTCACTTCTATTCCCCCTAAATAGGGATCAGAGGGTAACAAAATTAAACATATAAACAGAGTCGGTATTTCTTTTTATGAAAGAGATATTGATGAATGACACAAAAAACAGATTATGGGATTATTCGGTGGTTTTAATAAAAAGAAGAAAGAAAATCTTGACAAGGGACTTGAAAAAACAAAACAAAGCGTTCTGTCAAAACTTACACGTGCTGTTGCAGGCAAATCAAAGGTGGATGATGACGTACTGGATGATCTTGAAGAGGTTCTTATCACATCCGACGTGGGTGTTGACACAACACTGAAAATTATAGAAAGGATTGAAAAGCGTGTTGCGGAAGATAAGTACATGGGCACATCTGAGCTCAACAGTATACTGCGTGAAGAGATCGCTAAACTTCTGGCCGAGAACGAGGCTACAACAGCGGGAGATTTTGACCTCCCTCCTTCCGATAACCCGTACGTGATAATGGTTGTAGGTGTGAACGGCGTTGGTAAAACAACCACGATCGGCAAGCTTGCACATAAATTCAAGCAAGCCGGGAAAAAGGTAGTGCTTGGAGCTGCCGACACATTCCGTGCTGCTGCTATCGATCAGCTGGATATCTGGGCCGACCGCGTAGGCGTTCCACTGATAAAACAAAAGATGGGCTCCGACCCTGCCTCAGTTGCTTTCGACACACTGTCGGCAGCAAAAACACAAAATGCCGATGTGGTTATAATTGATACTGCAGGACGACTGCACAACAAAGTTAACCTGATGAATGAGCTCTCGAAGATAAAGCGCGTGATGCAAAAGGTCGTTCCTGATGCCCCCCATGAGATACTTCTGATCCTTGACGGCTCAACCGGGCAAAATGCCTTTGAACAGGCCAAACAGTTCTCCGCCGCTACCGAGGTTACTGCCCTTGCAATTACCAAGCTCGACGGTACAGCTAAAGGCGGTGTTGTTATCGGTGTTTCGGACCAATTCAGAATACCGGTTAAATACATCGGCATAGGCGAAGGCATTGAAGATCTGCAGCTTTTCAACAAAGAGGAGTTTGTGGATTCGTTGTTCAAAGAGTAAGCAGCCCCACCCCGGCCCTCCCCTTTGAGCTACTGTATTTACACATTTCATCATACACTACAGGAAAGCAGCAGTCGGTGGGATGAAAATTAGAGTAAAGTCTCCGAAAGGAGACAAACAACAATAACCACTGGTGAAACCTGTGAAGGCAAATAACCAATAAAACCGGAACCCTGAAAAGGGTTCAACAGCCCGGTATTTGAAGCCTTTTGAGCATCCCTACAAATTTGGGTTCTATTTAAAAGTTATAAACATAACGGAAATTAATATGTTGAGATTCCTTTGTTTATTGACTTTTCCGTTCCATGACGCTTGAATGTCCTTCATTACATTTCGGACGATTCAAGGTCTTGAAATATTTCATTGAAAAGACCTTGATTGTTCTACGCAAAAGAAATTTCAAATAGTAAAACCTTGAAAAGATGGAGAAAGTAACATCTAAAATATTGCTTAATAGATACCCCTTTTAATATTTATGAATACTTAATTTTAATTTGTTCAAAAAGCAATTCCTTTTCCCCTGAGCAATTCTTCCGTTTTTTCCCACAGTTGCCTTCCATTTTCCGGATCGGAGGCTTTTTCATCGACCGGTTTACGGCTCATCAGGAACATGTAGTTCCATTTCATTCCCTCAAGTTGCCGTGAGACAGCCTGATAAACTACTGTTTCGCAAGCAGCCTCAGGTGAGCGAAAGAAAATACGGAATATCAATTTTAGCATAGGCTGAAAAATCCCCGGTGTTTCACGGGCTATATTCGAATTAACAGGCCCGGGACAATGTGCAAATATTGAAAAAGCGGTTTTGTTTCCCGGATTCAGGCGGCGTGACAACTCGTATGCAAATGTTGTCATCAACAATTTATAGTAACCGTATCTCTCAATGGATTTTCCCATTCCATATACCTGAAAGACACCAAAGGTATCCCATTCGAAGACTTTAGGATTGCGATGACTTTCCGAAGACACAAAAATGATACGGGGGACCGTTAGCCCGTCTGTGTTAAACAACTTTTCTTTTAACACAAGATTGATCAATACAAATTTTGCCAGATAATTCACAGAGAACATCTCTTCCAGCCCGTGCTTCGTCTTTCGCGCTTTGGCGGATACTACCGCTGCATTACATATCAGTATATCAATACTGCCAAACCGGCTCTTCACCTGTTTCACCAATTCACGGATAGAATCAAAGTCCGTAAGATTCAAAAAAAACATGTGAACATTTGAATTGCCTGAGGCAGATTTTACCTCATCCCCTTTTACGGGAATTCCGCTTCTGACGGCCATAATAACCACTGCCCCCCGCCTTGCCAGTTCCTTTGCCGCTGCCAGTCCCAGTCCCGAGCTTGCCCCGGTGATCAACACCTTTTTCCCCTTCAGGTTTTCTTCATCCCCCAATTTGCCTACAGATTCCCTCTGTTTAAAAAGATCCATGATTCCTTTAACAGTAGCACTAAAAGGATTATTGTATTCTTTCTCTCTATTGCTCATTCCTTTTTTCTTAATTCCCTGTATTTATTTGTGTACCTGTCAATAAATTCCTTGTCAATGCCAAAATCCGATAACCGGTAAATATGACGGCCATATTTACCCTGCTTATTTTGTTTATTTGCAAACATAAATGTTTTCTCGAGGGCTTCATCAATCTTTTCCTCCCTGGCGTCATAAATACGATGAAGAACATTCATAGAGTCCCGGGTAAGATCTTCATATTCTACATGTATGAAATTCAGACGATACCTGTTTCGATCGTAGAAATCCAAAGCACGGTCGAGCATATAACCACTTTTTCTGACCCAGTGCTGTGCCACCTCTTTTTCAACCACACGATCGGAGAACATTGCCCGGGAATGCGCCACCATACTCAAAAAGGATGGGATAGATTCGTAAGGGTTCCTGTGTATCCAGATGTATTGCACATTTCCGAGATATTTGTCAACAAGATCAAGAAACTCCAGGTGATGCGGCGTTTTCAACACCCAACGCTTGGCCGGTCGTTGCCACTGCAACAATTTAAGAAGCTTCACCATATATTCGTATGCCGGAGACTGGTCTGTTTTCTCCAGCCATGCCGAATATGTCGGAACATTAGTAATGGCCTCGGCTGTCTGGCTCATGAACGAAACATCCAGCAACAACACATCCTCTTCGGGAGCAAGGTGCTCCACAGGGTGAATAGCAAAAAAACCGGGAGACATTACCTTCAATGCCTTTTCACTGGATCTTGCGATCTTGATGCGCGCTCTCCCATCTGTTTTATCACCGTTAACGGGAGCCGGATTCATTGCTTCCCAGCTAAGCAGCGCACGGGTATCGGGATCTGCAGCCAGTAAACGCTGTAATTTTGTAGTTCCCGTGCGTTGCAGTCCGGTGATCAACTGAATAGGGTACAATTCCTGCTCCAGTATCTCCGGATATTTCTTAAACATATCTTCAGCCCTGAGCCGTACAGCGAGTAGATTCAACAACCGTTGTCTGATGATAAACCTGCCGGCAGCATGCAGGCTTGCCTCTTTGTTCAGTGAGTCCAGCATCACTTCTAGCGGCTCTGCATTGAAATCTTTGCCAAAGTCATTCAATCCGGTTGTTTTCTTTGCCGCCCTGATAAGTTCATCCTTATCCAGTTTCACTTTCGTACCCAACGGATAAGTAAGTTTCCAGGCGCTATTGATGACATGAAACCACAAAGGTTGTTTCTTAAAGTCGCCTGCTATTATTTTATTCTTTCTGTTCATTTTTTACCTAATTCGGATAGTGGTATTACTTCACAATGAGGTTGAACCGGCTTCTCACTCTTTTCCAAACGGTACCATCTCCAGGTCATTGTACCCTCATGATGACCGCAGGTATCAATATGGTTCCCAATACCAGGATTGCTATGGGCAACCACAATTAGCACACTGCCATCCTCTTCATATTTTGCAGTCCCTTTACTTACACAGATATTGAAATAACGATAGTCGAGCGATTCCATCCAGTAATTGTTAAGTTGAAAATTCCAACTGTCGCACCCGGGTGGCGTTACACGTATTACTAAAGCCTCATCCTCATTCAGTTTCCAATGACTGTGATAATAAATGATGTTTTTATCCCCGCCGGCAGCATTAGAGGTTTCCGGGTCGAACATGGGCAGTTCGTTGGTATGTTGCTGAAATCCTTTAGCCCAACGGGCAAACAGCAACGGTGCTCCGGCAACAAACATTGCTGCTGTTTTTAACCCCTCATCTATCTTTTTCGGAGTAAGCGGAGCCGGGGCTTTCTGCCCATTCAGATTGACAATCTCTAACTCCGCAGGTGTCTCTTCAAAACGATTCAGAAAAGTCTGCCTGACCATGACCATTCCGGTTTCATCTTCTATTTTAAGCCAGTTTTTTCCTCTCCTCTCCTTACTCAGGATGATCTCAAAACTTCCGTCAGACTCAAGTACCAACTCATCTCCCTCAAGAGTTCCACAAGGTGCCAGACCTCCGGTTGTACCATAGTTTCCGTTTTGGGTAAAAAATCCGATATAGTGAACCGTGTTTCTCCTGCCGGTAATCTTATATTCATGCTCTCCGCTTATCTGAGCATTAAAGTAGTAATTGTCGGGATTGTCAGCCCCCATCTTCACGGTTTCATGCACCATTCTTCTAAAAACCGGGAATGAGGGGTCTGCATATTCAACATAGGCTTCCAATGCTGCACGTGTCAGACGAGTGAGATAACGCACCCCTTCGGCCTGGTTTAACGGATCCTGCGGAGCTCCGCTATATTTCAGGACAGTTCCTGCTAACTTCAATTGTTCGCAAAATTCATCCCACGACTTTCCACTGATCACACGGTCTGCATGCAGGTCTTCTTCAGTCTTTCCCATTAACTTCAAACGAACAGTGCCGATAAAACGCATTATGCGCAAAAAAGCAAACAAGATCTTATTCATAAAATATTGGTTTAGATCATTAAAATCCCTATACAAATAAGGTAACGGAACAAGATATTAAAAATACGTCTAATACTACATTACCTCTTCATTGAAATAGCTTTTAGATTATGAAACAATTTAAATAAGGCATATCAACTGTCATACCATATTACGATTTTACAATAAATTCAGACACAAGGTAAGGTTCAATAGTGTCGTAGTCAATAAACGATCGTGTATCGGAATAAACTTTGATCATACGAGGAATGATAACCAGAGGATTCCCGAAAAATTTAAATGGGTTCAACAGCTCTGATCTGCTTCGCATGTGCTCTTCCACTATCCCTTCCCAGGGATCTGCATTTTCCGGCATAAACCGTTCCACCACATTCCGGTTATAGTGCCACAGGGGGTGGATCTTCAATGAGAGCGGCGTATGACCGTTAAACCAGCGATCAAGAAAAACGGAACGGTCAATTCCTTGTTTTTTCCTGAACAGGGTCAGTAAACAAATACCGGGTGTTTTCATTTCGTCAGGCCAGTCTTTTTCATACGATACCGGCAGGGCTTCCGTAACAGTGTAGACTCCTGAAAAACCTTGTTGATCAAGAACTGATGCAATAAATCCGGAACCATTATGCCAAATTGATACAGCAGCGATTTTCTCTTTCTTAAACGGAATGACAGATATCGCAGGAGGGCTCTCCAGAGTAATAGTGTAGCTCAACCTAAATATATCTTCATTTTTTATAATTCCGGCAATACAATTTTCTATCCTTTTACCAAAATCACTGTAAGTTTCCTTCTCTCCTGCCCTGATCAAATATATTTGTTTTGTCATAACCATTTGCTAAAATATATTATTTTTAACCTGATATTCATACAAAAATAGTCAAAATGACGAATCTGAACCCAAAGCATCATAAACCAAAAATATTGGTCACCGGTGGCTCGGGTTTTCTGGGAAAAAGGATAATTGAAGAATTACTTTCAGAAGATAATCCGTTCGAAATTGACAGTGTTGCAATATTTGATACCAAACCGTATGATGGGATTTACAAAGAAAAGGTTACTCAAATACAAGGGGATATCAGTGATCGTGATACTGTTATTGAAGCCCTGAAAAAAATTGATCTGGTAATCCATACCGCAGCCATCATTGATTGGGGCACTCATCCCGAAGAGGTGGTATTAGATATTAACGTCAATGGCACCCGGAATGTAATTGACGCCTGTAAAATAAACCATGTAGAAAATCTGATTTATACAAGTTCGCTCGATGCCGTATATACCGGCAAGCCGATGATCGGTGTCGATGAGAGCCAGCCCTATCCCGAGAAACATCTTATGGCTTACGGAAAATCAAAGCATCTAAGTGAACTGGCCGTAACCAAAGCACATCAGGAGGGGTTAAAAACGATAATCCTCAGGCCTGCCGATATTTATGGAGAGAATGATGCTTACCATGTCGGGTCTCTGATCGCCATGGCTAAAACAGGCTTTTATGTAAGGATAGGGAACGGCAAAGCAAAATGTCAGCATGTGTATGTCGGCAACATGGCTTTTGCCCATGTGCTGGCAGCAAAAGCACTTTGGGAAAACAGGGAAACAGTGAACGGACAGATATACTTTATCACTGATGGAGAAGCCATGAACTTTTTCAAGTTCTATGACCGGATAGTTATACGTGCAGGTTACAAACTCTTCCCCAAGAACCTGTGGTTTCCGTACAAAGCTGCATATTTCCTCGCAGGTATCTCGGAAGCAATTACCCGGCTTATGCGGCCTGTCGTAAGGTACAATCCTAAGTTCAGCAGGTTTGCAGTAAACTATATCTGTACCGATTACACTTTTTCGACTGATAAAGCACAAAAAGAACTCGGTTTTTATCCTAAATACTCCCGTGGAACAGCGATAGAGAAGACCGGTGAATATTACAAAAAACAGGCTTGACGCAGTATGCCTCAATTTTCCTGATAAAAAATAAACCAAATGACTAATCATAAAAGCGACAACAAAACTCCGACCTCTCCCCCCTCAGGGGGGAGCCGGAGGGGGGCAGTCTCCGTAATCACCATGGGCTGTTCCAAAAACCTTGTGGACAGTGAATTCCTCATTCGTCAGTTTGAGGCGAACGGACTTTCGGTTGAACATGACCCGGCAGATGCAATAGGGGAGATCGTGATAATCAACACATGCGGTTTCATTGGTGATGCAAAAGAGGAAAGTATTGAAACCATCCTCGATTTTGCAGAAGCAAAGAAACAGGGAAGAATAAAAAAACTGTACGTTATGGGCTGCCTCTCGGAGCGGTATTTTGATCAGCTTGAAGGTGAACTGCCCGAGGTGGATAAGTTTTACGGTAAATTCGACTGGCAGAACTTAGTTTCAGAAATTGGCGCAACATACCGCCACGACCTGATGCTTGAACGTTCCATTACCACTCCTCCGCACTACGCATACTTGAAAATATCGGAAGGATGTAACCGTAAATGCTCATACTGTGCCATTCCCATCATTACAGGGAAGCATAAAAGCCGCCCTTTGAGCGATCTTCTCTACGAAGCGGAACGACTTGCCGACAAGGGCGTAAAAGAGCTCCAGGTAATAGCACAGGACCTCTCCTACTACGGTATTGACATCAATGACAAACAACAGCTTCCTGAACTTGTTGAAAAACTTTCAAACATCAATGGCATAGAGTGGATACGGCTGCACTACTTCTACCCTGCCGGCTTCCCGTTCGACATCCTGAGAGTGATGAATGATAACCCGAAAGTCTGCAACTATGCCGATATTGCCCTTCAGCATATCAGCAACAACATGCTTAAGCTGATGCGGCGTGGTGTGAACAAAAAACAGACATACAAACTGATAGAACGTATGCGCAAGGAGGTTCCCGATATTCACCTGCGGACAACTTTTATCACCGGTCATCCCGGTGAAACGGACAAGGATTTTGAAGAACTCATACGTTTTGTCGTAGACATCCGCTTTGAGCGGCTCGGCGTTTTCCCATACTCACACGAAGAAGATACTTATGCCTGGAAGACCTACAAAGATGATGTTCCTGATGATATCAAACAGGAGCGTGCCGACCGCATCATGGAAATACAGAACGGCATTGCCTACGACCTCAATCAAAGTAAGATTGGCAAAATATTAAAAGTTATAATCGACAAACAAGAAGGAGAATACTTTACGGGCCGTACAGAGTACGATTCACCCGAAGTCGATCAGGAGGTACTAATACCAATTGAAAATAATCTGAAGATCGGTGAGTTTTATGATGTGAAGATCACAGGAGCTGAGGATTATGACCTTTATGGAAAAGTAAAGTAAAGGTCTCATAAAAAAACATTTTGGATCAATAAATGTAATTACGATCTTTGACAAGACCATCATTCACAATAAATACAATCTGCTACAATTTTACTCCTGAATTTTGGCTTCTTTAATCAAGATCCAGCCCTAATTTCTTTTTCAGATCGATCAAAGCCGGATTTTTCTCCGCCATCATCTTGAACTTGTCAGCGGCGGTAAAAACTTTCCGTGTAACCTCCTCCTGTTTCTGGATCTTTATCGACAATGAGATTTTGTTGTTCCTGAGCTCTTTTCTTAAGTAGTTTATTAACTGAACCTTACCATGCTCCAATTCATTCTTTTGTGTAGATAGTACAGATATCTCGATTTTCTCTTCATCCAACAGTTCGGGAGGATGGTTAAGAAGAATAGAATGCAGACTTACATTATCTTTCTCTAAAGTTTTAAGGTATCTTTTCCAGGCATCTCCAAGATCTTCCCTGGTGAATGGATCGTTATCAGCATTCTGATGTTTTGAAACAGCGTCACTCCCCTGTTCTTCAACAGATGACAGTCCGTTTTTTTCATCTTTATTATCAACATCCTTCGAAATGTCTGTTATGGCAGTTGATCTTGGGCGAACCTTCTTTGCCGGAGTAGCTTTTGCTTTATCCCTGGCGCTGACATATGTTTTTTGTCCGGTGAATGAGTCTCCACCGTCATCTTTAATTACTTCCTTTTGTTTCGAATGAAGGTTATCATCCCTGTCAGTCAGACTTTTTTTTTTAGTAAGATGCGGGACATCTTTATCAGGGCAAACTCTACATGAAGCCGCTTATTCTTTGCCAAACGATACTGAAAATCACACTCAGAGGCAGTCTCAAGTGCTTCATATAAAAAATCGATAGAACATTTTGCCGCCTGATCGGCATACTTTTGTTTAACAGACGGGCCTACTTCCATCAACCTAACAGTTGCAGGGTCTTTACTAACAAGAAGGTCCCGGAAATGACCTGCCAAACCGGAAATGAAATGCTGGGCATCAAATCCTTTCTTTAATATCTCATCAAATATCAGCAAAGTCTGCTTATAATCTCCTGCAAGCAACGCATCCGTTATCTTAAAGTAATAGTCGTAGTCAAGTACGTTAAGATTCTCTATTACTTGCTGATAAGTTATATCTTTCCCTGAGAAAGCAACAACCTGATCGAAGATACTCAGGGCATCCCTCATAGCTCCATCAGCCTTCTGAGCAATAATATTCAGCGCTTCCTCCTCTGCTGACACACCTTCGCTTTGAGAAACATATTTCAAATGATTTACGGCATCCTCTACTGATATCCTGTTGAAATCGAATATCTGACAACGTGAAAGTATTGTAGGAATTATCTTATGCTTCTCAGTGGTTGCCAATATGAAAATAGCATGTTTCGGGGGCTCTTCCAATGTTTTCAGAAAAGTATTAAAAGCCTGTGACGACAACATGTGAACCTCATCGATGATATACACAGAGTATTTACCCATCTGAGGCGGAACACGCACCTTATCGATCAGGCTCCTCATATCCTCAACAGTGTTGTTACTTGCAGCATCAAGTTCATGAATGTTGTACGACCGGTTCTCATTAAAAGCCTTGCACGACTCACACTCATTACATGCATCAAAATCGGCAGAAACATTACTGCAGTTGATGGTTTTTGCAAAGATACGGGCACAGGTGGTCTTACCTACACCCCGCGGACCGCAAAACAGGTACGCATGCGCCAGTTGATTGTTCTTAATGGCATTCTTTAAGGTAGTTGTTATACTCGACTGTCCCACAACCGATTGAAAAGTTGTTGGACGATATTTCCTGGCCGATACGATATATTCCATAGTTTAAATTCTCAAGCTGAACAAAGATAATTAAAATG